>NZ_CP124620.1:2896363-3218181 GCF_030128875.1 Stenotrophomonas sp. BIO128-Bstrain | reverse complement strand
GAAATGCTCGAGAACGTAAAGCGCGAAGTGGTGACGTTGCTGGCGCGCGTGCGCATCCGCAGCGAAGAGGAAGTGGCGGCACTGGAGCAGGCCGAGCGTCAGCAGGCCGAAGCACGCCTGCTGCAGTCGCAGTTCCAGCACCAGGACGCCGGCGGCTACGGTGCCGACGAAGAGGCCGCGCAGGTGGAGGCCGCCCAGAACGGCGTGCCGCAGGTCACCCGCGATGAGCCGAAGGTCGGCCGCAACGATCCGTGCCCGTGCGGCAGCGGCAAGAAGTACAAGCACTGCCATGGGCAGCTGAGCTGATTGGCTGATCCGCTGATCGGAAGTGCTGAAGAAGCCCCGCCTTGTGCGGGGCTTTTTTTGGCTCCTCTTACATCCGTGTGGCAGGCATGCAGCGCGGTCTGACCTGCTCCAGGGCGGCGGTGGCTGGGTCGGCGCTGGGGCCCTTACGCTCGCGGCAACCCCGAGCGGAGACACCACGACGATCCACACTGCGCCTCCACAACTACCCGCAGGGGCATTGCGTCACCGGGGCCGCTTTGGGCATCCTCCGGGTATGTCATCTCCCCTTCGTTCGATCCATGTCGTGGCCGGCGTCATCACCGATGCCCGCGGCCGCATCCTGCTCAACCGACGTACCGAGAACCGCGATATGGCCGGCCTGTGGGAGTTCCCGGGCGGCAAGCGGGAGCCCGGCGAGACCTCCGAGCAGGCCCTGGTGCGGGAACTGCGCGAGGAGCTGGGGATCGAGGCGGAGGTCGGTGAGTGGATCATGGACGTGCCGCAGATCTACCCGGACAAGCGGCTCCGCCTCGAGGTGCGCCGGATCCAGGGCTGGAAGGGCTCGCCGCGTGGGCGGGAAGGGCAGGCGATCACCTGGGTGGCCCCGGACAAACTGCACCGGTACTCGATGCCGCCGGCGGACCTGCCGGTGGTGGCGGCGTTGCGCCAGCCGGATCGGTATCTGATCACCCCGGAGCTGGAGGGCGAGGAGGACAGTGTCCACCAGGCATGGCTGGGGCGCCTGGCGCAGGCGCTGGAGAGTGGCGTGCGCCGGGTGCAGCTGCGCACGCCCTCCAGTCCGGCGCGGGTGGCGCTGGCCGAGCGCGTGATCCAGCAGCATGGGCCGCGCACGCAGTGGCTGGTGAACCGGGATATCGACCTGGCCGGGCGGCTGGGCGTCGGGGTGCATCTGGGCAGTGAGCAGCTGCTGGCGCTGGGCGAGCGGCCGCTGCCGGCCGGTCAGCTGGTGGCGGCCTCCTGCCACGATCTGGCGCAGCTGCAGGCGGCGCAGCGGCTGGGCTGTGATTTTGCGGTGCTGGGACCCGTGCAGGCGACGGACAGCCATCCCGGCATAGCGCCGCTGGGCTGGGACGCGTTCGAAGCGCTGCGCGAGCAGGTCTCGCTGCCGCTGTACGCGCTGGGCGGGATGACCCCCGGCGATATCGAGCAGGCGCGCCGCCACGGCGCGCAGGGCATCGCGGCGATCCGCTCGCTGTGGCCGGCTACAGCGTGATCCAGAAGCAGCCGTACTGACGCCGCAGGCCGAACACGGTCCGGGCCGGGGTGGCGGTGCTGCCCAGGGTCTGTTCGATGCGCAGTCCGATGGGGCGGGGGCGCGAAGGCGCCGATTCAGGACCTGCAGCGGCAAGCGCCGGGTCCACCATCACCGGCGCGCTTTCGGGGTAGATCGGGGCGATGTCGACCAGGGGGCGCTGAACCACCGATTCAAGCCGCCCGATGATGTGGTTCGCGGTCGCGTTGGAGACGTTGCTCCACAGGTAGATCGAGGACAACCGGTTCACGTCCTGCGCGCTGACCGCGTCGCGGATCTGGCCGGTCAGCTCGCTGAGCCGGCGCGCGCAGCCGGCGCGATAGATGCCGGTGTTGCCGACGCTCGCGGTGCGCGGGGGCAAGCGCGACGTAGCACCCACTGCATCGCAGCGGCGGTCGGTGAAGACGGTTTCGCCCTGCGCGTTGGTACAGCGGTTCACGCGCTGCGGCGCCTGCGCCAGGACGGGCAGCGAGGGCAGGCACAGCGCACACAGCAGGAGCCACACGAGCGGTTTCATCGCAGCAGCGTAGCGGCGCCGGCGTTATCTGCAAGCGATGCGAAACCGCCTCAGCTGCGCAGCAGTTTCAGCACCTGGGTGGTCGGCTTGGCCAGGTTGAGCGTGTAGAAGTGCAGGCCCGGGGCGCCGCCGGCGACCAGGCGTTCGCACAGGCTGGCCACCACCTCGGCACCGAACGCGCGGACCGATTCGGCATCGTCGCCATAGGCCTGCATGCGTTTGCCGATCCAGCGCGGGATTTCCGCACCGCACTGCTCGGAGAAGCGGCGCAGCTGGCTGAAATTGGAGATCGGCATGATGCCCGGCACGATCGGCACGGTCACGCCCAGCGCGCGCACGGCATCGACGAAGTGGAAGTACGCGTCGGCGTTGAAGAAGTACTGGGTGATCGCCGCATCGGCGCCGGCGTCGATCTTGGTCTTGAAGTGCTTCAGGTCGAGCAGGGCGTCGCTGGCCTGCGGATGGGTCTCCGGATACGCGCCCACTTCAATGCGGAACGCATCGCCATGCTCGGCACGGATGAAACTGATCAGTTCGGAGGCATAGCGCAGATCGCCGGGATGGCCCATACCGGAGGGCAGGTCACCGCGCAGGGCGACGATCCGCCGGCAGCCGATCGCGCGGTACAGCTTGAGCAGCTCGCGGATCTCCTCGCGGCTGCCACCGACGCAGGACAGGTGCGGGGCGGCTTCGAAACCATGGTGCTGCTTGAGGTGGCGAACGGTTTCGGAGGTATAGCTGAGGGTGGAGCCGCCGGCACCGAACGTACACGAGACGTACTCCGGCGCGAAGGCCTTCAGCTTGGCCGCGGTCCGGTCCAGCTGGGCACGCTGGTCGTCGGTCTTGGGCGGGTAGAACTCGAAGCTGATGGCGGTCATGGGCGGGGCGCGTCGGCGGGTGTGGCTCAATCATATCTCTTCATCGCGATGAATGTGAAGTGAGTCGATGCGCCGTGCACGCCGCGCCGGGTACAGTGAGCGCTGATCTTCCGGAGCAATCGCCATGCAGATTCTCGTGACCGGTGGCACCGGCTTCATCGGCAGCCGCCTGTGCGCGCGCCTGCTGGCCGAGGGCCATGACCCCATCGTGTTGACCCGCCGGCCCGGGCGGAACCCGCAGCCGGGGATCCGCAGCGTTGCCACGCTGGACGAGGTCGGCCCGGTCCAGGCGGTGGTCAACCTGGCCGGCGAGCCGCTGATGGACGGCCGTTGGAGCGATGCGCGCAAGCAGGCGCTGCGCGACTCCCGGATCGGCACCACCCAGGCGCTGCTCGCCTGGATCGCTGCGCTGCCCGAACGGCCCCGGGTGCTGGTGTCCGGTTCGGCGATCGGCTGGTACGGCCCGCGTGACAGCACACCCCTGGATGAAACCGCCTCGCCCGGGCATGACTTCGCGGCGATGCTGTGCCGGCAATGGGAAGCGGAGGCCCTGAAGGCGGAAGACCTCGGCGTGCGTACCTGCGTGCTGCGAACCGGTATCGTGCTCGACCGGGACGGCGGGGCCCTGCTGAAGATGCTGCCCCCGTTCCGGATGGGCGTGGGCGGCCCGATGGGCGACGGCCGGCAGTGGATGAGCTGGATCCACCGCGAGGACCTGGTCGGCATGATCCTGTGGCTGCTGGGCAACGGGCAGGCGCGCGGTGCCTACAATGGGACCGCGCCGGGTACCGTCACCAACCGCGTGTTCGCCACCACGCTGGGCGAAGCGCTGCATCGTCCTGCGCGGCTGACCACCCCGGCCTTCGCGCTCAAGGTGGCGTTCGGCGAGATGGCCGGGCTGCTGTTGACCGGGCAGAACGTGCAACCGGTACACGCGCTGGCCGAAGGCTTCACGTTCCAGTACCCCTCGCTGCCGGGCGCCCTGCAGGCGATCGTGGGCGCGCCGGAGCGCTGAGGTCGCATTTCCATCCCCGCCTGGCGACCGCTCATGGCCCGCTGCGGCCGCTGCTCATGTCATCGCCCCGGCCGTGCCTGCGTGCGGCAGTCTGCAGGCTCACCCCAGCCGGAGCCTGCCATGTCGACCCGCCGCAACCGCCGCATCCACTCCCTTGCGCCATTGGCCGCACTCGCGCTCACCGCCTGGGCCACCTTGGTCAGCCCCGCCCACGCAGCGACCGAAGCGTTTCAGGATCTGCAGGTCGAGGTGATCGGCACCGGCCGACCGGTGCTCATGATCCCCGGCCTCAACAGCGGCGCGCAGGTCTGGCGCGAGACCTGCGCCGCGCTGCAGCCGCAGGTGCAATGCCACCTGATCCAGCTGCCCGGCTTCGCCGGTGCGCCCGCCGTGGCCAGCGATGATTTCCTCAGCGCCATGCGGGACCGCCTGCTGGCCTACAGCGCCGACCGCAAGCTCGATCATCCGGCGGTGATCGGCCACAGCCTCGGCGGCGTCCTGGCCCTGCAGATGGCGATCGCGGCGCCGCAGAAGATCGGCCCACTGGTGATCGTCGATGCCTTGCCCTACTTCGGCGCGGTGCAGAACCCGGCGGCGACACCGGCTACGCTCAAGCCGATGGCCGAGCAGATGCGGGCCGGCATGCTCGCCGCCGACGCCACCCGGTACGCGGCGCAGACCGATGCCGCGGTGGCCGGGATGGCGCATGCACCAGAACATGTTGCAACGTTGAAGCAATGGGGACGCGACAGTGACCGCGCCACCACCGCCAACGCGATGTATTCGATGACCATGACCGACCTGCGCCAGCCGATCGCCGGCATCACCGCCCCGGTGATGGTGCTAGGTGCCTGGGCGGCCTACCAGCCGTTCGGTGCGACCGAAGCCAGCACGCGCCAGGTGTTCGCGACGCAGTACGCCGCGCTGCCCGGGGTGCGGATCGAGATGAGCCGCGCCGGCTACCACTTCCTGATGTGGGATGATCCGCGCTGGCTGCAGACGCAGATCCGGGACTTCCTCGATCTGCCTGCGGCGCCCTGATCGATAGCGGCATGGAGATGATGAGCACGACGCAGGCAGCACGCAGTTCCGGCTTCTGGTGGCGCAACAGCGCGGTCTGGCTGGTCTACCTTGGGGTGAGCCTGGTGCTCGGGTTTTCCTATGGAGGCCACTGGTCCGGCATCGTCCTGATCTCGCTGATGGTGTCGCTTTGCTTGTGGGTGGGCAGCGCGTTCATCCGCCGCTGGGCGCTTGGCCATGACTGGTTGCAGCGCGATCTGCTTGGGTTGACGTGGCGGCTGCTGCTCGCGGTGGTGATCGTGGCAGCGGCTACCCAGGTGCTCACCGCCGCTGTGCTACTGCCCGCTTTGGCCTGGGACTGGGTGCAGCTGCCGGGGCAACGTGCGAACTATCGCCCGGCCGCCGTCTTCGGCTACTGGTTCAATACCGCCATCGTCCTGAGCGTGTGGTGCGCACTGTGGACCGGCCGCCGCGCGCTGCTGCGGGCCCGGCACAGTGAAATGGCACAGCTGCGCGCCGAAGCACAGCGGGCGACGCTGGAGCACCAGGCACTGCGTGCGCGGCTCAATCCCCACTTCGTGTTCAACGCGCTCAACAACCTGCGTGCACTGATCAATGAAGACCCGGCGCGCGCACGCGACATGGTTACCCATCTGTCCAGCACGCTGCGCCACGCCTTGGTGCATACCGATGGCGATTGGGTGACCGTGGCCGAGGAGTGGCGCGTGGTGCAGGACTACCTCGCGGTGGAGGCGATCCACTACGAAGACCGCCTGCGGGTGCGCACCGATATCGACCCCGCCGCGCTGTCCGCACGGCTGCCGCCGATGGCCCTGCAGCTGCTGGTGGAGAACGCGATCAAACACGGCATCGCGGTCCACCCGGGCGGTGGCGAGCTGACGATCCGCGTGCACCTCGATGGCGGCTGGCTGCGGGTGGAGGTGGACAATCCCGCCCCGCACGACGCCAGCAGCGCAGGCCACGGTATCGGGTTGACGTATCTGCGCGCCCAGCTCGGCCTGGACGAGTCGCGTTCCGCATCCGGCCGCGGCACGTTCCTGCTGGAGCGTCAGGGCGAGCGCATGATGGCCCGATTGCAGGTGCGGCAATGAGCCCCTCCCTGCGCGTGCTGATCGTGGACGATGCGCGGCTGGCGCGCAGTGAACTGCGCACGCTGCTGGCGGCGATCCCGTGGGTGGACTGTGTCGGTGAGGCGGACGATGTACCCGCCGCGCGCGATGCGATCCTGCGCGAGCAGCCCGACCTGGTGCTGCTGGATGTGCAGATGCCCTCGGGTGAGGGGTTCGATGTGCTGGATGGACTGGAGACCGTGCCGATGGTGGTGTTCGTCACCGCCTACGACCAGTACGCCGTGCGCGCCTTCGACACCAATGCGCTCGATTATCTGGTCAAGCCGGTGGAGGCCGACCGCCTTCGGGCGGCGCTGGAACGCGGCCGGGCGCGCCTCCCGGTGCCGGCCGCGCCTGTAGCGCCGCACGCCACGCGTGACCTGCTGGGCGCCGACGATCAGGTGTTCCTGCGCGATGGCGAGCGCTGCTGGTTCGTGGCACTGGGCGAGATCCGCAAGATCGTGGTCGACGGCAACCATGCCCGGCTCTGGTTCCGTGACCAGAACGCGGTGCTGGCACGCAGCCTCAGTACCCTGGAAGCACGACTGCCGGCGATGTTCTTCCGCGCCAACCGCAACACCCTGGTCAACCTGCGCCGCGTGCGGGCGATCGAACCATCGCTCGGCGATGGCTACGACCTGACCCTCGACGACGGCAGCCAGGTCGAGGTCTCGCGGCGCCAGGCGCGCGAGCTGCGTGAGCGGTTGGCGCTGTAGGGCACGCGCCGCACACGCTACCCTGTATGGGATCTCCACCGCCTGACTGTGCCCATGTCCATCGTCCTCACTGCATTCGCCCGTCCCCGCCTGTTCCCCCGCGTGCCGCGCGGCAACACCATCCAGGACTGCAGCGCCGAGCAGTTCGAACAGCACCTCAACACGCACGCGCCGTTCAAGGTGCTCGATGGCTACGCGCCGTTCTGCAAGCTGCATGTGTACGAAAACTGGACCTCCACGCGCTGCCTGACCGTGCCGATCACCGAGGCCAACCGTCACCAGCTGCGCAGTGGTTATGAAGCGCGCAACCGCGAGGAGCTGCCGGTGCTGGTGCGCTGGTTCGAAGGCGTGGAATCCCCGCGCGCGAACTACCTGGTGGTGATCCTGTACAGCGCCGAGCAGCTGGCAAAAGAGGGCTCACCCATCGATGCGGAGTGGGGCATCGTGGGCTGCATCTACACCGCCGAGCCGGAGGAAGTGCCGATGGCCCCGATCACCATGATGCGCAATGCGCTGGGCGTGGAAGAAGGCGGCTCGGGTGTGCCGCTGGATCGCGACGCTTATGCGCGCGCGGTGGCGTTCTGGGAGAGCAACGCCAACTGGCGTCCCTGAGGCGCCCAGGCTCGCTGCACGCCTCCCCTGTAGAGCCACCCCATGGGTGGCTGCACGCGGACCGGGGCGAACGCAGCCACGCATGGCGTGGCTCTACAGGTCTATAGAGCGTCCACCTGGATGCCCATGCGCCCAAGCGTCGCGCCAGTACGATGTGCAGCGGCGATGCAATCACGCATGCGTTGGGGTTCCCTCCACGGTGGGACGCGTCAGTTTCCACTCCCACCACGGGTAGTGATACTCGCGGTCGGTGGCCAACAAGTGCGTTGCGCAGTCCACGCAGGTGACGGCATGCGCCTCGCCCCAGCCGTCCTCGGCTTCCCCCACGGCATCGATGACCACATGCCCGCGCGTGGCCTCGCGACGCGGATCGAAGAACGGGTAGTGCGGGTAAAGCGCACACAGGCAGCCGGCCCGGTCCCGCCAGAAGCGCAGCCGGCGCAGGGCGAACTGCAGGTGATGGTTGTTGGCGAAGAGGGCGCCACCCAGCGCGATGTCCGCGGTGGCGCGCTCGATCCGTTCGACCCACGGCGAAAGCGCGTCCAGTTCGGCCGGATCACGGAGCTGGGCGATGGCGCAGGCTGCGCTGTAGATGCGGTCAGGCTCGGATGACAGCAGCGCCTGCAGGTGCTGCGCGCCAGGTCCCTCAGTGGGGGCGACTGAGTCCCGGTTGAAAGGCCCGCGCATCACCGGGCCTTGCCGATGGCGGCATAGCATCCGCCGGTGAGCCGCAGCAGATCGGCCGGTGCCAGCGCCACCTCCAGCCCACGCCTACCCGCACTGACATGCACGGTCGGCAAGGCCTGCGCGCTGGCATCAAGAAAGGTGCGGTGCTTTTTCTTCTGCCCCAGTGGGCTGATCCCGCCGACCAGGTAACCGGTCGCGCGCTGCGCCGCTTCGGCGTTGGCCATCCCGCACTTCCGGCAGCCGGCCGCGGCGGCGAGTGCCTTGAGGTCCAGGGTGCCGCTCACCGGCACGATCGCCACCAGCAGCTCATGTGTCTCGGTGTTTGCCAGCAAGGTCTTGAACACCTGGGCCGGATCCAGTCCGAGCTGCTGCACGGCCTCGCCACCGTAGGATTCGGCGGCGGCGTCATGGTGATAGGACAGCACGGTGTGCGCGATGCCGGAGGTCTTCAGCAGGTTGATGGCGGGGGTCATGGCGGCATCGTAACCCGGTGCGTACCGGCTGCCTTGACCGAGGCTACTGCGGTCGCTGCGATAATGGCGGCGTTCCCGTCTGGAAAGATCCCATGCGCCTCTCTGGCCAATTCAACGCGCTCAGCTTCGACAGTGACGTTGCGCGCGGACCGTATCCCCCTCAGGGGTTTGTATCGATCGCGGAAGGCGCGCTCGGCAACGGCGATTGTTTCGGGCTGTACTGGCCGTTGGGGCGTGAGGGAGATGCGCCCTTCGTCTGCGAGATGTTCCATGACGAATGGCGTATGGAACTGCGCCATTCCTCGGTGCAGGTGTTTTCGCAGTGGCTGGAACTGAACGAAGGCGAGTATGGCGAGCTTGAGGTCGAAGATCCCGGTTCGCCAACCGCGCAGTTGGAGCAGGCGCGCGCGCAGGTGCTGGCGGGGCAGGTCGAGCAGGCGGTTGAACTGCTGCGTGCAGCGTGCACCGCCTTCCCGGAGCTTCAGCAGGGCTGGGCGCTGCTGGCAAGCCAGTACATGCGGCAGGGGCAGCGCGATGCGGCGATCGATGCAGCACGCTCGGCCGTGATCGCCAACTGGGCGTTTGGCATTCCCGAGGCCGGCGTGCTGCGCATTCTGCGCGCTGCCCCGGCCAGCACTGACCCGGTGATCGCGTTGGTGCAGCGGATGGGCTTCGCCTTTGGCGGGGCCAAGACCAATCCGGATTACGCGCTGATGCAGGCCTGCATCGATGACTGCTGGGCGGCCGGTGACGTGCTGACCGCGCTGCGACTGTCGCAGAACCGCTGCTACGTGCTTGCGGGCGAAACGGTGTCTTTCCAGGAACGGGAAGGGTTCACGCTGTCGCGCTGGCAAGCCGAATTCGCCGCGCAGTGCCAGGCCGTCCTGAACGACGACCGCAGGTGTTTCGGCCAGGATTGAAGGGCCTTCCGCCACGAAAACGGGCGCCTTTCGGCGCCCGTCTGTGTTCAACGCAACTGGACCGGCAGGCCGATCAGTAGCGGTAATGCTCCGGCTTGAACGGACCGTCCACCGGCACGCCGATGTAGTCGGCCTGTTCCTGGCTCAGGGTGGTCAGCTTCACGCCGATCTTTTCCAGGTGCAGACGCGCCACTTCCTCGTCCAGCTTCTTCGGCAGCAGGTACACCTTCTTCTCGTAGCTGTCCTTGTTCGCCCACAGGTCGATCTGTGCGAGCGTCTGGTTGGCGAACGAGTTGGACATCACGAAGCTCGGGTGGCCGGTGGCGCAGCCCAGGTTCACCAGGCGGCCTTCGGCCAGCAGGAAGATCGCGTTGCCGTTCGGGAAGACGTACTTGTCCACCTGCGGCTTGATGTTGATGTGCTGCACGCCCGGGAAGCCGACCAGCGCATCGACCTGGATCTCGTTGTCGAAGTGGCCGATGTTGCAGACGATGGCCTGGTCCTTCATCGCGCTCAGGTGCTCGATGCGGATGATGTCCTTGTTGCCGGTGGTGGTGACGTACAGGTCGGCACGGCCCAGGGTGGATTCGATGGTGTTGACCTCGAAGCCTTCCATCGCGGCCTGCAGGGCGCAGATCGGGTCGATCTCGGTGACCACCACGCGCGCGCCGTAGGCACGCAGCGAAGCGGCGCAGCCCTTGCCCACGTCACCGTAGCCGCAGACCACGGCGACCTTGCCGGCCAGCATCACGTCCATCGCGCGCTTGAGGCCATCGGCCAGCGACTCGCGGCAGCCGTACAGGTTGTCGAACTTGCTCTTGGTGACCGAGTCGTTGACGTTGATCGCCGGGATCAGCAGGGTGCCGGCCTGGGCCAGCTGGTACAGGCGATGCACGCCGGTGGTGGTCTCTTCGGAGACGCCCTTCCACTCCCTGACCACGCGGCCCCAGTAACCCGGGCGCTCGGTGGCCACGCGCTTGAGCAGGTTCTTGATGACCTGCTCTTCGTGCGAGGCGGCCTTTTCATTGACCCAGTTGCTGCCGTTTTCGAGCTCGTAGCCTTTGTGGATCAGCAGGGTCACGTCGCCGCCATCGTCCACCACCAGCTCCGGGCCGGTCAGGGTGCCGTCGGGCAGGGTGAAGGTCAGCGCGTCCAGGGTGCAGTCCCAGTATTCCTCCAGCGACTCACCCTTCCAGGCGAACACCGGGGTGCCGGACTTGGCGATCGCGGCGGCAGCGTGGTCCTGGGTCGAGAAAATGTTGCACGAGGCCCAGCGCACGTCGGCGCCGATGTCCTTCAGGGTCTCGATCAGCACCGCGGTCTGGATGGTCATGTGCAGCGAGCCGGTCACACGCACGCCCTTCAGCGGCAGGGTGGCGGCGTGCTTGCGGCGGATCGACATCAGGCCCGGCATTTCATGCTCGGCGATGTCCAGCTCCTTGCGGCCCCAATCGGCCAGGGAGATGTCGGCAATCTTGTAATCGCCTTCGGTGGAGAAGGTCTTGGCAACAGCGTTCATTCAAAGCTCCGGTGTAATGACGAGTCGGTACTCGTGTTCGCCGGGCGCCGTTGGAACCAATCCTGGCCACCGAGCCTGGCCGCCCCCGGAAAGGTCCGGAACGGTCGCAGCGCCCCTCGGTGGAGGGTCGCCCATTATATCGCGGCCCGCTGCGTTGGCATGAATCGGTCCCCGCCCCCAACCATCGGCAGGGGGGCGATCGGCGCCCGGCTGTTAAGGTCGGGGGTTTGTATCAGCATAGGGACGGAACATGACACGCAACCATGGTCGACGCGCACCGCAATGGCGCCATACCTTGATCCTCGGCCTGGCCCTGCTGGCGGTGCCGCCGTTGGCGCTGGCCGCCGCGCCGGCCGCGAAGACCTCCGCGCAGGCCGTGGCCGCCGCCAAGGGTGACCCGAGCGGCTATGAGCTGCCCTCGCCGGCGCTGCAGGCGGTGGTCGACGCGCCGCGTGCCCCGACCCTGAGCCTGTCCCCGCGCCGCGACCTGGCCGCGCTGCTGCAGACCCCGCCGCTGCCGTCGATCAACGACGTCGCCCAGCCCGAACTGAAGCTGGCCGGCCTGCGCATCAACCCGGCCACGCATTCGGCCAGCCGCTTCAGCTTCGCCGACAAGCTGTGGCTGATGAACGTGGCCGATGGCAAGGAGCGCCAGATCAGCGGGCTGCCGCAGCCGTTGTCGATCGCCACCTTTGCGTGGTCGCCGGACCAGAAGTACATCGCCTTCAACCAGGTGCATGCGGCCACCAACACCAATGAACTGTGGATCGTTGATGTGGACGCCGGTTCGGCGCGGCGCCTGGTCGGCGATCTGAACACGGTGATGGGCGATGGCTACAGCTGGCAGCCCGACAGCCGGGGCCTGCTGGTGATGCAGCAGCTCAAGGGCCAGGGGCCGGCACCGTCCGCCGGCGGCATTCCGACCGGCCCGGCGATCCAGCAGACCGAGGCCGACGCCGGCGTCCGCACCATCCGCACCTACCAGGACATGCTCAAGAACGAGGCCGATGCCCGCCTCTTCGATTATTACGCCAGCGCGCAGCCGGCCAAGGTCGCGCTCAACGGCGTGACCACGCCGCTCTCCACGGGCGGGGTGTACTGGGACGTCACGCTCTCCCCGGATGGCCGTTACCTGCTCAGTGAACGGGTGGTGCGTCCGTATTCCTATCTGGTGCCGGCCAGCGCATTCGCGCGTCGCATCGAAGTGCTGTCCGCCGTGGACGGCAAGCTGGAGCACACCGTAGCCAACCTGCCGTTGAAGGAAGGCCTGCCGACCGGCAACGATGCGGTGGCCACCGGCGTGCGCCGGATCGACTGGCGCGCCGATGCCCCGGCGACCCTGGTCTGGGCCGAGGCGCAGGATGGTGGCGACCCGAACCGCGAGGCCAAGGTGCGCGATGCGGTGCTGATGCAGGCCGCCCCCTTCGACAAGCCGCCGGTGACCCTGGCGCAGCTGGGCAGCCGCTATGCCGGCATCCAGTGGGGCCGTGGTGATCTGGCGCTGCTCAACGAATCGTGGTGGAAGAACCGCGAGGTCAAGCAGTGGCGGATCGCGCCCGACCAGCCGGAGAAGGCAGCTGAACTGTTGTCCGCACGTTCCTCGCAGGACCGCTACAACGATCCCGGTCGCCCGGGCCTGGTGCGCGACGTCAACGGGCGCGCGCGCCTGCAGGTGAGTGCCGATGGCCGCAGCATCTTCCTGTACGGGCTGGGCGCTTCGCCGGAAGGCGATCGTCCGTTCGTGGATCGCTTCGATCTGGACAGCAAGCAGACCACGCGCCTGTTCCACTCGCAGGCCCCGTCCTATGCCGCGCCGGTGGCGCTGCTCGACCAGGAAGGCACCTCGCTGCTGTTGACCCGTGAATCGCCCGATGAGCCGGCCAACTTCTACGTGCAGTCGCTGGGTGATGCCACGGCTGCACCGAAGGCGCTGACCCACTTCCAGCACCCGCTGCCGCAGCTGCGTGGGGTGAGCAAGGAGCAGATCCGCTACAAGCGCAACGACGGCGTCGACCTGACCGCCACGCTGATGCTGCCGCCGGGTTACAACGCGAAGAAGGACGGTCCGTTGCCGCTGCTGATGTGGGCCTACCCGGGGGAGTTCAAGACCGCCGAAGCCGCCAGCCAGGTCACCGATTCGCCGTACCGCTTCAACGCGATCAGCTACTGGGGTCCGCAGGCGTTCCTGGCCAAGGGCTACGCGGTGCTGGTCAGCCCGTCGATGCCGATCATCGGTGAGGGCGACAAGGAGCCGAACGACACCTACCTGCCGCAGCTGATCGCCAATGCCGAGGCCGCCGTGAATGAAGTGGTGCGGCGTGGCGTGACCGACCGCGAGCACATCGCGATCGGTGGCCACTCCTACGGTGCGTTCATGACCGCCAACCTGCTCGCGCATACCCGCCTGTTCAAGGCCGGCATCGCGCGCAGCGGCGCCTACAACCGCACGCTGACCCCGTTCGGCTTCCAGGCCGAAGAGCGCAACTACTGGCAGGCGCAGGACGTCTACCAGAAGATGTCGCCGTTCAACTACGCCGACAAGATCAAGGACCCGATCCTCTTCATCCATGGCGTGGACGACAACAACTCCGGCACGTTCCCGATCCAGAGCGAGCGCATGTTCGCCGCGGTGAAGGGGCTGGGCGGTACCTCGCGGCTGGTGATGCTGCCCAATGAATCGCACGCTTACCGGGCACGCGAATCGATCATGACCATGCTGGCCGAGAGCGAGCGCTGGCTGGAGCAGACCGTGGGCGAGGGCAAGCCAGTGAAGAAGAAGCGCTGAAACAACCGATGTGTACCGGCCGTTGGCCGGTACCTCGCGATGAAGGTGACCGGTAGTGCCGGCCGCTGGCCGGCTCCTCGGAATGCACGCGATCGGTAGTGCCGGCCGCTGGCCGGCTCCTCGCGATGCCCGCACTGGCACCTGTCAGATCTGCATGGAGCCGGCCAGCGGCCGGCACTACCAGATGTAACTATTTGCGCGACGCAGCAACGACGCGATTGTGGGTTAGGCTTGAGCGGATTCCGTTCCCGAGGCCAGTGCGTCGCAGATGAACGAGTACCGTAGCAGCATCGTTTTTGCCACTCCCGATATTCCCCTGCGCGACGATGTACGCCGACTCGGCGCACTGGTCGGCGACCTGCTCGCCGAGCAGGTCTCCACGCAGTTTTTCGATGATGTGGAACAGGTGCGTACACGCGCCATCGCCCGCCGCGAAAGCGACGCCCCCCTGTCCGATCTCAACGATGCGCTGACCGGCCTGCCACCGGCGCGCGCCGAAGCGATGGTGCGTGCGTTCAGTACCTATTTCCAGGTGGTGAACATCGCCGAGCGGGTGCACCGCATCCGCCGCCGCCGCGACTACCAGCGCGCCGGTACCGCCACGCCGCAGCCCGATGGCCTGCAGGACGCACTGGTCAACCTCAAGGCACAGGGCGTCACCCTGGACGAACTGGCCGAGTGGCTGCCGCGCATCGACATCGAGCCGGTGTTCACCGCGCACCCGACCGAGGCGGTCCGCCGCGCGCTGCTGGAGAAAGAGCAGTTGATGGTGGCCAGCCTGGTCGACAACCTCGACGGCCAGCGCACGCCGGGCGAAGCGGCCGCTGACGCCGCGCGTTTCCGCATGGCGCTGACCGCCTCGTGGCAGACCACCGATTCCTCGCCCGTGCGCCCGACCGTGGAAGACGAGCGCGAGCATGTCGGCTTCTATCTGGTGCAGGTGCTGTACCGGGTGATTCCGGTGCTGTACGAATCGCTGCAGCAGGCACTGCTGGATACCTATGGGCAGGAACTGCCGCTGCCGCGCCTGCTGCGCTTCGGCACGTGGGTGGGCGGCGACATGGATGGCAATCCGAACGTGGATGCCGGCACCATCCGCAACACCCTGGATGCGCAGCGCCAGGCCGTGCTCGGCCGCTACCAGAAAGACCTGCTGCAGTTGGCCAGCCTGCTCAGCCAGTCCACCGAGCGCGTGGCGGTCAGTGATGAACTGCAGGCCCGCGTGGACCATTACAAGGCGTTGCTGCCCAAGGTCACCTCGCGCCCGCGTCATGCCGACATGCCGTACCGTCTGCTCAATGACCGCATGCGCGCACGCGTGCAGGCGACGATGGACGATGCGGAAGGCGCCTACGTGTCGCCGCAGGAACTCACCGACGACATCGAGCTGATCCTGCGCAGCCTGCACGAGAACAAGGGCGACCATGCCGGCGGCTTCGCCGTGCGTCGCCTGCTGTGGCGGGTGCGCACCTTCGGCTTCCATCTGGCGCGCCTGGACGTGCGTCAGGAATCGAGCGTGCATGGTCGCGCGCTGGCCAGCGTGCTGGATGGGCAGGAGGCCTGGGACGCTGCCGATGCGGTCACCCGCGCGGCACGGCTGGCCCCGTTCGCCAGCGGCGAGCAGGTGCTGCCGGTGAGCAACGAAGAAGGCGGTGAGCGCCTGGACGCGGTGTTTGCGGCGCTGGCCGATGCCCATCACCGGCATGGGGCCGATGCACTGGGCAGTTACATCATCTCGATGGCGCATGACCGCAGCGATGTCCTCGCCGTGCTCGCCTTGGCACGTCGTGGCGGCCTGGTGGATGACGCCGGTGCGGTGCCGCTCGACATCGCCCCGTTGTTTGAAACCGTGGACGATCTCAAGCGCGGTACCGACACGCTGCGCGATCTGCTGGCCGATCCGGTCTACCGCACGCACCTGGCCTCGCGCGGCGATGTGCAGATGGTGATGCTCGGCTACTCGGACAGCGGCAAGGATGGGGGCATCGCGGCGTCGCGCTGGGGCCTTCAGCGCGCCCAGGTAGAACTGTTGGAGGTCGCTGCCGAGAACGACATCCGCCTGACTTTCTTCCACGGCCGCGGCGGCTCGATCAGCCGCGGTGGCGGCAAGACCACGCACGCCGTGGATGCCTCGCCGCGCGGCAGCATCGACGGCCGCCTGCGCGTGACCGAGCAGGGCGAGGTGATCCACCGCAAGTACGGCATCCGTGCGCTGGCACTGCGCTCGCTGGAGCAGTCCACCGGTGCGGTGCTGCGCTCCAGCCTGCGCCCGCGTGCACCGGAACCGCGCGAGGAACAGTGGCGCCCGGTGATGGACCTGATCGCGCAGAAGAGTGCGGAGGCCTACCGTGCCTTCGTCGGCCAGAAAGACTTCATGCAGTACTTCCGCCTGGCCACGCCGATCGATGTGATCGAGCGGATGACGTTGGGCTCACGGCCCTCGCGCCGGTTGGGCGAAGATGCCGCGTTGAGCAACCTGCGCGCGATTCCGTGGGTGTTCGCCTGGAGCCAGGCGCGTGCCGTGATTCCGGGTTGGTATGGCGTGGGTAGCGGCCTGCAGGCGGCGATCGATGCCGGCCACGAGGACATCCTGAAAGAAATGGCGCGCGACTGGCCGTTCTTCAGCACCTTCCTGGATGACATCGCGATGGTGCTGTCCAAGGGCGACCTGACCATCGCCGAGCAGTTCTCGCAGCTGTCTGGTGCGTTGCATGGCCGTTTCTTCCCGCAGATCCAGCGTGAGCTGGAGCTCACCGCGCAGTGGATCCTGGCGCTGACCGGGCAGGATGCACTGCTTCAGCACGATCAGCGCCTGGCGCTGTCGATCCGCCTGCGCAATCCCTACATCGATCCGATCAGCGTGCTGCAGGTGGACCTGCTGCGCCGCTGGCGTGAAAGCGGTGGCGAAGACGATGACGTGCTGCGCGCGCTGGTGGCCTGCGTGAACGGTGTTTCGCAGGGCGTACAGAACACCGGGTAGGCCATGAAGGGGGAGTGCCGGCCGCTGGCCGGCAGCGCTTCTCAGACCCGCTCGACCAGATCACCTGGTGCAGGCGGATTGGATGCCAGCAGCTCCAGGTGGCGCTGCTCCATCTCCTCGCGCAGCTGGCGGCGGATCAACGCGGCGGCATGCCGGCGGCGTTCGTCGGCGGTCTCCAGCACGAGCGGCGGCACCGGGGTCGGCTTGCCCTCGTCATCCACCGCGACCATGGTGAAGAAGCAGCTGTTGGCGTGGCGCACGCTGCGCTTGAGGATGTCCTCGGCCACCACCTTGACCCCGATCTCCATCGAGGAGGTGCCGGTGTAGTTCACCGAGGCCAGGAAGGTGACCAGCTCGCCGACCGCGATCGGCTGGCGGAACATCACCTGGTCCACCGAAAGGGTGACCACGTAGCTGCCGGCATAGCGGCTGGCGCAGGCGTAGGCAACCTGGTCGAGCAGGCGCAGCACCGCACCGCCGTGCACCTTGCCGGAGAAGTTGGCCATGTCCGGCGACATCAGCACCGTCATGGAGAGCTGGTTGGATTTGAATTCGGGCATGGCAAGAGTGTAGCGCCGCTTGACCCATTGGTAGAGCCGACCGTTGGTCGGCTGTTCGTGCGCGGCGCGACGATGGGTCAAGGCGCCCAAACGACGACGGGCCGCTTTCGCGGCCCGCCGTTTGTTTCGCCGATCATTGCCGCGCTGCGCGCGGCCAGCCGACCAACGGTCGGCTCTACCCGCCGCCAGCCGACCAACGGTCGGCTCTACCCTCGGCCAGCCGACCAACGGTCGGCTCTACCCGTAAGAAAAGGGCCGCTTTCGCGGCCCATTTCTTACTTCAACTTCGCATCCGCGCGCAGGGCGGCGGCGCGATCGGTCTTCTCCCAGGAGAAGGCGGTCGCATTGACCTGTTCGCCAGCACCGTTGGTGTAGCTGAACTCCTTGGCCTTGCGGCCGAAGTGGCCGTAGGCCGCGGTCTGCTGGTACATCGGGTGGATCAGGTCCAGCATCTGGATGATGCCGTACGGGCGCAGGTCGAAGTGCTTGCGGATCAGCTTTTCGATCTTGTCATCGCTGATCTTGCCGGTGCCGAAGGTGGTGACCGAGATCGAGGTCGGCTCGGCCACGCCGATGGCGTAGGAGACCTGCACTTCGCAACGGTCGGCCAGGCCGGCAGCCACGACGTTCTTGGCGACGTAGCGGGCAGCGTAAGCGGCCGAACGGTCGACCTTGGACGGATCCTTGCCCGAGAACGCACCACCACCGTGACGGGCCCAGCCGCCGTAGGTGTCGACGATGATCTTGCGGCCGGTCAGGCCACAGTCGCCCACCGGACCGCCGATCTCGAACTTGCCGGTCGGGTTGATGTGGAACTTGGTGCCCTTGTGCAGCCACTTGGCCGGCAGCACCGGCTTGATGATCTCTTCGCGGACGGCCTCGATGAGGTCCTTCTGCTTCACGCCCGGGGCGTGCTGGGTCGACAGCACCACCGCGTCGATGGCCGAGACGGCGCCGTTTTCATAGCGCAGGGTGACCTGGCTCTTGGCATCCGGGCGCAGCCAGGACAGCGGCGAGTTCTTCTTCTTGCGGATCTTGGCCTGCTGCTCGACCAGGCGGTGCGACAGGTGGATCGCGGCCGGCATGTAGCTGTCGGTCTCGTTGGTGGCATAGCCGAACATCAGGCCCTGGTCGCCAGCGCCCATTTCTTCGGGCTTCTTGCGGTCCACGCCCTGGGCGATGTGCGGCGACTGCTTGCCGATCAGGTTCAGCACGCCGCAGGTCGCGCCGTCGAAGCCGACGTCGGAGCTGTCGTAGCCGATGTCCAGGATCACCTTGCGGGTCAAGGCTTCCAGGTCGATCCAGGCGCTGGTGGTGATTTCACCGGCGACGATTGCCACGCCAGTCTTGACCATGGTTTCGCAGGCCACGCGCGCACGCTTGTCCTGGGTCAGGATCGCGTCCAGCACCGCATCGGAGATCTGGTCGGCAATCTTGTCCGGATGGCCTTCGGAGACCGATTCGGAGGTGAACAGGTAGCTGGACATCAGGCGTAATATCCTTTGATTCGGATGGAAAGATGGGCGCGAATGATACACGGCAAGTCGCGCGCTTGCATTGTGCGCCAGCGAGGGTTGCCCGTGGTTAAGCCTGCGTGCCCGTCGCAGGGCCCGGTGTGACGGGATTGAGGCCCAGCGTCACCGCCCAGTGTTCCACCAGCGTGACAAACGGCCGCCCGCAGCGGCACCTGCCCCGAGAAGCACGCCAGCCGCACGCGCCTCACGAAGGGCGCGACGTGCATCCGAACCCCGCGAGCGTCACCGGCCCGTCGTCAAACCGCCATCGGGCTGTCGTCGACGCAGGGCAGGCTTCGGCGCATCCGGCCGCCGGACCTGAGGAGCACGCCATGCACGACGTCGAGCAGCGCGACGCGCGGGAAGCCGCCAAACGGCCCGTGACGACCCTGGCGCCCCATCGGCGGGCCGTCTTCCTTTCCGACGTCCACCTTGGCTCACGCCACTGCCATGCCGCCGAACTGGCCAGGTTCCTGGCCGGGCTGCGCTGCGAGCGCCTGTATCTGGTGGGCGACATCATCGACCTGTGGTGGATGGCGCACCGCCGGGCCAGTTGGCGGCCGGCGCACAGCGAGGTGATCCAGGCCCTGCACGCGCTGCAGCGGGCCGGCACCCGGATCATCTACATCCCGGGCAACCACGATGCTTCGCTGCGCAAGGTCTGCGGGCTGATGCTGCCGGCCATGCAGGTACGCCGGCGGGCGATCCACGTGACCGCCGACGGACGGCGGCTGCTGGTCGTGCATGGTGACGACTACGACGGCATCACCCATTTCGGTGGCCTGCAGGAGCGCTTCGGCGACTGGCTGTACTACCGCATCCTGACCGGCAACCACCTGCTCAACGCGGTCCGGCGGCGGCTGGGTCAGCGCTACTGGTCTCTCTCTGAATTCCTCAAGAAGCGCAGCGGCGCGGCCGAACGCTACATCGAACGCTTCGTCCAGGCCGGGCTCGAGGATGTGCGTCGGCGTGGGCTGGACGGGATCGTCTGCGGGCACATCCACCGCGCCGCACTGGTGGAGCGCGACGGGCTGATCTATGCCAACGACGGCGACTGGGTCGAGAGCCTGACCGCGCTGGCCGAGGATCCGGACGGCAGCCTGCGGCTGCTGGATCACACCGGGCAGACCCTGGCGGCGCTGCCCGGCAACGCCGCACTGGCCAGAGCTGCCTGAGCAGAACGGCATCAACGCAGCGCCAGGCCCGGCTGCTAGCATCGGCCGATGGACTCCCTGACCCAGATCGTACTCGGTGGCGCGGTCGCCGCCGCCATCGCACCGGCCGGCCATCGCCGCGCCGCCCTGTTGGCCGGTGCCGCGCTCGGCACCCTGCCGGACCTGGACGCGCTGCTGCTGGCGTTCACCGCCGCCGATCCGGTGGCGCTGATGGTCGAGCACCGCAGCTACAGCCACTCGCTGCTGGTGTTGCCGTGGGTGGCCGCGCTGATCTGGTGGCTGTTCAAACGCTTTGGTCACGGCCGGGTGGCGCAGGCGCCGGGCCGCTGGTTCTGGGCGATCACGCTGGCGCTGATCACCCATCCGCTGCTGGATGCCTTCACCGTCTACGGTACCCAGCTGTGGTGGCCGTTCACCCCGCACCCGACGATGTGGGCCAGCGTTTTCATCATCGACCCGCTCTACACCGTGTGGCTGCTGATCGCCTGTGCAGTGGCGTGGTTCGCGCGGGCGCGGCCGTTGGCGCAGAAGGCGCTGGTGGCCGGCTTGGTGCTCAGCAGTGGCTACCTGGGCTGGTCGCTGCTGGCCAAGCACAGTGTCGACCGCGAGGCCGACCGCGCCCTGGCCGCGATGGGGCTGGGCGATGCGCCGCGCTTTTCGGTGGCGATGCCGTTCAACACGCTGCTCTGGCAGGTCGTCGCGATGACGCCCAACGGCTACGTGATCGGCGAGCGCTCGCTGATCGCCGACCGCGGCCCGATGACCTTTGAAGGCCATCCCTCCAACGTGCAGGCCCTGCGCCAGGCGGCCACGCTGCCGGCCGTGCAGCGCCTGAACTGGTTCAACCGCGGCTTCATGCGCGCGCAGGTGGTCGATGGCGAGCTGCGGCTGAGCGATCTGCGCATGGGCCTGGAGCCGGACTACACCTTCACCTTCGCGGTGGCCCGGGCCGAGGGCGGGGGCTGGGCC
Source organism: Stenotrophomonas sp. BIO128-Bstrain (assembly GCF_030128875.1). Classification (NCBI taxonomy): domain Bacteria; kingdom Pseudomonadati; phylum Pseudomonadota; class Gammaproteobacteria; order Lysobacterales; family Lysobacteraceae; genus Stenotrophomonas; species Stenotrophomonas sp. BIO128-Bstrain. Next base: position 3,197,153 of record NZ_CP124620.1, on the reverse strand, counting down.
GCGATCACGCCGCGGCAGCTGCGCCCGGCGTATGAAGGGGAGCAGGGCAGGGCGATGGTGAAGCGCCGGTTCTCGGCGATGTGGCAACGCATCTGGCATGCACCGGCGAGCACCGAGGTGATCGCACCCAAGGCAGGTTGGACGGAGGCACCGTGACCGAACGGTTTGAAATGGAGATCAATGGCACGCGCTACACCCGGCTGGCCGATGTACCGCCGGAGTACCGCGCGCTGTTGCTGGATGTGACCCCGGGCCGCTCCGCCGAGCAGCCGGCGGTGCCGTTGCGCGAGATCCTGCACAAGGCCAGGGCACAGCCGGACCGCGCGCGTCAGCAGCAGGTGCTGCTGGAGGAACTGCACAAGGTCGACCCTGAGCGGGCGCGGCGCATGCAGAACAAGCTCACCGAGCGTAACCAGCGGCCGGCCACCGGCATGCTGGAAGTAGGCCACACGCCCACCGCGCGTCCGCGCGAAGGTGCCCGTCTCACCGCCGGCAGTGCGACGGTCGCCCCGGGTGATCGGGGCGGACTGGGCCTGTGGTTGCTGCTGGCCGCAGCGGTGGTGGTGACCGTGATCGCCTGGGCGACGCGCTAGCGCCGCCCCCCGGTCAATACACCGTCGCGCGCGCCTGCACGAAGGAGAAGAAGAACACCGCGTTGGGGTCGTTCTGGACCAGGCTGAACTCGCGGCGCATCCCGTCCACCGTCTCCTGGTCGACCAGGCCGGCTTCCAGCAGCGGATCGGCCGCCGACAACAGCAGTTGCTCCCAGAACGCGATCATCGTCTTGCGACGCGCCGGCTCGCGGTTGTCCAGGTGGATGGTCTTGATCTCGGTGTGCACGTCGCGGAAGCCGCCGGCCAGCAGCAGGTTGCCGAGCTTGGCACCGACGAACGGATCGCCGCCGTGGTCGTACTGGAAATCGTTGAACGCCATCCAGTAGCGCCAGATGTGCGGCGAGTAAGGATCGAGCAGGAACGAGGCGTTCATCACTTCGGTGACATACACCGGCGAACCCGGGACCAGCACGCGTCGCACTTCGTTGAGCACCCGCGCCGGCGAAGGCACATGCTCCAGCACCCAGCACAGGAAGGCCGAATCGAACTCGCGCGCACCGAACGGCAGATTGCCGGCGTCGGCCTGCAGCAGGGTGTAGCGCTCGCGGCACCACGGGGTCTTGGCCAGGTTGGTGGCGGCAGTGGCCAGCTGCGCTTCGCTCAGGTCCACGCCGGTGACGTGCAGGTCCGGGAACCGCCGCAGCAGGATGTCCGTTTGTGCGCCCACGCCGCTGCCGACTTCCAGCAGGCGCGTTGCGCCGCCGTAGTCGATGCCGCTGAAGATGCTCGATTCGAACAGGCGCGACTGGGTGACCAGGCGATGCTGCTCGGTATCGGAAAAGCCGTGGAGATAGGTCGGTGCGGTGATCGGCGGGTTCATGACAGAAGGCTCAGGCAGCGGACGACAACGGCTCGCCGGCGGCGAGGGCGTCGAAATAGTCGGTGGTCAGGGCGACCTGGCTGGCGGCATCCTCGGCGCGGTTGACCACCGCACGGAAGGCGGCGTTCTCCGGCCGGTCCTTGGCGTACCAGCCCAGGTGTTTGCGCGCGATGCGCACCCCCTGCTGCTCGCCATAGAAATCGTGCAGCGCGTGCAGGTGGCCCAGCAGCAGATCGCGGACCTCGGTGACCGAGGGCGGCGCCAGCAGCTCGCCGGTGGCCAGGTAGTGCGCCACCTCGCGGAAGATCCAGGGCCGGCCCTGGGCGGCGCGGCCGATCATCACCGCGTCCACGCCAGTCTGTTTCAAGACCTGCGCCGCTTTCTGCGGTGAATCGATGTCGCCGTTGGCGACCACCGGAATGCGCAGCGCCGCCTTGATCGCGGCGATGGTTTCGTATTCGGCGGTGCCGGTGTAATGCTGGTCGCGGGTACGGCCATGCACGGCCAGCGCGGCGATGCCGCTGTCCTCGGCGATGCGCGCGATCAGCGGGCCATTGCGGTGGTCGCAGTCCCACCCGGTGCGGATCTTGAGCGTGACCGGCACGTCCACCGCATTGACCACCGCGCCCAGGATGCGCGCGACCAGGTCTTCATCGCGCATCAGCGCCGAGCCGGCCCAGGCGTTGCAGACCTTCTTGGCCGGGCAGCCCATGTTGATGTCGATGATCTGCGCACCGTTGTCCACGTTGTAGCGTGCCGCCTCGGCCAGCTGCTGCGGCTCGGTCCCGGCGATCTGCACGCTGATCGGGTCCGGCTCGCCGGCATGGTCCATGCGGTGGAGCGACTTGCGGGTGTTCCAGAAGCGCGGGTCGGAGATGGTCATCTCCGAGGCGGCCAGGCCCGCGCCCAGCCGTTTGCACAGCAGGCGGAAGGGCTTGTCGGTGACACCGGCCATCGGTGCCAGCACCACGTTGGGCTGGATGTTGTAGGGGCCAATCTGCATGTGCGCATTGTAGTGCCGGCCGCTGGCCGCCAACCACGCAGGTACCGCTACCTGTTCAGGCCGATCCGGAAGGGACTGATGCGCTCCGGTCATGAGGATATGCTTGACGATTGGTTCCGCCGCCCCCAGCAGCGGCGGATGCTGGGTGGTTACCGGCCGTGCCGGCCGCTGGTCTGGAATCGCATGATCAGGCGGGGCCTGCCGCGATTCCGGCGATCGTTCAGGGCACCGGACCGCACGCATAGGCCAACACCGCCAGATGCCGCTGCGGGTCGAGCCCGAGCAGGGCCAGGAGGGCGGCGTCGTCGAACGAGCCGATCGCGCAGCCGGCGGCGTTCATCGACGCCACCTGCTGCCCCAGCGCCCCCAGCCAGACTCCAGCCTCGATCAACACGAAGCGGCCGCCGCGCTCGCCGTATTTGGCCAGCGTCCCACCTGGCTCGGCGATCAGGAACAGCACGGCCGCCGGCCGCTCCGGCCAGTCCACGCCCAGCAGCCCGGACAGCGCCGGCCATGCGGGGCAGGGCCCCACCGGTACCAGCGCGTGCTCGAGCGGGTCGTACCAATGGATGCCCGGCGCTGATGCGATCGCATCGTCGATGCCGTACAGCGCGGCATAGGCCTGGATCGGGTACTTGGCCCCACCGGACGGCAGACGCCGCGTGTCACTGTCGCCGGGCCGGGCCCGCAGCGGGGCCAGCACGCGCCCCAGTTCCTGCGCGCCCCACTGTGCATCACCGAAACGGCGGCCACTGCGGCGCTGCGCGAGGGCATCGCCGGGGCGTACCGGGTCCGGCAAGGCGACGCCGGCTGCTGCATGCAACGGCCGTGGCGGCGACCAGGCGCGTGCGGCATCTTCGGCGATGCGCGCGCGCATCACGTCTGCGCGCGCGGGATTGAGCTCGCCGTTGTGCCAGAACAGATGGAACAGCGGGGCATCGTCCCAGGGGGAAGGCGGTGACGGCATGCGGTCCTCGGGGATCAGCCCAATGGATGCGGGAAGGGGTTGGGAAACGCGCCGCCGTGCGGCACGCCGGGATAGCGCCATGCCACGTCGCGGCAGCGGCCACCAAGGAACGGCGCACGTTCGTCGGCATGCAGACCGCTGAGCTGTGGCGACAACACCCGCATCACCCGCAGGCCAGCCGCGGCCACATCGGCGGTGGTCAACTCGCGGTAGTACAGCGCGATGCCGGCACGGCCCAGCCGGCGCCGCAGCTGATCCAGCTCGCCCATCGCGCGCGGCGCGGCCGGGCGATCCGCTGCGCCGGGTGGGGGCAACTGCAACGTGCTGCGGCCCGCCTCCCGCAGCAGCGGCAGCTGCGGCCACAGCTCCGGGCGCAGGGTGTAGAAGGCGGCATGCTCGTCGAAGCTGCGCAGCGCTGCGGGTTCACGAGGCAGCCGGGCGCTTTCGCGGCCACACAGATGCGCGGCAAAGGTCAGTGCCTGCTGCCATTCCAGCAGCGCCTTGTGCAGTGCCTCGCCCGGATCGGCACGGCAGGCGATGCCGAGGACGTAGCGGGGGCGGCCTTCGAAGGGAATGCCACCGGCGACCGCGATGACCGGGTGCGGATTCCAGTGCTGGGTCAGGTCGAACGCCTGCAGTTCACCACCGCGCGCGTCCACATGGGCGTGCCATTGCGCCGGCAGCGCGATTCGCCGGCCGGCCACGCCATTGAGCCATGTCACTGCCAGCGCATCGCGCTCCAGCAGCTCCTGGGCCGCGCGCAACAGCGCCAGCCAGGCGCCATCGCGCCCATCCCGCCAGGCCGCCAGACCACTGGACGTCGATGGCAATCGCGCCTGGCCGCTGCGCGGCCCCAGTCCAACCAGCTCTTGCGGCACCCAAGCGACCCGGTTGTCGTCCAGCGCATGCACCGCTGCGAACAGGTCCTCGTCGCGCTCGGGCATCGGCCACGGAAAGTCCGGCATGGCGCGTTGGCTCGCCGAGAACAGCGCGAATGCCGATTCGTCCAGACGTTGTGTGGGCGTCAGCGCATCGCGACGACGCACTTCCAGGCTCGCCTGCGCCGCCGCCAGCCGCTCCAGCGCCTCGGCGACCGCGCCGTCGGCGGCCGCAGCGGCTTCCAGCGCAACCGCGCCCGAGACGCCCTGCCAGGGATTGGCCGGGTCGGCCGGCGTGGCGGCATTGTGTACGCGCCGTCCCTCGAACAAGGGGCCGGTTGCATCGCACGGGTTGGCCTCGATCGGTTGGGCCGGGCGCACCAGGCCACAGCGCGGACGCGCTGCGCCATGCAGCAGGTGCGAAGACAGCGTGGGCATATCCGGCTCTGCCGCCTGCACGGCGGCGCGGCTCATTTCATCACGCTCAGCCAGAGCATCATCTCGAGCGCGCCCACGGCGAACAGGCCCAGCAGCAGCCCGATGGCGATGCCGATGCCGCGCCCGAGCGAACGCCCCGCGCGCTCGTAGACCAAGGCATAAATGCCGAGATACAGCCCGACGGCGACGAACAGCCCGAATATCGGGTTGGAGGTGCTGATGAAAATGCCGCCGCCGATCGCGGCCAGCGGCAAGGCGAACAGCCCCAGCAGTATCCGGCTGGTGCGGCTCAGGCCGGTTGCCGGCATCACCGGTGCCGGTGCCGCCGGGTGATCGGGAGTGACGGCACTGGGCGGTTCCTGCGGCAACGCAGGTGGCTGGCCGTGGCGCTCGGTGGGGGTATCGACGGTGACGGGGGGGATGTCTGCGGCGCTGCTGATGGCGGCGGGCGCGACGGGTTCCAGCTTGCCCAGCACCACTGCCGACAGTACCGAGGTGCCGAGCAGGGTGACGACGCAGGAACTGCAGGTAGTCGATGTCGAGCCGCCACCTGCCGCGGCAAGGTCCTGGCGCGAGGCACTGGCATCGAACTGGGTCGGCAGGCGATACATGGTCACTCCGTTGACCGAGGCGGAAACGCCCGGCGCACGCCCCACATTATCACGGGCGCCCGGTGTCCCAAGGCAGCGGCAGCGGTGCAGGCATCGACATCTCACCGCCCTGGCAGGCGGGGCACCACGGCAGCCGCAGCACCCGGTCGCGTTCCCCATGCAGGCGATGCAGGTCGAGCCAGACGCTGCGTTCGAGATAGCCCAGCAACAGGTGCGGCTGATCCAGCAACGGCGCGACCAGCGCCGCGATCCGTGCCGGTTGCGCTGCGACTTCCGGCAGCGCCGGCACCACCGCTTCGCCCCAGCGGCGCAGTACGCGGTTGCCCAGGCAATACACACAGGCAGTCTGGCCGGGCACCACATAGGGTCCAAGCGCGAGGGTGTGGTGATAGCTGAGGTCCAGCAGCAGATGCGGCTGTACCGGCATATGTGACACGTAGCGGGCCAAGGCCTGTTCCCAGCCGAGCCCGTGGCGGACCAGCACGAGGAGATCGGCATCGGCGGCGGCATCGACGCGCTGCAGGTCCGCACCAGCATGCTGGTCGAAGGCCTCGGCCAGCCCAGGCAGCGGTTCCCCGAGCCAATCCAGTGCATAGCGGCGCACAGGGCGCGCCGCCTGCGACGGCACCAGTACGCCGAGGCGCATCAACTGGCGGACCGCCGGGCCACAGTCGGCATCGTCCTGCAGAAGCGTCAGTGTGTCGTCCTGCCAATGGCCGAGGATGCGTTCGATGACCGTCGGGGTATCGGCCTCGTCGACCACATACAATTCGTCGGCGCCACCGGACACCAGCAGCAGCGGGCGCTGCGCATGGGTCTGCGAAAACAGGGCCCAGGCCGGATTGCGCGTCCAGCGCGGTGTGTCCGCGTGCGTACGTGCGTGTTGCTGACTGCCTGCTGCTGCCACTGCGTACAGTCCCGGTATCCGCGAAAGCGCAAGGATAGCGGCAAACACGCTTGCCACGTTCTGCTACGGTGCGCGCGTGCCCACCCCGCCTCATGCCAACACTCCGCTCCCGCATCCGCCCTGGCGCGAGGCCATGCTGTGGATGCTGCTGCTCGGCGCGATGTTCATCCATGGCTACAGCTGGACCAATCAATGGGCCGCCAGCCAGGCCCATACCTACAGCCTGCACGGTCGCTGGGACGAGGCGATCCCGTTCTGGCCATGGACGATCTGGCCGTACCTGGCGCTGAACCTGCTGTACCCGCTGACGTTCTTCCTCTGTCCGACCCGATCGGCGCTGCGCCGCCATGCGATGGCCATCGCGCTGGTGCAGGCCGCCTGCATGCTCGCCTTCGTGTGTTGGCCGACCGGCAACGTGCGCGTTTTGCCCCAGCCGGATGGCGCGAGCGGACTGGTGTTCGCCCAGCTGCGCGCGTTCGAGGCGCCGTTCAACATGGCGCCGTCGCTGCATGCCGCGGTACTGATGGTGGTCTGGCAGGCATGGCGGCGCTGGCTGCTGGCCGATACGGCGGCGTTGCGCTGGCTGTGGCACGGCGCCTGTGGGCTGATCCTGGTCTCGACGCTCACCACCTGGCAGCACGATCTGCTGGACGTGCTTGCCGGCCTCCTGGTGGGCGCGCTGGCGCTGTGGATCACCGCGAGCTCAAGGGCCCCGTAGCGACCGGTAGGCCCCTCGGCAAATGTCCCCCGGCCGCCGCCTCACAGCGACGACCTCCTCCTTGATTTTGCCCAGGGGCCTACCGGCCGCTACGGCGCTCCGGCTCGCGGTAGGCAGAAGAGAAGCCGTGCTTTCCATGCAGCGCAAGTGGTCTGGACACGTGGGGCGCGATGCCCTTGTGGGCGAAATAAAGGAGGAGGGGGCGGCCGCAGGCCGACGCCGGGGGACATTCGCCGGCAAGGGCATCGCGCCCCAGCGCTCGACCTACTCGAGGCCTCGCCCGGAAAGGCTCAGAGGGCGCTTCTTGATTTCACCCAGATGGAGCAGAACAAAAAAAGGCCAGCGCGAACGCTGGCCTTACGATATCCACACCGGTGACGCTTACTTGTTCTCGGCATCACCCGGGGTGAAGTGCGGCATCGCCGCAGCGGCGCCTTCCTTCTCGGTCGAACGACCGGCGAACTGGTTGGCGAACCGCACGTGACGGGCGAAGGCCGCCTCCGGGTCCTGCGCGATCGAGGCCACCAGCGCACCGTTGAACGCATCGCCGGCACCGGTGGTGTCCAGCACCTGCACCTGCTCGGCGCCCACGCGGTAATACGGCTGGGTATCGCCACGCAGGTTCTCTTCGGCGTGCGACACGAACACACCCACCGAACCCAGCGTCACCACCACGGTGCCGTTGCCGACCAGCTTGCGGCACAGCGCATGCAGGCTGGCGCCATCCAGCGCGGCGACATCGTTGGCATCCACGCGCTCGCCGACATGACGGCCGAGCAGGGCGGCGAACTCGGTCTCGTTCGGGGTCAGCACATCGGCCAACTTGAGCAGGCCGATGCTGGACGGCGCATCGGCAGGCGCGACGTTGAGCACGGTGGTGGCACCGGCCTCGCGTGCGATGGCCAGGGCCGCCTCGATCGTTTCCACCGGCGATTCCAGCTGCGCCAGCACCACCTTGGCACCGGCCAGCAGCGCGCGCTGCTGGTCAACGAAACCCAGGCTCAACGCGGCGTTGGCGCCCGGGCCGATCACGATGGTGTTGCGGCCGCGGCTGTCGACATAGATGCCGCCGGTGCCGGTCGGCTCGCTGCTGGCCTCGGCGGTCAGCGCGAAACCGTCCTGCTCGGCCAGGCCGCGGGCCATCGCACCGCCGGCGTCATCGCCCAGCGCGCACAGGAACGTGGTCGGCGCGCCGGCACGGCGGGCGGCCACGGCCTGGTTGAAGCCCTTGCCGCCGGGACCGGTGCTGTAGCGGCCGGCAATGGTCGCACCCGGGGCCGGGAGCGACTCACAACGCCAGACATGATCCACATTGAAGGAACCGATTACGACGACACTGCTACTCATAAAGACTGTTTCTCAGGGAACGGATATCAGCTGAAATGCGTCAGCACGCCGGCGATGGTCGCCGTCATGAAGGTGGCAATGGTACCGCCCAGCACCGCACGCAGGCCGAACTTGGCCAGATCGTGGCGGCGCTCCGGTGCCAGACCACCAATACCACCGATCTGGATCGCGATGGAGCTGAAGTTGGCAAAACCGCACAGCGCGTAGGTGGCGATCAGGCGGCCCTCGTCGGAGAGCACCATGCCCGGCACCTGGCCGTTGACGATCTTGGACAGCTCCGAGTACGCCACGAACTCGTTGATCACGACCTTCTGGCCGATCAGCGAGCCGACCGTGGTGGCATCGGCCCACGGGGTACCGATCACCCAGGCGATCGGAGCCAGCAGGTAGCCGAACAGGGTGGACAGGTCGGTCGGGCGGCCGATGATCGCGGCCAGGCCGGTCACGTCACCCAGCCAGGTCAGCGGGGCGTTCAGCAGCGCGATCAGCGCGATGAAGGCCAGCAGCATCGCACCGATGTTCAGCGCCAGCTTCAGGCCGTCGCCGGCACCGGCCGCGGCGGCGTCGATGATGTTGCTGGAGGTCTTCTCCACTTCCATCTTGACCGTGCCGCGGGTCAGCGGGGTGCCGGTTTCGGGCACCAGCAGCTTGGCCACCACCAGGGTCGCCGGGGCGGCCATGATGCTCGCCGCCAGCAGATGCTTGGCGTAGAAGGCCTGCTGGGCCGGATCGCTGCCACCGAGCATGCCCACGTAGGCGGCCAGCACGCCGCCGGCGATGTGCGCCATGCCGCCGATCATCATCGTGATCAGCTCGGACTGGGTCATCTTGGCGATGTACGGGCGCACCGTCAGCGGTGCTTCGGTCTGGCCGATGAAGACGCTGGCGCAGACGCTGGTGGTTTCCGCACCGGACACGCGCATGATCTTGGTGATCGCCCAGGCCATCGCACGCACGATCGTCTGCATCACGTTGAGGTGGTACATGACCCCCATCAGCGCCGAGAAGAAGATGATGGTCGGCAACACCTGGAAGGCGAAGATGAAACCGAACTGCTCGGTGTTCATCAGGCTGCCGAAGATGAAGCCCGAGCCCTCGTTGACGAAGCTCAGGATCTTGACGAAGCCCTTGCCCAGCGCATCGAACACATCACGGCCACCCGGCACCAGCAGCACCACCGCCGCGAAGGCGATCTGCAGTGCGATACCGGTGACTACCAGGCGCCAGTCGACGGCCCGCTTGTTGTTCGAGAACAACCAGGCAATGCCGATCAGCACTGCCAACCCGAACAGGCCGAAGCCAATCCTGCCCAAACCTTCGACCATGAGACTTCCCTTGGGGCGCCGCGAAAAACGGGAAGCCTAGAGCAGCGGCAAGGGCGGGGCAAGGAAAAGCAGCGTCTGCGAGCCGATCGGTCGTGATCGGGCCTGTATCGACAAGGCATGGCTGGCTTGGCGCGTGGTGTGTCACGGGCCGTGAGATCGCCGCGGCCGGCCTGCGCGCGCTGCGCGCCACCCTCTACACTTACCGGCATCGATCCGGCCCGGTTGCGGGCCCGCAGCAGGAGAATCACATGCTCTATCGCCGTCTTGGCTCCACCGGCCTGAAGCTTTCGGCCCTGTCCTTCGGGGCCTGGGTGACCTTCGGCGACCAGATCGGCCGCGATGAGGCCCGCAAGCTGATCGCCACCGCCTGGGATGCCGGGGTCAACTTCTTCGACAACGCCGAGGGCTATGCCCGCGGCCGCGCCGAGCAGGTGATGGGAGATGTGATCGCCGACCTGCGCCTGCCCCGTGATGGCTTCTGTGTCTCCAGCAAGGTGTTCTTCGGGGCGGTCGACGACCCGCGCCCGACCCAGCAGGGCCTGTCGCGCAAACACGTCACCGATGCCTGCCACGCCGCGCTCAAGCGCCTGCGGGTGGACTATCTGGACCTGTACTACTGCCATCGTCCGGATCCGGACACCCCGATCGCCGAGACCGTACAGGCCATGGATACCCTGATCCGCCAGGGCAAGGTGCTGTATTGGGGCACGTCGGAATGGTCGGCCGCGCAGATCCAGGAAGCGGTCGATATCGCCCGTGCACGCCATCTGCATGCCCCGTCGATGGAGCAGCCGCAGTACAACCTGTTGCACCGCGAGCGGGTCGAGCGCGAGTACGCGCCGCTGTATGCCGAGGCGGGGCTGGGCACCACGATCTGGTCGCCGCTGGCCTCGGGCCTGCTGACCGGCAAGTACAACGCCGGCGTCGACCCGCAGTCGCGGCTGGGCCAGGAACAGCTGGGCTGGTTGAAGGCGCAGGTGCTCGAGGACGGCAGCGACCGCCTGGAGCGGGTCCGCCGCTATACCGCGCTGGCCGCGCAGCTGGGGGTCTCCCCGGCGCAACTGGCGATCGCCTGGTGCCTGCGCAACCCCAACGTGTCCAGCGTGATCCTCGGCGCGAGCCGGGTCAGCCAGCTGGAAGAGAACCTGGGCGCACTGGCGCTGTTCGAGCAGCTCGATGAAAGCGTCTGGCAGCAGGTGGACGCGGTCTTTGGTTGATCGGCCAGTTGGGTGCAGGGCGCCGGCCAGCGGCCGGCGCTACGACCCGTGGCAGGGACATAGAGGTACCCGACCGGTGGAAGGTAGTGCCGGCGGCTGGCCGACTCCGCAATCCCGTATAGCGGGACGCTCCCCTCTGTTCGATTGACAAAACCTATTGATAGATGAAGTTCGATCATTAATGCCATCTATCAAATTGAGAATGGTTGTTGATTGTCAACTGAGAATCATTATCATTTGACTCGCCCCTCGCAACGAGTCCAGACGATGAACACTCAAGCTGCTGTACTGCTGCGCCCCGAAACGCTGACCCTCCGCGACCGTCCGGTCCGCGTGGTCCCGCCCGAAGAAGTGATCGACAGCGAAGCCCTGCTCAAGGGCCGCCGTGAAATCCTGATCCAGCACGGCGACCGCTTCTATCGCCTGCGCCATACCAGCAACGACAAGTTGATCCTGACCAAGTAACGGCGGTGCCTCCCCCGCGGGGAGGCACCGATGACCGCGTGGCTACGCGATCCGTGCCTTCCCTGGGCAGGCCGTTATCCCAGCTCTCTCCCCCTCGACACTCCGCCGTCGGCTCCGGCCCGCGGCGTGGGTCGAGGGTCTCCCCCGCAACCGCCGATTGCAGGTAGATCCCATGAGCCGCGCCCTTTCCGTCGGCCGCCCACCGGGCCGCCATCCCATCGCCGGCCTGCCATCGGCCGCACAGCTGGCCTCACTGGGCACCGTGCTGTGCCTGTACCGCCCGGACAGCAGTGAACTCGGCGGTTGGAAGCACGCCGTGTCTGCCCACGCCTGCCAGGGCATGGACAGCGAAGGCATCCGCGAAAGCCTGTGCTTCGTCGATGCCCGCGGCCGCTGCTGCTGGCGGCTGTACCTGCTGCCGGACAGCGATTTCCTCGCTTGGGACCGCCTGGTTTCCGCCTTCCCCGCACGCCCCGAGCCGGTCAACGACGCCGGCGTCGCCGAGCGCCTGTGGCGGCGACTGGCCGTGCGCCTGGGCAACGACGCCTGGCGCATGTGCGCACTGCGCCTACAGGTCGGCGAAGGCCGCGAACTCGCCGCCAGCCTGGCCTCGTTGTCGGCCCTGGGGGCGACCACCGCACGCCGGATCGGGCACGTCGAAGGGGCCGAAGGCGAGCTCTGGGTCGACGACTGCTGCTGCGCCACCGCCGCTCGCCGCGGCGGTGCGTGGGCAGCCGACGGCATGCCGGTGATCCAGCTGTAATCTGAAACGACGGGCCGGCCCGGCGACGATGCGGGGGCATCGCAGCTGTCACCGACTCGCAGCCGGTGGCGACCCGAATGCGGGCGTCGCCCTCATTCCTTGAACATCAGGAATGCCGCTACCAGGATCAGCCCGAACGCGGCCCAGTGGTTCCACTTCAGCGGCTGATCCAGGTAGAACGCCGAGAAGGCCGCGAACACCACCAGGGTGATCACCTCCTGCATGCCCTTCAGCTGCGGCGCCGAATACACCGCACTGCCCAGGCGGTTACCCGGTACCTGCAGGCAGTACTCGAAAAACGCGATGCCCCAGCTGACCAGGATCACCGTCATCAACGGCGCACTCTTGTACTTCAGATGCCCGTACCAGGCGAAGGTCATGAAAATGTTGCTGCCCAGCAGCAGTAGTACGGGATACAGATAGGCAGTGAACGGGGTGCCGGGCATCCGGGCGATCTCAGGGGGGCAGGGGCGTGCAGCATACCGAGGCACGCCCCGTGCCCGTGTCATCGCCGCGTGCTCATGCCTCCCGCAGGGCCAGCGCCGGCGGGGTATGCAGGATCCGCCGCGTGCCCCACCAGCCGGCCAGCATGCTCAACAGCACGCCCAGCCCACCGCCAAGCAGCAACGGCCCCCAGGGCGGACTCAGCGTCAACTCGAACACCTGCCGCGCCACCACGCTGCCCAGCAGCGCCGCCGTGCCCACCGCGAGCAACGCCGACAACAGGCCCAGCGCCCCGAACTCGACCAGCACCGCGCCCCGCAGCTGGCGCCGCGTGGCCCCCAGCGTGCGCAGCACCGCACTGTCATAGCGGCGCTCGCCGGCCGTGGCCTGCAATGCCGCCAGCAGCACCAGTAGACCGGCCAGCAGGCTGAAGCCCATGACCAGCTGCACCGCCTGCGTCACCCGGTTGATCACCTCGCGCACGCGCTCGAGGATGCCGTCGATGTCCAGCAGCGAAATGTTGGGGTACGCCCGGGTCAGCCCGGCCAGCGCCGGTGCCTGCGCGCGCGGCAGGTGGAAGGCGGTGATCAGGTTGTAGGGCGCATCGGCCACCGCACCTTCGTTGAGCAGCAGGAAGAAATTGACCCGGAACGAATCCCAGTCCGCCTTGCGGATGCTGGTGACCGTGAAGCTGCGCTCCTGATCGCCCATCTGCAGCGTGACCGTGTCGCCCAGCTTCATCCCGTAACGCTCGGCCCAGCCCTGTTCGATCGAGGCTTCCGCCGCGGTACTGCCGGCCTTCCAGAAGGTTCCGCCGAGCAGCGTGTTGGCCGGCGGGAAATCATGCCGCCACGAGAAGTTGACCGGGCGGTTGGCATCGTCGTCCTCGTTGCTGTTGTCCTCGCGCGCCTGCCGCTGCGGCGGCCGCGCGTTGACCGCCAGCAGACGACCGATACTGAACGGCTCGATGCCCGGCGAGACCACGCCCAGCCCGGCCAGGGTCGAGAGCACCGCATCGCGCTGCTCCGGCTGGATGTTCATCAGGAAGTAGTTCGGCGTATCGGTCGGCAGGCGGTCGCGCCACTGCGCCAACAACCCCGGGCCGATCACCGACAGCAGCAGCAGCGAACACAGCGACAGCGACAGGCCGACCAGCTGCATCACCGCCAGCCCGCGCCGCCGCGTCAGCGAGGCCAGGCCCAGTTTCCAGCGCCCGCGCAGGCGCGGTTGCACGCCACGCAGCAGCCACAGCAGCAGCGCACCGAGCGCACCGGCCAGTGCCGCCAGCGCGGCCAGCCCGCCCAGCACCCACGCAGCCAGCTTGACGTCGCCGGTGGCCTGCACCGTGAGCGCGACGGTGGCCGCCAGCGCGGCCGCATAGACCAGCATGGAACTCGGCGGCAACGCCGCGAAGCTGCGGTTGAGCACGCGCATCGGCGGCACGCTGCGCAGGCGCAGCAGCGGCGGCAGGCCGAAGCCGAGCAGCAGCACCAGGCCGATGCCGGCACCACTCAGCGCCGGCGTGGCCTGCGGCAGGGGCAGGCGGTTCGGAATCAATCCACCCAGCGCCTGCACCAGCCCGGCCTGCGCGGCCATGCCCAGGCCGATGCCGACCAGGCAGGCGGGTACGGCCAGCATGACCAGCTGCAGGGCCATCGCCGCGAGAATGTCGCGCTGGCGCGCGCCCAGGCAGCGCAGGATCGCGACCTGGTCGATGCGCCGCATCGCGAAGCGGTTGGCGGCCAGTGCCGTGGCGACACCGGCCAGCAGCACCGCCAGCAACGCGGCCAGCGACAGGAAACGGCCGGCCAGATCGAATGCGCCGCGCACCCCGCGCTGGGTATCGTCGATGCCGACGATCCGGTAGCCCTTGGCCTGCGGCGTCAGCCACTCGCGGAAGGCGGCGATCTGCGCCGGCTCGCCCGCGAACATCATTCGGTACGAGGCGCGGCTGCCCGGGCCGAGCAGGCCGGCACGGTCCACATCCATGCGATTGACCAGCAGCGGCGGCGACAGCTGCATCAGCTCACCGGAGGTATCCGGCTCGGCCTGCAGCACCCGCGTCACGGTCAACGTGCCTGCGCCGAATTCCAGGGCATCGCCCACCTGCAGGCCAAGCGCCTGCATCAGCCGCGGATCGGCATAGGCCTGGCCGGGCGGCGGCGTGCCCGCGGTCTCGCTGGCGGTGTCATGCGGGGTGCGGCTGACCCGTAGTTCGCCGCGCAGCGGATAGCCGTCGGCGACTGCCTTGATGTTGGCCATCTGGCTGTCATCGCCATGGAACAGCACGCTTGGGAAACTGACCATGCGCGTATGGGCCAGGCCGCGTTCGCGCGCTGCCTCGGCGAAATTCTGCGGCACATCCTCGCGTCCGCTCAGGCCCAGATCACCGCCAAGCATTTCCGCCGCGCTGCTGGTCAGTGCCAGCGTCACCCGGTTGACCAGCGTGCCCACCGCGGTCATCACCGCCACGCCCAGCACCAGCGCGGCGAACACGGTCAGCAGATCCCCCGCCAGGAACTCGCGGCGCAGCGCACGCGCCGCGTGGCGCACGACGTTCATGCGCCCACGCCGGCAACGGTATCGGCCAGGCGGCCACCGTCGAGCTGGTAGATGCGCTCGCAGCGCTGGGCCAGGCGCAGGTCATGGGTGACCAGCACCAAGGTGGTATCACTGGTGGCATTGAGCGCGAACAGCAGGTCGCTGATCTGCTGCCCGGTGGCCTGGTCCAGGCTGCCGGTGGGCTCATCGGCGAACAGGATGCGCGGCCGTGCCACGAAGGCGCGGGCGAGCGCCACACGTTGCTGCTCGCCACCGGAAAGCTGGCGCGGGTAGTGACGCGCACGGTGGCCCAGGCCGACCTGCTCCAGCACCTCGCGTACCCGCGCGGCATCCTCGCGGCCGGCCAGCTCCAGCGGCAGCGCGATGTTCTCTTCGGCGGTCAGGGCCGGCAGCAGATGGAAACTCTGGAAGACGAAACCCACTTCGCGCGCGCGCAGCTGCGCGCGGGCTTCCTCATCGAGCGTGTTGAGATCGGCACCGGCCAGCGCGATGCTGCCGTGGCTCGGCAGGTCCAGCCCGGCGAGCAGGCCGAGCAGGGTGGTCTTGCCCGAACCTGAAGCGCCGACGATGGCCACGCTCTCGCCTTCATGGACGGTCATGTCAATGTTGTCCAGTATGTGGACTTCACCCTCCGGGCCACGTGCGGACTTGCCCACGTTGTGGGCGGCGATGGCGACGGGCGCGCTGCGGGGGGACAGGCTGTCGATGAGGATTCTCCAATGAACCAAGCAAGTGGAAAGGGCCGTGCGGCCCCGATGGGCTGGCTGCTGGCATGGTTGCTGCTGATGCCGATGCTGGCCTGTGCCAAAGGTCCGGACACCCGTGCAGCGGTGCTGGTGGTCGGCGACAGCCTCAGTGCCGCCCACAATATCCCGGCCGCGTCGGGCTGGGTAAACCTGCTTCAGCAGCGGGTCAAACAACAGATCAAGCCGCCGCCGGCGATCATCAATGCCAGCATCAGTGGCGAAACCACCGCCGGCGCGCTGACCCGCCTGCCGGGCCTGCTGGAGAAGCACCGCCCTTCGGTGGTGGTGATCGAGCTGGGTGGCAACGATGCGCTGCGCGGGCTCACTCCGGCCCAGCTGCGCGGCAACCTGGAAAAGATGATCGTGGCCAGCCAGAAGGCCGGCGCCAAGGTGCTGCTGCTGGGCATCGACGTGCCGCCCAACTACGGGCCGGCCTACCGCCAGCGGCTGAAGCAGACCTACGCCGAGCTGGCCAGCCAGTACAAGGTGCCACTGCTGCCGTTCCTGCTCGAGGGCGTGGCGCTGAAGCCCGACCTGATGCAGGCCGACGGGCTGCACCCCACCGCAGCTGCGCAGCCGCAGGTGCTGGACAACGTCTGGCCGCTGCTCAAACCCCTGCTTTGATCGGTGTGTGAGGAACTTCACGCCGCGTCCACTGGTGATGCGGCATGTTTCACAAAGCTGAAGAAAGAGGGAATCCCATGCGTCAGACAAAGGAGACCTCCGGCCTGGTGCTGGTGGTCGAAGACAACCGTAATATTTCCGAGATGATCGGCGAGTACCTGGAAGGGCGCGGCTTTGAAGTCGACTACGCCCAGGATGGGCTGGACGGTTATCGTCTGGCGGCCGAGAACAGCTACGACGTGGTCGTGCTGGACCTGATGCTGCCGCGTCTGGACGGCATCGAGGTCTGTCGCCGCCTGCGCAACGACGCCCGCAAGTCGACGCCGGTGCTGATGCTGACCGCGCGCGACACGCTGGACGACAAGCTCACCGGCCTGGGGTTCGGCGCCGATGACTACCTGACCAAGCCGTTCGCGATCCAGGAACTGGAAGCCCGCCTGCGCGCGCTGATCCGCCGCGAGCGTCGCCAGGTCGGCTCGGAAGTGCTCAAGGTCGCCGACCTCGTGCTCGATCCGGTCAGCATGCGCGCCACCCGTGCCGGGACCGAACTGCAGCTCTCGCCGATCGGCCTGCGCCTGCTGACGATCCTCATGCGCGAATCGCCGCGTGTGGTGACCCGCCAGGAAATCGAACGCGAGATCTGGGGCAATGGCCTGCCCGACTCGGACACCCTGCGCAGCCATCTGTACAACCTGCGCAAGATCATCGACAAGCCGTTCGACCGCCCGCTGCTGCACACAGTGCAGAGTGCCGGTTACCGCATTGCCGATATCGCCCAGCCGATGAGCTGACAGGGGATCCATCGCCGCTCGGCCACCTGCCGGTGACCTGGGCGGCGATCCTCCGGCACCCTCTGGAGCATGACGGCCCGGCGCTTGCCGGGCCGTTGTCATGGTTTGCACGATGGAATCACGGCAAGCTTTCCTATAATCGCCGCGAACCGCCCTGGACCCCGTAATGCCGCACGGTCTGCCGCGCAAGATCCGCATCGTCTTCATCCTCCAAGCCGTGCTCGCCAGCCTGGGCATCCTGCTGGGCGCATGGCTGGTGTCGTTGGTGATCAAGCACAGCCTGGTCAGCAGCGCGCTGCAGGAAGAGGCCAGCTATTACTGGCAATTGCACGAGGCCTCGCCGGTGCAGCCGCCGCCCAACACCCAGAACATCCGCGGGTATCTGCTCGAGACCGGGCAGTCGCCGCTGAGCCTGCCAGCCAACCTTCGCACGCTCCCTCCCGGCTTCCACGAGCTCAAGGACGACGACCAGCTGGTGCTGGTCGATGCGCGTCCGGAAGGCCGCCTGTACCTGGTGTTCCTGCGCTCGCGCGCGGAGATGCTGGCGTTCTGGTTCGGCGTGGTGCCGGTGCTGCTGACCCTGCTGGCCGTCTATGGCGCCTCCTGGATCACCTACCGCGCCTCCAAACGCCTGGTCTCGCCGGTCAACTGGCTGGCCAGGCGCGTGTCGCGCTGGGATCCCGGGCACCCGGAGGCGGCCGATCTGGCGCCGGCCAAACTGCCGGCCGACATGCAGGGCGAGACCCGCCAGCTGGCCGCCGCGCTGCACTCGTTGGCGACCAAGGTCACCGCGCACGTCGCGCGCGAACGCAACTTCACCCGCGATGCCAGCCACGAGCTGCGCACCCCGCTCACCGTGATCCGCGTGGCCAGCGACATGGCACTGGGCGACCAGGACATGACGCCACGCCTGCGCCGTGGCCTGCAGCGCATCCAGCGCGCCGGGCGTGACATGGAAGCGGTGATCGATGCCTTCCTGATCCTGGCCCGCGAGGCCGATGTCGAGCCGCAGGTCGAGCTGTTCGACGTCAATGAGATCGTCCGCTACGAGGTCGACAACGCCCGCGAGCTGATCGCCGGGCGACCGGTCGAGATCCACCTGCACAGCCACGGCCCGGTGATGCTGCACGCCCCGCCGCGGGTACTGCAGGTGGTGGTCAGCAACCTGCTGCGCAACGCCTGCAGTTACACCGACGAAGGCCGGATCGATGTCGATGTCGAAGACGACCGGGTGGTCGTGCGCGATACCGGCATCGGCATGTCGCCCGAAGCGCTCAGCCGCGCGTTCGAGCCGTTCTACCGTGCCGAACCCAGCCGCCCGCAGGGCACCGGGCTGGGGCTGTCGATCGTGCGCCGGCTGTGCGACCGCTTCGGCTGGAAGATCGGCCTGAGCAGTGCGCCCGGGCAGGGCACCCAGGCCACGATCCACTACCGTTGAGTCGGGGAGGCGTGGCGCCTCCCCGCCTGGTTCAGTCGCACTGCACCTTGGGCGCCAGCG
Source organism: Stenotrophomonas sp. BIO128-Bstrain (assembly GCF_030128875.1). NCBI lineage: Bacteria > Pseudomonadati > Pseudomonadota > Gammaproteobacteria > Lysobacterales > Lysobacteraceae > Stenotrophomonas > Stenotrophomonas sp. BIO128-Bstrain. Next base: position 3,178,415 of record NZ_CP124620.1, on the reverse strand, counting down.
CCTTGCGCCAGATCGCATAGCCTTCCGGGGTCATGTGCAGCATGTCCTCGCGGAACAATGCGGCGCGTGGCTGGCCATCGGCACCGAGCATCGGCGTGTAGACATCGGTGTAGCCGGTGTTGGGCAGCGAGGCCAGGGCCTTCTGGATCAAGCCGTTGGCTTCCACCACCGCGGGTAGCAGGTTCGCGCGCGACGGGCTGGGCTTGATCGAGATGATCTCCACCGTCGTCTTGGGCAGGTCGCGGTGCACGCGCTGCACGAAGGCCACCACGTCATCGCGGACCTGGGCGGGGCTGCGGCCGCTGTTGAGGTCGTTGTCGCCGGCGTAGAAGAACACCTTGCACGGCGCATATGGAATCACGATGCGGTCGGCATACCAGGTGCTGTCGCGCACTTCCGAGCCGCCGAAGCCGCGGTTGAACACCGGCTGGCCCGGGAAATCGGTGGCCAGGCTCTCCCACATGCGTACCGAGGAGCTGCCGATGAACTCGATGCCGCCGCGCGGCGGTGGGCTGGCCGCGTCCTGCGCCGCGAACTGCGCCATGTCGCCGGCCCACGCCACGTTGGAGACCTGGGTCGGCACCTGCGGTGCGGCAGGGGCGGGGGAGCGCGCCAGCGCGGGCAGGGCGGCCCCCAGGGCAAGAGCGAGCAGAAGGGGGCGGGCACGACGGTGCAGCATGGACGACTCCTGTGGTGGGGCGCCTGGGGCGCCCGGACGGGTAGACGTTCATCATAGAAGTTGCGGCCCGGCCGCGCTTTACCACGGACGGGCGTTGGCCGCCTTCGACAATGCCCCGACCGGCTTATGGCAAAATGAGGGATTGCCTGCCCCATTCAGCGATGCCCATGACTGTCTGCCGTGTGCTGTTCCTGCCGTTCCGGCGTGCGTTGCCGACCGGGGTGCCTGCCCATGGCCGATGAAATCGGCCACCTGCCGCGCGGCCCCAAGCGCATCTTCAAGGCCGCGGTGTGGTCCTGGCAGGGGTTGCGTGCAGCCTGGCTGCACGAGTCCTCGTTCCGGCTGGAGGTCTACCTGCTGATCGTGCTCGCGCCGCTGGCACTCTGGCTCGGCCAGACCCCGGTGGAACGCGCGCTGATGATCGGCTCGGTGCTGCTGGTGCTGGCCATGGAACTGGCCAATTCGGCGATCGAGGCGGTGATCGAGCGCTACGGCGCGGAGTTCCACGAGCTCGCCGGTCGCGCCAAGGACATGGGCTCGGCCGCGGTCTTCGTGCTGATGATGAACGTACTGGTGTGCTGGGTCCTGATCCTGCTGCCGCAAATCTTCTGACGCGGGCCTGCCGCGTCATCCCCCCTGTAAGGATGGAAGTCCATGTTCCTTGAGTTGTTGTCCGACCCCAATGTCTGGTTGACCCTGTTCACGCTGAGCGCGCTGGAAATCGTGCTGGGCATCGACAACCTGGTCTTCATCTCGATCGCGGTGAGCAAGCTGCCCGAAACGCGCCGCCCGTTCGCGCGCAAACTCGGCATCGCGGTGGCCTGCATCACCCGCATCCTGCTGCTGGTCTCGCTGGCCTACCTGGCCCACATGGAAGCCAACCTGTTCACCATCGCCGGCATGGGCATCTCCATCCGCGATCTGGTGCTGATCCTCGGTGGCCTGTTCCTGATCATCAAGGGCACCATGGAGATCCGCGAGCTGATCACCGGCGGCGAAGACGAAGACCCGACCACCACCAAGGCCTCGGCCGTGTTCGGCATGGTGATCGCGCAGATCGCCGTGATCGACATCGTGTTCTCGCTGGACTCGGTGATCACCGCCGTCGGCATCGCCGACCACATCCCGGTGATGGTCGCCGCGATCCTGCTGTCGGTGGCCGTCATGCTGCTGGCCGCCAACCCGCTGGGCCGCTTCATCGACGCCAACCCGACCGTGAAGATGCTGGCCCTGGCCTTCATCCTGCTGATCGGCGTGGTCCTGATCCTGGACGGCCTGGGCGTGCACGTGCCCAAGCCCTACATCTATGCCGCGATGGGCTTCTCGGTGCTGGTGGAATGGCTGAACCTGCTGATGCGCCGCCGCGCCGTGGCGCACAACGTGCCGGGTGCCGGCAACTGGTAAGGGGGTAGGTGCCGACCTTTGGTCGATACCCACATCCGCTTTACCCGGAACATGGCATGCTCCGGATCCCGTTCATCGAGATCCGGAGCCGGCCATGCGATCGTTCTCCCGTTTGTTGTGCCTGGCCGTGCTGGCCTCCCTGTTGTCCGGTTGCGGCTACAACGCCATCCAGCAGAAGGATGAGCAGGTCAAGGCGGGCTGGGCCGAGGTGCTCAACCAGTACAAGCGCCGCGCCGATCTGATCCCCAACCTGGTGCAGACCGTGGAAGGCTATGCCAACCAGGAACGCCAGGTCCTGACCGACGTCACCAACGCCCGTGCACGCGTGGGGCAGGTCAACGTCAACGCCGACGATGCCGACTCCCTCAAGCAGTTCCAGCAGGCCCAGGGTGAGTTGAGCGGTGCGCTGTCACGCCTGCTGGTGGTCACCGAGAATTACCCGAACCTGAAGTCCGACCAGGGTTTCCGCGATCTGCAGGCCCAGCTGGAAGGCACCGAGAACCGGATCACCGTGGCGCGCGGCCGCTATATCCAGATGGTGCAGGACTACAACACCTACATCCGCCAGTTCCCGCAGGTGATCACTGCCAAGCTGTTCGGCTATGCGACCAAGCCGAACTTCACGGTGGAGAACGAAGCGCAGATCTCGCAGCCGCCGGCGGTCAAGTTCGGTTCGCAGCAACCGGCCCCGGCGCCTGCGCCGCAGCCGCAGGCCCCGCAGCAGCAGCCACAGCCGGCGAACTGAGCCCGTGACCATGCGCCTGCTGCGCTGCCTGTTGCTGCTCTGCCTGGCGCTGGCGCTGCCTGCCTGGGCGCAGACCCAGGCGGCGATCCCGGCGATGTCCTCGCCGGTGGTGGATACCACCGGCACATTGGATGCAGCGCAGATCCAGGCGCTGGAGGCGCAGGCGCTGGCGCTGCAGCAGCGCAAGGGCAGCCAGCTGCAGATCCTGATGGTGCCGAGCACCGCGCCGGAAACCATCGAGCAGTACACCCAGCGTGTGTTCGAGCAGTGGTCCATCGGCCGCAAGGGCGTGGACGACGGCGTCCTGCTGGTGGTGGCCAAGGACGATCGCCGGGTCCGCATCGAGCCGGGCTACGGCCTGGAAGGCGCGATTCCGGATGCGATCGCCAACCGGGTGATCCAGGAATACCTGGCCCCCCGGTTCCGCAGCAACGACTACGCCGGTGGGCTCACCGATGCCAGCGCTGCACTGGTCAAACTGATCGACGGCGAGGCCTTGCCCGCGCCGGTCAGCACGCATCGCGTCCAGGACGCCCCGGCGGGGGGCAACTGGACGATGGCGCTTGGCATCGGCCTGTTTGCCGGCCTGTTCCTGCGCGGCATGCTGGGCTGGCTGCCGCGACCGCTGCGCGCGCTGGCCAGCGGTGCCGGGGCCGGGGTGGCCGCGTTCCTGTTCACCTCGCTGGTGGTCGCCAGTGGCGCGGCCGCCGTGGTGGGCCTGCTGGTCGGCCTGACGTCGGCCGGTCGCGGCGGCGTGTTCGCGCGCAGTGGCGGCTGGGGTGGCGGTGGCTGGGGCGGTGGCGGCGGGTTCGGTGGTGGCGGTGGCTTCGGCGGCGGTGGCGGCTGGGGCGGTGGTGGTGGGCGTTCGGGAGGCGGTGGCGCCTCGGGAGGCTGGTGATGCGCTGGCTCCGGCACGTGTTTTCTCCTTCGGTGCGGCGCGCCTTCCCACCGGCACATCTGCAGGCGATCACCGATGCGATCAGCGCCGGCGAGCGGCGCCACGGTGGCCAGGTGATGTTCGCGGTGGAAGCGGATCTGCCGCTGGCCGCGTTGTGGCAGGGCGTCTCGCCCCAACAGCGCGCCGAACATGCCTTCGCCCAACTGCGCACCTGGGATACCGAACACAACAACGGTGTACTGATCTACCTGCTGCTGGCCGACCATGCCATCGAGCTGGTCGCTGACCGCGGCCTGCGCGGGCGCATCGGCGAGGCGCAGTGGCAGGCGATCTGCGCGCACATGCAGCAGCGGCTGCGTGAGGGGGCCCTGCAGGCGGGCGTGCTGCTGGCGATCGAAGAGGTGTCGGACCTGCTGGCCGGGCACTATCCGCCCCTTCCGGGGTCACAGGAGGACGGCCTGCCGGACACGCCGCAGATCCTGGGCTGAAGCCTGGCAATCGCGCGGTCGGGGCCGCCGCGAGGCCGCTCCCGGGCGGCGCTAGAATATCGGCATCCCTGCAAGGCGCCCTTCATGATCTATTTCCACGACATCGACCCCATCGCCATCTCGCTCGGGCCGATCAAGGTGCATTGGTACGGCATCATGTACCTGCTCGGCTTCACCGCTGCCTGGTGGCTGGGGCGCAAGCGGATCGCCGCCGGTCGCCTGCCCGGGGTCGATGCCAACGGCTTCTCCGACCTGCTGTTCTACGCGATGCTCGGCGTGGTTGTCGGTGGCCGCGTGGGCTACATGCTGTTCTACGCGACCGCCGAATTCCTGCACAACCCGCTGCTGTTGTTCAAAGTGTGGGACGGCGGCATGAGCTTCCATGGCGGCCTGCTCGGCGTGCTGTTCGCCTCGTGGTGGTGGTCGCGCAAGCACCGCCTGCACCTGTTCGACACCCTCGATTTCATGTCCCCGCTGGTGCCGCTGGGCCTGGGCTTCGGCCGCATCGGCAACTTCATCGGCGCCGAGCTGTGGGGCAAGTACACCGACGGCACCTGGGGCGTGGTGTTCCCGAGCGGCCTGCCGGCGCCGTTGAACGGTCTGGACCTGGCCACGCTCAAGGCCGAGTTCGCCACCGGCGCGCTCAACCAGTACGCGCGCCATCCTTCGCAGCTGTATGAAGCGCTGCTGGAAGGCCTGGTGATGTTCGTGGTGCTGTGGGCGGTCTCCGCCAAGCCGCGCCACCGCTATGTGATCGCCGGCCTGTTCGCGCTGATGTACGGCATCTTCCGCTTCGCAGTGGAGTTCGTGCGCATGCCCGACAACGGCGTCTACCTCGCCTTCGACTGGTTCACCCGTGGCCAGCTGCTCAGCCTGCCGCTGGTGGCCTTCGGCCTGGTCCTGCTGGCGCTGTCGCGTCGCGCGCCGGTGCTGCAGCCGGTGCTGCCGGTCGCCCCGGCAGGAGCCAAGGCATGAAGGCCTACCTGGCGCTGCTCGAGCACGTGCTGGAGCACGGCACGGAAAAATCCGACCGCACCGGCACCGGCACGCGCAGCGTGTTCGGCTGGCAGATGCGCTTCAACCTCAATGACGGCTTTCCGCTGGTCACCACCAAGAAACTGCACCTGCGCTCGATCATCCATGAGCTGCTGTGGTTCCTGAAGGGCGATACCAACATCGGGTACCTGAAGGACCACCAGGTGCGGATCTGGGACGAATGGGCCGATGCCAACGGCGACCTCGGCCCGATCTACGGCAAGCAGTGGCGCAGCTGGGGCACTGCCGATGGCGGGGCGATCGACCAGATGCAGTGGCTGGTGGACGAGATCAAGCGCAACCCCGATTCGCGCCGGCTGGTGGTCAGTGCCTGGAACGTGGGCGAGCTGTCGCAGATGGCGTTGATGCCGTGCCACAACCTGTTCCAGTTCTATGTGGTGGACGGCAAGCTCAGCTGCCAGCTCTACCAGCGCAGCGGCGACATCTTCCTGGGCGTGCCGTTCAACATCGCCAGCTACGCGCTGCTGACCCACATGGTGGCGCAGGCCACCGGGCTGGGCGTTGGCGATTTCGTGCACACCCTGGGCGATGCGCACCTGTACTCGAACCATGTCGAGCAGGCCCGCGAACAGCTCGCCCGCGAGCCGCGCGCGCTGCCGACGCTCTGGCTGAACCCCGAGGTGACCGATCTGTTCGGGTTCCAGTTCGAGGACATCCGCATTGATGGGTACGACCCACACCCGGCGATCAAGGCTCCGGTGGCCGTGTGAGTGGCCCGCGCATGAAGCTCTCGCTGATCGCCGCGCTCGACACCCGCCACGGCATTGGCCGTGACAACGACCTGCCGTGGAAGCTGCCGGATGATCTCAAGCGCTTCAAGGCGCTGACCGTCGGCAAGCCGATCCTGATGGGGCGCAGGACCGCGCAGTCGCTCGGTCGCGCCCTGCCGGGCCGCCTGAACCTGGTGCTGACCCGCCGTGGCCAGGTGCCGTTCGAGGGCATGCAGGCGGTGGCTTCGATCGAGCAGGCGCTGCAGGCTGCAGGCGATGCGGGGGCACAAGAGTTGTGCGTCATTGGTGGCGGCGAAATCTATCGCCTGGCCATGGACCAGGCCACCGATCTGCACCTGACCTGGGTGAACACCACCGTCCCTGCCGATACCCACTTCCCGCCGGTCGATCCGGCGCTATGGGTGGAAGTGGCGCGGGAACACCACGCGGCCGATGAGCGGCACGCGTTCGCGTTCGATTTCGTCGATTACCGCCGCGCCTGAGCCGGCGGTGCAGGCAGGCCGGTCGTGTTGACCGGCCTGCGGATCACTCCGCGTCGCTGGTGACGTCGCTGTGCTGCGGCTGCGATTGCGGCTGTGTGCTTTGTGCGGGCCTGGTGCCGCCGCCTTGGCGGCCTTGGCCGCCCCGGCCACGGTCGCGCCCCTGGCCTTGGCCCTGGCGCGGCGGGCGCCCGTTCGGCGGCGTGCCCTCGGCGGCCGGCCGGCGTGCCGGCGGACGCGGCGCGGAGACCGGCTTGGGCACGTCGCGGCCCGGCACCTGCACCACGCGCAGCTCGTCGGTATCCAGCTGAAGGGCGGTGAGCTTGCCGCCCCACACCGCGCCGGTATCGATGGCGTGCACGCCCTGGGTGATGGTCAGGCCCAGGGCGGACCAGTGCCCGCAGACGATCTTCAGATCGCGCTCGGCGCGACCCGGCACTTCGAACCAGGGATACAGCCCCTGTTCCTGCGTACCCGGCGTGCCTTTGTCCTCGATCCCGATCCGGCCACGCGGCGTGCAGTAGCGCATGCGGGTGAACAGATTGATGATCGCGCGGGAGCGGTCGTAGCCGGCCAGGCCGGGCGACCAGCTCGGCTTGTCGCCGTACATGTTGCGGAACAGCTTGCGGTAGCCGCTGCCATGCAGCTGCTGCTCGACCTCGCGGGCGTGCTTCTCGGCCAGCTGAGTGGTCCATTTCGGGGCCAGGCCGGCGTGGATCATCATCCAGCCCAGCTCACGGTCCACATGGGCCAGCTTCTGCATGCGCAGCCATTCCAGCAGCTCGTCGCGGTCCTCGGCCTGCACGATGCGCAGCAGGTCCGGGTTGACCTTGCGCTGCTCTTCCTCGGTGCGTGCACCGACCGCGAGCAGCGACAGGTCATGGTTGCCCAGCACGATCACGCTGCTGTCGCGCAGCGAATGGACCAGGCGCAGGGTTTCCAGCGACTGCCCACCGCGGTTGACCAGGTCACCGCAGAACCACAGTTTGTCGACCGCGGGGTCGAAGTTGATCTTTTCCAGCAACCGCTGGGTGACGTCGTAGCAGCCCTGCAGGTCGCCGATGGCCCAGACACTCATGCGTGCGCCTCCATCAGTGCAGTGTGCGCGGAACGGTCAGGACGAACGGCGCGATGGGGGCGGCGAACTCGGTGCCATCATCGGCCACCATGTCGTAGTGCCCCTGCATCGTGCCGTGCTCGGTCTCCAGCATGACACCGGAGGTGTAACGGAAGTCTTCACCGGGGCGCAGCCGCGGCTGCTCGCCGATCACCCCGTCGCCGTCGACCCGCTCGGTGCGGCCATTGGCATCGGTGATCCGCCAGTGGCGGGCCACCAGGCGTGCGGCGACGTGCCCCTGGTTGAGGATGCGGATCGTGTAGGCGAACGCGTAGCGCCCGTCCTCCGGCGTGGACTGGTCATCGAGGAAGCGGGGGGCGACCTCGACGGAGATCGCGTAATTTGCAGCGTCGTTCATGCAGGCAGTGTAGTAAAAGTTGTGCACGATGAGATGAGTGCTGCCCGGCTGGCAGCGCCCCGTCATGAAGGTCAGGCGGTTCCACGTGCGCGCGGCGCCCGGGGGCCGCGGGCGAGGCGCTCATCCCTGCGCGGCGTCGTCAACGTCGGTGTACGGCACGTTCGCCAGCGCGATGAACTGCGCCACGTCCAGCTGCTCGGCACGGGCATCGCTGCGCACCCCGGCTGCTTCGAACTGCTCGGGCGTGCATACGTTCTGCAGTGCATTGCGCAGCGTCTTGCGGCGCTGCCCGAAGGCGGCCTTGACCACGTGGGCAAATCGCTTGCGGTCCAGGATGCCGACCGTGGCCGGATCGCGCGGGACCAGCCGCACCACGGCCGAATCGACCTTCGGCGGCGGCCGGAACGCACCCGGCGGCACCACGAACAGCGAGGTCACCTTGCAGAACGCCTGCAGCATCACGCTCAGCCGGCCGTAGACCTTGCTGCCCGGATCGGCGGCCATGCGGTCGACCACTTCCTTCTGCAGCATGAAGTGCATGTCGGTGATCACCGCCGCGTGGTCCAGCGCATGGAACAGGATCGGCGAGGAGATGTTGTAGGGCAGGTTGCCGACCAGGCGGATCGGACTACCGGCGGCCAGCTCGGTGAAATCCACCTGCAGCACGTCGCGGTGGATGATGGTCATCTCACCCAGCGGTTCGGCGGCGGCGGCCAGCGGCCCGACCAGGTCGCGATCGAACTCGATCACGGTCAGTTTCGGGTGGCGGCGCAGCAGTGGCAGGGTGATGGCGCCCTGGCCGGGGCCGATTTCGACCAGGCGGTCGCCGTCCTTCGGGTTGACCGCCAGGACGATCTTGTCGATGTAGCTGCGGTCGGCGAGGAAGTGCTGGCCGAGCTGCTTCTTGGCGGGGCCGGAGAAACCGGGCGCGCCGGAGGAGGAATACGAAGAAGTCATGGCACCAGTGTACGTTGGCGCGCCAGCCGGGCACACAGCGCGGTGGCAGCGAGGAGGCTGGAGGGGTCGGCGATGCCGCGGCCGGCCAGGTCCAGGGCGGTGCCGTGGTCGACCGCGACGCGCGGGTAGGGCAGGCCCAGGGTGATGTTGACGGCCTGCTCGAAGCCGCTGTACTTGAGCACCGGCAGGCCCTGGTCGTGGTACATGGCAAGCACCGTGTCGAAACCGGCCAGCTTGGCCGGCAGGAACGCGGTATCGGCCGGCAGCGGGCCGACCAGGTCCATGCCCCGGGCGCGCAGGCGCTCCAGCAGCGGGATGATCAGGTCCAGCTCTTCGCGGCCCAGATGGCCGTCTTCGCCGGCATGCGGGTTGAGCCCGAGCACGGCGATGCGCGGCGAGGCCAGGCCGAAATCGCGCTGCAGGGCGTCGTGGACGATCTGCAGGGTCAGGGCCAGGCCCTCGGCGGTGATCGCATCGGCGACCGAGCGCAGCGGCAGGTGGGTGGTCGCCAGGGCGACCCGCACGATCTCGTTGGCCAGCATCATCACCACCGGGGTGCGGGCCTGGTCGGCCAGCAGTTCGGTGGTGCCGCTGTAGGCGATGCCGCCTTCATTGATGACCGCCTTGTGCACCGGGCCAGTGACCACGCCCGCCAGCTCACCGGTCAGGCAAGCCTGGCCGGCCTGGCGCAGGGCGCCGATCACCGCGCCGGCATTGGCCGGGTCGGGGGTGCCGAAACGGGATGGCACTGCATTGGGCACCACCCGCAAGGGCAGATCGCCCGGCTGGCGGGCGATCGCGTCTTCAGGCAGGAGCTGCAGCGGCAGCGACAGCGCCGCGGCGGCGGCGTGCAGGGTATCCGGGTCGGCGAAGGCCAGCAGCCGGCAATCGGCGCGCGGCTGCTGGATCAGGCGGAGGCAGAGCTCCGGGCCGATCCCCGCCGGCTCGCCCGGTACCAGCGCGAGCTGCGGGAGCATGGTTCAGGACTGCGGCGGCGTGGTCGCCGCGGCACCCGGCGCATAGCCGCGCATGTCCACGTAGGCTTCGCCACGCAGTTCCTGCAGGAAGCGGTTGTACTCTTCCTCCAGCTTGCGACGGCCGATCGTTTCACGGATCTGGGCACGCTGGTTGTCGGTGGTGGCATCGGTCTGGCGCGTGGCAACGCGCTGGACGATATGCCAGCCGGCATCGGTGCGGAACGGCTGGCTCACGCCGCCGTCGGCCACGCCTTCGACCTGCTTGCCGAAGTCCGGGCCGAATGCATCGACCGGGAACCAGCCCAGATCGCCGCCCTGGCCCTTGCTGTTGTTGTCTTCCGAGGATTCCTTGGCGACCGCGTCGAACTCGGCGCCACCGGCGATGCGGGCGCGCAGCGTGTCGATCTTGGCCTTGGCCGCCGCGTTGTCCTGCTGGTCGGTGATGCGGACCAGGATGTGACGGGCGTGGTACTCGGTGATGGTGTGACCGCCGGCGGCGGCCGCGCTGGCATCACGCACCTCCACCAGCTTCAGCAGCTGGAAGCCGCTGGGGCCACGCAGCGGACCGACCACGTCGCCGGTCTTCATTTCCTTCATCATCTGCGCGAAGGCATTGGGGATCTCATCCAGCGAACGCCAGCCCAGGTCGCCGCCTTCCAGCGCGTTCGGGCTGTCCGAATAACGGACCGCCGCGGCGTTGAAGTCGATCTCACCCTTGTCCAGCAGTGCCTTGACGCCATCGGCCTTCTTCTGGCCGGTGGTGATCTGCTCGGCGGTGGCACCTTCGGGCAGGCCGATCAGGATGTGGGCCAGGTGATACTGGGTGCCCACGGTGGCCTGCTGCTTGAGCGCGCCGTCCACTTCGCCTTCGCTGACGGTGATGCGGCTCTGCGCGAAGCTCTGGCGCAGGCGCTGGACAGTGATCTCGTCACGCACCGAATTGCGGAAATCGTTGAAATCCAGACCGTCGCTGGCCAGACGCTGGCGCAGGGCATCCAGGGTGGAGCCGTTCTGCTGGGCGATGGCGTTGATGGCCTGGTTCAGTTCCTGGTCGCTGACCTTGATGCCGCTGCTCTCGGCACGCGCCACCTGCAGCTTGACCAGGACCAGACGCTCCAGCACCTGGCGGCTGAGCACATCATCGGGCGGCAGCTGGTTTTCGCGACCGGCGTACTGCGCCTTGATGTTCTGGACGGCACGGTCCAGTTCGCTCTGCAGCACGACGTCCTCATCGACGATCGCCGCGATGCGGTCCAGCGGCTGACTCTGCTGGGCCAGCACCTGCAACGGGGCCGTCGCGGAGGAGACCGCCAGCAGGGAGGCGAGGAGTACGGGAAGGGTCTTGGTCATGGGATCTGATTCGGATCGTAGTCGTCGCGGGCTGCACCGGTGTTGCTGGGCGGCACCAGATAGAGGTCGTCTCGGTAGTACCCGAGAATAGCACGGCGCAAGGTGCGGTCCGTGTTCTGGCCGATGGAGCTCAGGCCCTTGAGCACGAACTCGATCTGGAAGGAGTTGTTGAGTTCACCCTCGCGGTTGCGCACGTAGCGGCGGGCAATGGCGCGAACGGCGAGGCAGCAGCTGTCCCACTGCACACCGCCGATGATTTCCAGCGGGGCGCGGTCCTGGATGGAGTAGTAATAGCGGCCGACCAGGCTCCAGCGCTCATTGAGCGGGTACAGGAAGGACAGGTCGGCCTGCTCCAGCAGGGTCCGGTCACGGCGGGTCGCCGTGGTCGAGGCCTGCGGATTCAGACGGCTGCGGTAGGTCAGATTGACGATGCCGTCGTTGGACATCAGGTAGCGCGCGCGCACGCTGGCCAGGTCCTCACGCTTGTACTTGGGGTCCCACTGGTAGGTGGCGCCCAGCGTCCAGCGGTCGTTGATCATGTAGTTCGTATCGGCGATCCAGGCCGACTTGCCCTGCTCGACCGGGGTTTCACTGCTGTTGAGCGTGACCCGCGAATCATCGAAGTACAGGATCTGGCCGATGCTGCCCGAGAAGCGCTCTTTGCCGGTGTCCTGGTCGATGAAGCGGGTGCTCACCGCCATGGTCAGCTGGTTGGCATCGTTCTGCCGATCGGCGCCGGAATAGCGCGAATCGCGGAACAGCTGGCCCCAGCTGAAGGTGAAGTCACGCGTATCGAACACCGGCAGATCGCTCTGGTCGCGGTACGGCGTGCGCAGGTAGAACAGGCGCGGTTCCAGGGTATGCAGGAAGCGGGTATCGCCGATTTTGGTCTCGCGATCGAAGAACAGGCCGGCGTCGATGGTGCCGATCGGCAGGCTGCGGCTTGGCGAGGTATTGCCGCGCAGCTGGTCCGGGGTGGCGGTGGCCGGATCGATACCGGCGGCGATCAGGTTCTGCCGGCGGATGTCGTCGGCCAGGCCGCGCTCCAGGTCGTACCCGGTGTAGCGGTAGGCCAGGGTCGGGGTGACGTACCAGGCCGCGCCACTGAAGGGCATGGACACATACGGCTTCACGTCCAGGCGCGAACCGCCGTCCATGCTGCGTGACACGCCGGTGCGCTCGTACTCCTGGTCGGCGCCGAACTTCTCATGCACATCCAGGTGCGTGAAGTTGACGGCTTCGGCGTACACGCCGGTTTCCAGCCAGGGCAGCAGCGGCTTGTCCCAGTTGACGAACAGGCGCGGCTGGCGGGCGTAGGGCAGGGACGCTTCGGTCAGGGTGTAATCGGTGAGCTGCCAGTAATCGGCCATCAGGCCGCCGGTCCAGTTCTCGCCGGTGCCGTAGATGCCGATCTGGCTCTGCAGGTTGGAGGTGGTCACGCCGAGCAGCCGGTTGGAGAAATCCTCCAGATAGCGCTCATCGCTGACCCAGGCCAGGCTGGCACGGGCCTGCCAGTTGGCGTTGATGTTGTGGTACCCGCTGAACTCCACGCGGCCGCGATCCTTGTCGCGCAGCTTGTCGTTGGGCAGGTAGGCGGTCAGCAGTTCGCCGCGGCCACCGTCGTAGAGGTAGCGGAATTCGTTGTCGAGCATGAAACCGCGCTTGCTCATGTAGCGCGGCATCAGGGTGTCGTCGAAGTTCGGCGCCAGGTTCAGATAGATCGGCTGGGTGTAATCGAAGCCGTTGCGCCCGGACAGGCCCACCTGCGGATAGAGGAGGCCGGTCTGGCGACGATCATCGATCGGGAACTTGAAGTAGGGCGCCCACAGGATCGGCACCTTGCCGATCCGCAGCACCGCGTTGCGTGCGGTGCCGAAACCGGCGTCGTTATCGACCTCGATCTGCGGTGCCGACAGCTTCCATACCGGCTGCGAGGGATCGCAGGTGGTGTAGGTGGAGCGGTGCATCTGGCCGACCGCACCCTGCAGGTCGATCGACTCGGCGCCACCATTGCCGCGGCGGGACACCAGCTGATACTGGATATCGCTGATCTTGTGGGTGTCGCTTTCCTGGTTGCCCTCGGCGCGACGGGCCTTCATCCGGATCGAGGAGTCCTGGTAACGGACATTGCCCTCGGCGATGTAGTTGCCGCTTTCGGTATCGAAGCTCAGGTTGTCGGTGCCCAGGAACTGGTCGCCGCGTTTGAGCGCGACATTGCCCTGGTAGTTGGGCACCACGGAGGTACCGGTCAGTTGGTCGCCTTCGATGTCCGTCGGCTGCTGGTCACGCGTCGCGGCCGCGGCTTTGTCGGCCTTGGGCGCGTCGTCGAACACGGGCAGCACGTCGGTCACCGGGCACAGGCCCCAGTTCACCGGCTTGTCGTCGGCCAGGGCCGGCAGGCAGATGGCGATACTGAGGGGGAGGGGCAGCAGGCGGAGGGCTCGGCGCACGCGGTATCGGATTCGGACGAAAACGGATCGTAGCTTGCCCCATCCCTTGCATAGGGGCAATGAAGGTCCGGCCCAGGCAGGGGGCCGGGTTCATTCGCCGGGCGGCCCCGCGCGGCTCAGCGCAGCTGGCCGACGTGGGCCACGCTGCACTCGGCCAGGGCCTGCAGGTCGTAACCGCCCTCGAGCATGGAGACGATCCGGCCGGCCCCGTGGCGCCGGGCCAGGCCGCGCAGCTCGGTGGTGATCCAGGCGAAATCCTCGGTTTCCAGCATCAGGTCGGCCTGCGGATCGCGCATGTGCGCATCGAAGCCGGCCGAGATCAGCAGCAGTTGCGGGCGGAAATCATCGATGGCCGGCAGCATCTCGTCGGCCCAGGTGTTGCGGAAGCGGAAGCCGCCGCTGCCCGGCGGCAGCAGGATGTTCATCAGGTTGCCGGCCCCGCGGTCGCGGCGCAGGCCGGAGTTGGGGAACAGCCCGGCCTGGTGGGTGCTGTAGTAGGCCACGCCGGGATCGGCGATGAAGATGTCCTGGGTGCCGTTGCCGTGGTGCACATCGAAATCGACGATGGCGATCCGCTCCAGCCCATAGCGGTCACGCGCGTAGGCCGCGGCGATGGCGATGTTGTTGAACAGACAGAAGCCCATGGCGGTGCTGGCGCTGGCGTGGTGGCCGGGCGGGCGCACCGCGCAGAAGGCGACCGGGTCGTCGCCGAGCATCACCGCATCCACGGCGGCGACGCCGGCACCGGCTGCATGCAGGGCCGCGCTGGCCGAGCCGGGCGAGGTCATGGTGTCCATGTCGATCAGGCGCAACGGCTCGGTCTGCGGCTTGAGCACCAGGTCGATCAGTTCGCTGTCGTGGACCCGGGCCAGCTCGCCGAGCTTGGCGGGCGGTGCTTCGCGCCAGTCCAGCTGGTCCGGATAGGCCGCCTTCAGCGCATCAAGTACCCCCTGCAGGCGCGCCGGGCATTCGGGATGGCCGCGGCCGGGATCGTGTTGCAGACAGGCGGGGTGGGTGAAAACCAGCATGCGGGCAGGATATCCGGTGGGGCGGCGGGGCCGCTCAGGCGTGGCGGCGCTCGTGGCGCCAGAGCACCTCGCCGTGGCCGTCGGCACGGGCCAGTACGCGCGCAAGCACGAACAGCAGGTCCGACAGGCGGTTGAGGTAATGCAGCGCTTCCGGGCGGACCGTCTCCCGGCGCGCCAGGGTGACGGTCTCGCGCTCGGCGCGGCGCACGATGGTGCGGGCCAGGTGGCAGCGCGCGGCGGCTTCGCCACCGGCGGGCAGGATGAACTCCTTGAGCACCGGCAGATCGGCGTTGTAGTGATCCAGCTGCTGCTCCAGGGCCTGGATATCGGCGGCGTGGATGGCGGCATGGCCGGGGATGCACAGCTCGCCGCCCAGATCGAACAGCTGGTGCTGGATCACCGTCAGCAGGGTACGCACATCGGCCGGCAGCGGCACCGCAAGCAGCACGCCCAGCGCCGAGTTGGCTTCATCGACGGTGCCGTAGGCGGCCACCCGGGCGTCGTCCTTGGCCACGCGGCTGCCATCGCCCAGGCCGGTGCTGCCGTCGTCACCGGTGCGCGTATAGATGCGGGACAAGCGGTTGCCCACGGTCGCCTCCGGCCGCGGTCAGCGCAGCACGTCGCGGCGCGCCTGCAGCAGCTTGCCGACCTGTTCGGTCGCCAGCTGCAGGGCGGCGGCCAGACCGACGTAGACCGCGGCGGTACGCAGGTAGGGCAGGAACCAGTCGCCGTAGTTCTTCGCCCAGCCGCTGAAGGTGGGCGTGGCGACGTTGTCGCTGGTCCAGTAGAAACCGCCCTGGGCGAACAGGTGGCAGACCGCTACTGCCGCGACCAGCAGCAGCGCGCCCTTGCCCAGCGCGGCCCAGCTGGCGCCGTGATAGCCGGCGCGCAGGAGCATGCCGCCGCTCCACATGGCGAAATAGGCCGGCAGCAGCATCCAGTAGCCCGGTGACACGCAGTAGTGCTGCCAGAAGTCCAGGCCGCTGCGGCGGATGACGATCCAGTCGACCAGCACCGCCACCGCCATCAGCAGCGGAAACGCCCCGCGGGTCCACGCGCGCAGGTAGAAGCCGCCGATGAAGAATACCGCCCAGGACGCATCCGGAATCGCCGCGAAATGGTTGACCCGCGTGGCCGCCATCAGCAGCACGAGCACGGACAGGACGAAGGCGCGGTGGGCAGTGGAGGTCATGGCGGTGACGGGTGGGGGCAGGCATTCATTCTAGCGCCTGCTGCGGCACCCCGCCGCACGCCGCCCGAACCCTTATCATGGCGGGCATGAGTGAACGACATGATGTAGTGATCGTAGGCGGCGGGCTGGTCGGTGCCAGCCTGGCCATCGCCCTGGACCGTGCCGGCCGTGATGTCGGCCTGGTCGAGGCTTCGCCGCTGGGCACGCTGCCGGCAGTGTTCGACCAGCGCAACCTCAGCTTCGCGGCCGCCACGGTCAACGCGCTGACCGCACTGGGCGTGATGCAGAAGCTGGCTACTGCGCCCGGCCCGATCACCCGCATCCATGTCAGCCGCGCAGGCGATTTCGGTCGGGTGCAGATGGCGGCCGCGCAGTACCAGCGCCCGTGGTTCGGCCAGGTCGTGGTCGCCCGCGATTTCGGCCAGGCGCTGGAGGCGCGGCTGGACACGCTGGCCCACCTGACCCGCTATCGCCCGGCCCGGTTCGTGCGCCTGGGCGCCACGGTGGACGGGTATCGCCAGGTCTTCATCGCCGATGACAGCGGTGAGCGCTGCCTGCTGGCGCGCCTGGTGGTCGGTGCCGACGGCACCCGCAGCGGCGTGCGCGAGGCGCTGGGGATCGAGGTGGACGAGCATGATTTCGAGCAGACCCTGTTCGTCTCGCGGGTGCGCGCCGCACGTGCGCCGGACGGCGCCGCGTACGAGCGCTTCACCGACACCGGCCCGACCGCGTTGCTGCCGCGTGGCGACCGCCACTTCGGTGCGGTGCACGGCGTTGCCCGCGAGCAGGCCGAGGCGGTGATGGCGCTGGACGATGCGGCCTGGGTGAGCCGGCTGCAGGGGGCCATCGGCTGGCGTGCCGGCCGCCTGCTGGAGAGTGGGCCACGCAGCGCGTACCCCTTGATCCAGGTGCTGTCGCGCGCGCTGGTCGGTGAGCGCACGGTCCTGCTGGGCAATGCCGCGCAGACCATCCATCCGCTGGGCGCACAGGGCTTCAACCTGGGCCTGCGCGATGCGCTGACCCTGGCCGAACTCGTGGCCGACGCCGACGATGCCGGCAGCGATGCGCTGCTGCGCGAACACGTGGCCCGACGTCTTGAAGACCGCGAGCAGACCATCGCCTTCTCCGGTGGGCTGGCGCGCCTGACCAGCAACCCGGCGCCGCTGATGCGGCCGCTGCGGTCGCTCGGCCTGCTGGCGGCACAGGCGACGCCGATGCAGTCGATGCTGGTGGGGGGCGCGATGGGCTTCCGTGGTCAGGTGCCGGCGCTGTGCCGCGGAGCCGGCCTGTGAGCCGGCGCCCGCAGGACGTGGTGGTGGTCGGCGGCGGCGTGGTCGGTGCGGCCTGCGCCCTGGCCTTGGCCGATGCCGGATTGACGGTGACGCTGGTCGAAGGCCGCGAGCCCGCCGCGTGGCAACCGCAGCAGCCGGACCTGCGCGTGTATGCGTTCGCGCCGGACAATACGCAGCTGCTGGCCTCGCTCGGCGTGTGGCCGGCGGTGAGCACGGCGCGGGCGTGTGCCTACCGCCGGATGCGGGTCTGGGATGCGGCCGGTGGCGATGAACTGCGCTTCGATGCCGACACGCTAGGCCGCGAACAACTGGGCTGGATCGTGGAGAACGATCTGCTGGTGGACCGCCTGTGGGCGGCGCTGCCGGCGGCCGGCGTGCAGCTGTGCTGCCCGGCGCGGGTGGAAGCCCTGGAGCAGGACGCCAACGGGGTGCGCCTGCGCCTGGATGACGGCCGCAGGCTCGAGGCGTCGCTGGCGATTGCCGCGGACGGGGCCGAATCCACCCTGCGCCGGCTGGCCGGGCTGGAGGTCACGCGCCAGGAGTACGGCCAGCGTGGCGTGGTCGCCTACGTGGATACCGAAAAAGCCAACGAAGCCACGGCCTGGCAGCGCTTCCTGGTGACCGGCCCGCTGGCGGTGCTGCCGATCGGCACGCACCGCAGCTCGATCGTGTGGACCCTGCCCGACGCCGAGGCCGAGCGCGTGCTGGCGCTGGATGATGCGGCGTTCGGTCGCGAGCTGACCAACGCCTTTGCCGGCCGCCTGGGCGCGATGACGCTGGCCTCCAGGCGCGCGGCCTTCCCGCTGCGCCGACAGCTGGCGACCGGTTACGTCGCCGGCCGCGTGCTTGCGCTGGGGGATGCGGCCCACGTGGTGCATCCGCTGGCCGGGCAGGGCGTCAACCTCGGCCTGCGTGATGTGGCTGCGTTGCGGGCAATGGTGCTGGCTGCACAGCAGCGCCGCCAGGACTGGATGTCACCGCACCGCCTGCAGCGCTGGGCGCGCGAGCGCCGCAGCGAGAACACCGTCGCTGCGTACAGCTTCGATGCGATCAATACGGTGTTCTCCAACGATGAAATGCACCTGACCCTGGCGCGCGGGCGCGCGCTGGGCTGCGCCGGCAAGCTGCCGCCGCTGGTGTCGATGTTCTGGAAGCGCGCCGCGGGGCTGTGACCCGCGCGCTCAGTCGATCAGCCAGCCGGCCAGGTCGGCGCGGTCCAGCTTGCCGCGCCGCTTCACGTCCAGCGCGTTGAACTCATCGGCCAGGGTCGGGTTGGCCTGCGCTTCGGTACGGCTGATGAAGCCGTCGCCGTCGACATCCAGCGCCGCGAACGCGATCCGGTACTGACCGACCACGCTCACCGGCTGCACCGAACGCACCGTTACCGCAGCTTCGCCTGCCGGCGCCGCCAGGGTGACCTGATGGGTCACCTCGCCCTGCGACAACGGCTGTGCGCGCACGCTCGCGGGGACCTCGCGCAGCGGTTCGCTGACCGCCGGTGACGGCGGGCGGACCTGGGCCAGGGCAAGCGTGGGCAGCAGCGTCAGCAGCAGGATGAGGTTTGATCGGCGTCGCATGGAATCTCCGTTCTTGACGTAGTGGCGCCGGGCGACCGGCGCGTGCTTCGATCATTGCCGCGCGTTGCGCGCCAGCCGGGCATGGCCCGGCTCTACCGGCGGTGCGCGTGGGTCAGCGCAGCGGCGAGGCCAGCACCGTGATTTCTTCGCGGTCGTGGTACAGCTGCTTGGCGCGTAGATGCAGCGGCCTGCCGGCCTGTTCCTGGAACAGCTCCAGGCACATGCGGGTTTCATCCCAGCGCTTTTTCATCGGCAGCTTGAGGTTGAAGATCGCATGCTTGCACCAGCCCTCGCGGAACCAGGTGGCCATGCGTTCGGCCACGCGGCGGGGCTGTTCGACCATGTCGCAGACCATCCAGTCCAGCGGGGTCTCCGGCTGCCAATGGAAGCCATCGGCGCGCAGATGCTCAACCAGCCCGGTCTCCAGCACGTGCTCGCGCAGCGGGCCGTTGTCCACGCTGATCACCTTCAGGTGCTGGCGGGTCAATACCCAGGTCCAGCCGCCCGGCGCAGCGCCCAGGTCGGCCGCGCGCATGCCCGGCTTGACCAACAGTTCGCGCTCTTCGGGCGTCATCAGGGTGAGCAGGGCTTCATCGAGCTTCAGCGCCGAGCGCGAGGGCGCGTCGGGCAGCAGCTTCAGGCGAGGAATGCCCAGCGGCCAGGGCGCGCTGTCGCGGGTGTCGGCCACGCACACGAAGGCATGACGGCCATCCACGAACACGATGTGCAGGCGCGGCAGGCCGGTGTTCGGCTTGTCGGTCAGCAGGCCGGCCTTGCGCAGCGCCGGGCGCAGCGCATTGCCGAACGCGCGGGCCAGGCCGGCCAGCGGCTTGCCTTCGTCCGAGTCCGGATGTTCGACCCACATGTCGCCGAAGCGTTGCTGCCCCTGCAGGGCGGCGAGGATCGGGGTGATGCGGTCGGCAGCATCCAGCTGCGGCAGTTCGGCCAGCACCTGCAGCTTCTGCCGGGCGAAGATCAGCGAGCGCCAGGACAGGGCCTTGGACAGCGCCGCACCTTCGTCGGTGACGAACACCACGTAACCGTCATTGCGCTGGGTGCGCACATAGCCGGCCACGTTGGCATAGGCCGCACGCTCGGACAGCTCGGCGGCCAGTTCCGGTTCAAACCCCTGGCGGCACAGACACAGCAGGCCGCTCATCGCATCGCGCCCGAAGCGCGGATATCAGTAATGGGCACCGTTGATCTCTCCGTACTGGCGCAGCACCGCGCGCGCGGCGTCGCGCTCGATGTCGCGCACGACCTCGATGCCACGCTTGTTGAGTTCGCCGATCCAGTCCGCCGGCAGCGGGCCTTCATCGAACGGGGTTAGTTCTTCCACGTCCTGTGCGCTGGCACCGATCAGCAGCCGATCGATGCCGGCCCAGATGGTGGCGCCGTAGCACTGGCAGCACGGCTGCGAGGAGGTGGCCAGGGTGATCGGTGACAGCACATCGTTCAGGCGCGGGGTCTGCAGGCGCTGCTGGGCCAGCATGTAGGCCATGTTCTCGGCATGCGCCAGCGAGGTCGTATGCGGCACCACGCGGTTCACGCCGGCGGCGATCACGCGATGATCCGGCCCAAACACCACGGCGCCGAACGGGCCGCCGCTCTGTGCCTCGACATTCAGGCGCGACAGTTCAATCGCCAGCGCGACCTTGTCGGCGTCCTCGGGATAGACACGGCCCAGATCGATCTGGTCGTGGATCCAGGCGGGCAGGGTGAGATGGACTTGCGCGTACAGCATCGGGACATGAACCTCTTCAAAGATGGAGCAGCGGCAGTGTATCGGGCCGCGCCCGGGGATGCCGTGCCCGCGCTGAACGCGGCCACGCGCACGCCGGCGCAGGGCTGCGCCGGTCGCAGGGAATCTGGAGCGCAGGCCCTGCCGATGCAGGGCCGCGCCGGGGTCACGCGGTGGCCGGTGCCTGGCACCGGCCGGGTGCAGCTTACGCCGACCAGGTATCGCGCAGGGTCACGCTGCGGTTGAACACCGGCTTGGCGGCGGTGTGGTCGCGGCGGTCGGCCACGAAGTAGCCGGTCCGTTCGAACTGGAACGACTGCTCCGGCGCGGCGCTGGCTGCGGCCGGCTCGACATAGCCGGTGACGGTGCGGCGCGAGTCCGGATTGAGGTAATCGCGATAGGTCCTGCCGTCGGTTTCGTCGTCCGGGTTCGGCACCGAGAACAGACGGTCGTACAGGCGGATCTCGGCGGGCACCGCATGCACGGCGCTGACCCAATGGATGGTGCCCTTGACTTTGCGGTTGGCGCCTTCCATGCCCGGGCGCGATTCCGGATCCAGCCAGCCGCGCAGTTCGGTGATGGTGCCGTCGGCGTCCTTGATCACTTCATCGCAGCGGATGATGCCGGCGCCGCGCAAGCGCACTTCGCCGCCCGGCACCAGGCGCTTCCAGCCCTTGGGCGGAACCTCGGCGAAATCCTCGCGCTCGATCCACAGCTCGCGGGCGAACGGCACCTCGCGGGTACCGAAGGCCTCATCCTTGGGATGGTTGGAGAAGGTCAGGGTTTCTTCGTGGCCATCGGGCAGGTTGGTCAGCACCAGCTTGACCGGATCGACCACCGCCATGCGGCGCGCGGCGGCGCTGTCGAGGTCTTCGCGCAGCGCGCCTTCGAGCACGCTGAAATCGATCAGCGAATTCTGCTTGCTGATGCCCACACGCTCGGCGAACAGGCGCATCGCCGCCGGGGTGTAGCCACGGCGACGCAGACCCTGCAGGGTCGGCATGCGCGGGTCTTCCCAGCCATCCACCAGCTGCTCGGTGACCAGCGCCATCAGCTTGCGCTTGCTCATCACCGTGTAGTTGATGTTCAAACGCGAGAACTCGATCTGGCGCGGCTTGGCCGCCTCACGCGGCAGGCCGCGATCGACCAGCGGCTGGGTCAGCGCGTCGTTGTGGGCGAAATCGACGTTGTCCACGCACCAGTCGTACAGCGGGCGGTGGTCTTCGAACTCCAGCGTGCACAGCGAGTGGGTGATGCCCTCGATGGAATCGCCCAGTGCATGCGCGAAGTCGTACATCGGGTAGATCGGCCATGCATTGCCGGTGTTCTGGTGTTCAACGTGCTTGATCCGGTACAGGGCCGGGTCGCGCAGGTTGATGTTGCCGCTGGCCATGTCGATCTTGGCCCGTACGGTGCGCGCACCGTCCGGGAACTCGCCCGCGCGCATGCGGCGGAACAGGTCCAGGTTTTCCTCGACGCTGCGGTCGCGGAACGGCGACGGGCGACCCGGTTCGGTCAGGGTGCCGCGGTAGGCACGCACTTCCTCGGCCGAGAGGTCGCACACGTAGGCCTTGCCGTCGCGGATCAGCTTTTCGGCAGCCAGATAGTACGCATCGAAATAATCCGAGGCATGGCGCAGCTCGTTCCACTCAAAGCCCAGCCAGCGCACATCGTCCTGGATCGCGGCCACGTACTCCGGGTCTTCCTTGGCCGGGTTGGTGTCGTCGAAACGCAGGTTGCACACGCCGTTGAACTCGCCGGCGATGCCGAAGTTCAGGCAGATCGACTTGGCGTGGCCGATGTGCAGGTAGCCGTTCGGCTCGGGCGGGAAGCGCGTCTTGATCGCGGCATGCTTGCCGCCGGCCAGGTCCTCGCGGACGATCTGACGGATGAAATCCCGTTTTTCCTGGGTTTCCGGAAGGGCGTCGGTGGGGGCGGCGGTAGACTCGGACATGATGCGCGGTCGCAGTTAAAAGGTAGAAAGACCAACAGTTTAGCCTGTCGTAAGGCGACAGGCTAAACGGGTAGGTGCCGACCGTTGGTCGGCACGCCTTCAGCCCCCGGGCGTATGCTGGCCCCATGCCCTCCGGAGCCCGCCCATGCACGTGATCTACCAGGCCGACAACCTGTTCGACGCCCATCTGGTCAAACACGCCCTGGAGGATGCGGGAATCCCCGCGTTCGTCTTCGGCGAATCCCTGCTGGGCGGCATGGGCGAACTCCCGTTGTTCGGCGTCCTGCGCGTGTGCGTCCCCGACCTGGCCCGTCCCGAAGCCGAAGACATCGTCGCCCAGCTGGACTTGGGCGCGGCCCCGGACGCCCCCATGTTCGATGGAGACGAAAGCGCCGGCCTGTTGCCGGCCTAGGAGAACGCCATGTTGGGTATTGGAAACGGTCTGTTGGGCATCGGCGCCTTCAAGCAGCGCCTGCCGCGCCCGGAAGAGGCGTTGCCAGGCCGCGAGCACCCGCTGCCACTGCTGCACAACCAGCATTACGTCAACAGCCACCCGCTGAAAGACAGCTTCACCGGCCTGGAGCGCATCCGCTTCGCCATAGGCTGCTTCTGGGGCGCTGAACGCAAATTCTGGACGATCCCCGGCGTCTACTCGACCTCGGTCGGCTACGCCGGCGGCGTCACCCCGAACCCCACCTACGAAGAAGTCTGCTCCGGCCTTACCGGGCACACCGAAATCGTCGAGGTCGTCTACGACCCGGCCATCGTCCCGCTCGAGCGCCTGCTCCAGGTCTTCTGGGAAAGTCACGATCCCACCCAGGGCATGCGCCAGGGCAACGATACCGGCACCCAGTACCGCTCCGCGCTCCACGCCACTACCCAGGCCCAGCTCGACGCCGCCCTGGCCAGCCGTGATGCCTACCAGCAGCGCCTGAACGACAGCGGCTACGGCGCGATCACCACCGATATCGTTTTTCCGGCGCCCGAGTACTACTACGCCGAGGATTACCACCAGCAGTACCTCGCCAAGAACCCCAACGGCTACTGCGGCATCGGTGGCACCGGCGTCAGTTGCCCGATCGGTGTGGGTGCCTGATCACGTGGGAGCCGACCAACGGTCGGCTCTACCCGGTCCAATAGACGGCCTTGGGTTCACTGCTGTACTGCGCACCCGGACGCACCCGCCATGTGTCGACGGCGCGTCCAGCAATCGCGCCCACATCGCGCCAACCCCGACGAAAGTGAGCGGTTGCGGTTGCGGTTGCAGCTGCAGTTGCAGTTGCAGTTGCCGCAAGCGCCAAAAACGAAAGGCCCCGCAGTGCGGGGCCTTTTGTATAGCGAGCCAATCGCCAGCGCTTACAGGCGCTCGCGGATCGTCTGGCGCAACGCCTCCAGATCCTTGGCGAACGCATCGATACCGCTTGCCAGCTTCTCCGTCGCCATCGGGTCGGCCGCCAGATCCGCCGCGAAGCGCGCCGCATCGATCGGCGTCACCTGCACCGGCTCCGCCGCACCGGCCACCAGCTTGCGCGGCAGCTCGCCATGATCGGCGTCCAGCTTCTCCAGCAGGTCCGGCGAAATCGTCAGGCGATCGCAGCCGGCCAGCGCCTCGATCTGCGCCGTCGAACGGAACGAGGCACCCATCACCACCGTCGGCGAACCACGGCGCTTGAACTCGGCATACACGCCGCGCACGAACACCACGCCCGGGTCTTCATCGATGCTTGCCGGCGCCTGTCCGTTGGCCACATACCAATCCAGGATGCGGCCCACGAACGGCGAAATCAGGAACGCACCGGCCTCACTGCAGGCCAGCGCCTGGGTGGGATTGAAGATCAACGTCAGGTTGCAGTCGATCCCTTCGGCCTGCAGCTGGCGCGCTGCCTCCACGCCTGCCCAGGTGGCTGCGATCTTGATCAGCACCTTGCTGCGCGGCACGCCGGCCGCCTCGTACATGGCGATGAACTGGCGCGCCTTGGCGACCGTCGCTGCGGTGTCGTGCGCCTGGTCGGCATCGACCTCGGTCGAGACCCGGCCCGGCACCAGGGTGCTGAGCAGGGTGCCCACGCCCACGGTCAGGCGATCGGCCACCGCGTGGACAACCGCCTCGCGCTCGCCACCCTGCTCGCGGCCCCAGGCCAGCGCGCTCTCGATGAGATCGGCGTACACCGGCAGGTCCAGCGCTTTCTTCACCAGGGTGGGATTGGTCGTGCAGTCGACCGGCTTCAAGCGCTTGATCGCCTCGTAATCGCCAGTATCGGCAACCACCACGGACAGATCACGCAGCTGGGAGAGTTTGGACAGCGAAACGGTGCTCATTGCAACTCCTGGGACGAAACGGTGGAACCTGCGCGACGACGCAGCAGGCGGGGTCAGGCGTGGGGCTGGTGGTGGACGGCGGTCACCCGCAGGCGCAGCTTGCGGCCGCCCGGTGCCACCCAATCCATGGTCTGGCCGATCGACAGGCCCAGCAGGGCGGTGCCCACCGGTGCGAGGATCGATACCTTGCCCTGTTCAACATCGGCCTCGCGCGGATAGACCAGCGTCAGAACGTGCTTTTCGTTCTGCAGCTCATCTTCGCACTCCACGCGCGAATGCATCATGACGGTGCCCTCGGGAACCTGGTCCGGCGCCACAACGGTCGCCCGGTTGAGTTCTTCGGCCAGGGCGATCCCGGCGGGGGTCTGGCTGACAGCGGGAGACTCGAGCATGGCGTCCAGGCGGTCCATGTCGTGGCTTGAAACAATGATGGAAGGGGGCAGTCCGCTGGAAGTGGACATGGTGTAGCTCCTTGCGTTTGTGGAAGACCCATGCAAAAAGGCGGCGCCTGCTGGCACCGCCTCGTCCTATTGTGCTGACAATCGTGGACGGATGCGACCCGTCCGGCGTATCGGCCCCGCCGGCCGGTTCAGCCAGGCTCAGCCAGCGCGTTGCAGCGGCGTGGCCGTGGCACCCGGAACGTCGGTGGACTCCAGCGCGAGCAGGCCCTGCGGCAGCCGTTTGAACTGCTGGGCCAGCTGTTCCAGGAACCCGGTCATCGCCGAACTGCGGCGCCAGGCCATCGCGATGCGGCGGCTGGGGCGGTCATCGCCGCTGAAGTCCAGCAGGCGTATGTTGTCCGAGCGCGGAACCGGGGGCTTGACCGACAGCGTCGGCAGCAGGGTGATGCCCACATCGGCAGCCACCATCTGCCGCAGCGTCTCCAGGCTGGTGGCGCGGAACTCCGATTTCTCGTTGGCGCCAAACAACCGGCAGACGGCCAGCGCCTGGTCGCGCAGGCAGTGTCCATCCTCGAGCAGCAGCAGCTTCTGCGACGAGAGCTCCTGCACGTCCAGATGCTGGCGGCGTGCCAGCGGGTGCTGCTGGGAAACCGCCAGCAGGAAGGGCTCTTCGAACAGGAACTCGGCGTGCAGCTGGTCATCGTCCAGCGGCAGTGCCAGCAGGGCGGCATCGAGCTTGCCCTCGCGCAGCCGGGTCAGCAGCTCATCGCTCTTTTCCTCGACCAGCAGCAGTTCCAGCTGCGGGAAACGCTCGCGGATGTTGGGGATCACATGCGGCAGCAGATACGGGCCCAGCGTCGGGAAGATGCCGAGCCGGACGGTGCCGGCTTCGGGATCGCGGCTGCGCCGTGCGGCTTCCTTCATCTGCTCCACCTCGGCCACGATGGTGCGCGCGCGCGCGGCCGCTTCCACCCCGGCCGGGGTGAGCATGACCTTGCGCGGGGCACGTTCCACCAACGGCAACCCCAGCTCGTCCTCGAGCTTGCGGATCTGGGTGGACAGGGTGGGCTGGCTGACGAAGCAGGCGGCGGCCGCCTTGCCGAAATGGCGGTGGTCGGCCAGCGCCACCAGATACTTCAAATCACGTAGGTTCATTTCCTTGGACCTCTTGCGGCAATGGACCGGGTGATGGCGTGGCTACCCAGCAGACAGACAAGGATCCCGGCGAACCGGGAACCGAAACGTTTCAGGCAGCTTCGGCGACAGCGCCGCTGCTCTTGGGAACGGAGGTGCGGATCAGGTGATCAAAGGCGCTCAGTGCCGCAGTGGAACCGGCGCCCATCGCGATGACGATCTGCTTGTACGGAACGGTCGTGCAATCGCCTGCGGCGAAGACACCCGGCACGCTGGTCTGGCCGCGGTCGTCGATCAGGATCTCGCCACGCGGTGACAGCGCCACCGTGTCCTTCAACCATTCGGTATTGGGCAGAAGACCGATCTGCACGAAGATGCCTTCCAGTTCCACCCGGTGCGAATCGCCGCCGACGCGGTCCTGGTAGACCAGGCCCGTCACCTTCTGGCCATCGCCCAGCACTTCCTGGGTGAGGGCGCTGGTGATGATGGTGACGTTGCCCAGGCTGCGAAGCTTCTTCTGCAGTACTTCATCGGCACGCAGTTTGTCATCAAATTCCAGAAGGGTCACATGCGTCACAAGGCCCGCCAGATCGATCGCAGCTTCCACGCCGGAGTTGCCGCCACCGATCACCGCCACGCGCTTGCCCTTGAACAACGGACCGTCGCAATGCGGGCAGTACGCCACGCCCTTGTTGCGGTACTGATCTTCGCCGGGCACGTTCATCTGGCGCCACCGTGCACCGGTGGAAAGGATCACCGAACGCGATTTCAGCGATGCACCGTTTTCCAGTTTGATTTCGACCAGGCCATCATCGCCGGCGGGCACCAGGGCGGTGGCGCGCTGCAGGTTCATGATGTCCACCTCGTACTCGCGCACGTGCTGTTCCAGCGCGGCGGCCAGCTTCGGACCTTCGGTTTCCTTGACCGAGATGAAGTTCTCGATCGCCATGGTGTCCAGCACCTGGCCACCGAAGCGTTCGGCGGCCACACCGGTGCGGATGCCCTTGCGTGCGGCGTAGATCGCTGCCGCTGCGCCGGCCGGACCACCACCCACCACCAGCACGTCGAACGGTGCCTTGGTGCTGAGCTTTTCGGCATCGCGCTTGGCCGCGCCGGTATCGAGCTTGGCCACGATCTGTTCCAGCGTCATGCGGCCCTGGTCGAACACTTCGCCGTTGAGGTACACGGTCGGCACGGACATGATCTGGCGCGCTTCCACCTCGGCCGGGAACAGGCCGCCATCGATCGCCACGTGCTGGATGCGCGGGTTCAGCACCGCCGCCAGGTTCAATGCCTGCACCACGTCCGGGCAGTTCTGGCAGGACAGCGAGAAGTAGGTTTCGAAGCGGTACTCGCCTTCCAGGTTGCGCACCTGCTCGATCAGCTCGGCCGTGGCCTTGGACGGGTGGCCGCCGACCTGCAGCAGGGCCAGCACCAGCGAGGTGAACTCATGGCCCATCGGCAGGCCCGCGAACACCAGATGGATGTCCTGGCCGGGCGTGGTCAGCGCGAAGGAGGGCGTGCGCTCGCTGCTGTCGCGACGCACGTCCACGCTGATCTGCGCCGACAGCGTGGTCAGCGTGTTCAGCAGCTCGAGCATCTCCTGCGACTTGGCGCCGTCATCCACGTGCGCCGTGATCTGGATCGGACGGGTGACACGTTCCAGATAGGTCTTCAGCTGGGACTGGAGGTTGGCATCCAACATCGAAAACTCCTTGATTCAGGCAAGGGAACAGCGTCGACGAACCCCGCGGGTGCATCTGCGCGACATGGGGGTGAACCGAAACCGGCGCGTGGGGCACCGGCTTGGGTTCACCCCCATCCCCGGCGGGCGGGGATGGGGATGGGATACGGCTTAGATCTTGCCGACCAGGTCCAGCGACGGGGTCAGGGTCTTCTCGCCTTCCTTCCACTTGGCCGGGCAGACCTGGTTCGGGTTGGCGGCGGTGAACTGGGCAGCCTTCAGCTTGCGCAGGGTCTCGGAGACGTCACGGGCGATCTCGTTGGAGTGGATCTCCAGGGTCTTGATCACGCCTTCCGGGTTGATGATGAAGGTGCCGCGCAGGGCCAGGCCTTCTTCTTCGATGTGCACGCCGAAGGCGCGGGTCAGCTGGTGGGTCGGATCGCCGACCAGCGGGAACTGGGCCTTGCCGACGGCCGGCGAGGTTTCGTGCCACACCTTGTGCGAGAAGTGCGTGTCGGTGGTGACGATGTAGACCTCGGCGCCAGCCTTCTGGAACTCGGCGTA
Source organism: Stenotrophomonas sp. BIO128-Bstrain (assembly GCF_030128875.1). NCBI lineage: Bacteria > Pseudomonadati > Pseudomonadota > Gammaproteobacteria > Lysobacterales > Lysobacteraceae > Stenotrophomonas > Stenotrophomonas sp. BIO128-Bstrain. The sequence goes on along the minus strand of NZ_CP124620.1, from coordinate 3,149,840 downwards.
ATGGTCGGCGGCGTCTTCAATCTCGGTCGGGCAGTTGAAGGTGAACGCGGCCGGCATGAAGATCAGCACGGACCAGTGACCCTTCAGGGTGCTGTCGGAGACCTTGATGAACTCGCCGTTCTGGTAGGCGTTGGCTTCGAACGGCTGGATCTGGGTGTTGATGAGCGACATCGTTGTTCCTCTTGGTGAAGGGGGTGGGTGAAGCGACCAACACAGGTTAGCGGCTCCGTTCCCATAAGGACAATCCATTGATTGCATCTATGCGATAGTCATAGGCTATCAAAAAGGTCTGATCCTGCGATGAATGGTGATGGCCATGGCCGTCAAAAGCGTTGCAGCGCAATGACCAGCGGGCGGTGGCGAATGATCGCTTCAATAGCTTCTGCATATGCGCCGCGGTGGCAACCTGAACGGCGCGGGGCGCCTCAGTGCCGGAACGCCCGGTTTTCCCACGGAATTCGATAGCGGCTACGAATCTATATATGTAGTGGCGATGCGTAGTTTCAATCGCGTTGCTGCCGCCGAAGGCCCCTGGCGCACGCCTGGCCGACCGCTGCCGGTGCACTACACTGCGCGCCCCGACGTTGCTCCGATCCGCCATGACCGCCGCCCCGCCAGACGTCCGCCAGCTGCTCGCCGATGCCGCCACCCGCCTGCCCGGTGTGGAGGGCAGGCACGACGCCGAACTGCTGCTGCTGCAGGTGCTGGAGCGTGAGCGCAGCTGGTTGTTCGCCCATGCCACCGATCCGGTCGCGCCCGCGCAGGTGGCCGCGTTCGAGGCCCTGCTCGCCAAGCGCCTGGCCGGCGAACCAGTGGCCTACCTGCTGGGCCGCCGCGGCTTCTGGACCCTGGACCTGGAGGTCAGCCCGGCCACCCTGATCCCGCGCCCGGAGACCGAACTGCTGGTCGAGCTGGCGCTGGCGCGTTTGCCCGCGGATACCCCGCTGCGGGTCGCGGATCTGGGCACCGGCAGCGGCGCGATCGCGCTGGCCCTGGCCAGCGAGCGGCCGTTGGCGCAGGTGATCGCGACCGACCTCAGTGAGGCGGCCCTGGCCGTGGCAGCGCGCAACGCGCAGCGCCACGCACTGGACAATGTCAGCTTCCGGCAGGGGGCGTGGTACGCGCCCCTGGCGGGCGAGCGCGTCGAGCTGATCGCCACCAACCCGCCGTACATCGCCAGCGACGACCCGCACCTGGCGCAGGGCGACCTGCGTTTCGAACCGGCCACCGCGCTGGCCTCCGGCCCCGATGGGCTGGACGACATCCGCCTGATCATCGACGGTGCGGCAGCGCACCTGCTTCCCGGCGGCTGGCTGCTGATCGAACACGGCTGGGACCAGGGCGAGGTGATCCGCGCGTTGTTGCAGCAGGCCGGTTTCCAGTCGGTCGCCACCGAGCGCGACCTGGAGCAGCGCGACCGGGTGAGCCTGGGCTGTCTGGCGGCCTGACCGCGTGCCGGCCCCGCGCCGACCCCGGGGCTAGAATGACCTGTCCACCGGGCCGCCGCGCAGCGTGATGCGGCGACTGTCATTCCACATGGAGTTCCTGTCATGCGTACGCTGTACCCCGCCATCACCCCTTACGACGTCGGCACCCTGAAGGTCGATGACCGCCACACGCTGTATTTCGAGCAGTGCGGCAATCCCGATGGCAAGCCGGTGGTGATGCTGCACGGTGGCCCGGGCGGCGGCTGCAGCGACAAGATGCGCCAGTTCCACGACCCGGCCAAGTACCGGATCATCCTGTTCGACCAGCGCGGTGCCGGCCGTTCCACGCCGCATGCGGACCTGGTCGACAACACCACCTGGGACCTGGTGGCCGACATCGAGACGCTGCGCGAGCACCTCAAGGTGGATCGCTGGCAGGTGTTCGGCGGCAGTTGGGGCTCGACCCTGGCACTGGCCTACGCGCAGACCCACCCGCAGCGCGTGACCGAACTGGTCCTGCGCGGCATCTTCATGCTGCGCCGCTGGGAGCTGGAATGGTTCTACCAGGAAGGCGCCAACCGCCTGTTCCCGGATGCGTGGGAGCATTACCTCACGCCGATCCCGGCGGTGGAGCGCCACGACCTGATCTCGGCCTTCCATCGCCGCCTGACCAGCGATGACGAGGCCACCCGCCTGGCGGCAGCCAAGGCGTGGAGCGTATGGGAAGGGGCAACCAGCTTCCTGCACGTGGACGACGACTTCGTGAACAGCCACCAGGACCCGCAGTTCGCGCTGGCCTTCGCCCGTATCGAGAACCACTACTTCGTCAACGGCGGTTTCTTCGAGGTGGAAGACCAGCTGCTGCGCGACGCGCACCGCATCGCCGACATTCCGGGCGTGATCGTGCACGGCCGCTACGACGTGGTCTGCCCGCTACAGAGCGCGTGGGAACTGCACAAGGCGTGGCCGAAATCGACGCTGGAGATCAGCCCCGCCTCGGGGCATTCCGCGTTTGAAGCGGAGAATGTCGACGCACTGGTGCGTGCGACCGATCGCTTCGCGGGTTGATGGAGACGTGCCGACCAACGGTCGGCACCTGCCGGGTCACCCCCTGACGTCGCGCGGTGGATCACGACCGTTGGTCGTGATCGCCATCGCCCCGTGCACCATGCGGTGGATCACGACCGTTGGTCGTGATCCGGCGGGTTACCAATCACCACCCAACAACGCCTCCGCCAACACCTGCAGCTTCGGTGAGGCCTGCCGCGAGGGCGGGTAGACCAGCGACAGCACCCGGCTGCGGCCCTCGAACGGTTGCAGCACCCGCTGCAGCCGGCCGTCGGCCAACGCATCGGCCACCGCGAAATCCATCACCTGCACGATGCCGATCCCGGCCAGGGCGCCCTCGACCAGCGGGTCGCCGCTGTCGAACACCATCCGCGCCGGCGGGGTGAACTCGCGCAGCTGGCCCTCGGCCTCGCGGAACTGCCAGTCCACCAGCCGCCCGCTGCGCAGATTGCGCACCGCCAGGCAGGCGTGATCGTGCAGCGCATCCACCGTGGCCGGTTCACCGTGCTGCGCGAGGTAGGCGGGGGAGGCGACGGTGACCCAGTTCAACGGCCGCAGGGGGCGCGCCACCATGCGCACATCGCTGATCGGCCCGGTGCGCAATGCGGCGTCGAAGCCTTCCTCGACCAGATCGACCAGCCGGTCGTTGAGCACCAGCTCGAACTGCAGTTGCGGGTGTGCCGCCATCAACTGCCCGGCCAGCGGCACCAGCACCTTGCGCCCGAACATCGACGGCGCCGTCAGTTTCAGCACGCCCGACGGCGTGGAGGGGCGATCACCCAGCCGACGCTCGGCATCCTCCAGCCCACTCAGCAGCGGCGCGCAGTGCTCGACGAATTGGCGGCCATCCGGGGTCAGGCTGACGTTGCGGGTGTTGCGGTGAAGCAGGCGCACGCCAAGCGCGCTCTCCAGCCGTCCGATCGCCCGCGACAACCCGGATTGACTGATCCCCAGCTGACCGGCGGCGAGGGTGAAACTGCGCGCCTCCGCCACCTGCACCAGCATGCGCACGGCGTTGAGATCCATGACGTCCTCCGATTCATGCGGATATGCATGACAGATATCGAAGTATCCGGGTTTATTTATGAAGCGTCATCAATGAGACTGCCCACCTTCTTACGCAGTACCGAGTCGGCATGACCTCCCCCCTGTCTCCCGCTGGCGCGCCGGCGCCCGCATTTCCACGCCTCGCCCTGGCTTTGCTGGCGATGGCCCAGCTGATCATCGCGCTGGATTCCACGATCATCTTCGTCGCCCTGCACGAGATGGGCACGCAGCTGCAGATCAATGCCCAGCAGCTGCAGTGGATCGTCAGTGGCTATACGGTGGCCTTCGGCGGCTGCCTGCTGCTTGGCGGCCGCGCGGCCGATCTGCTGGGCCGACGCCGTATCTATCGGCTTGGCATGGCGCTGTTCGCGCTGGCCTCGCTGGTGGGTGGGTTCAGCAGCAGTGCGTGGCTGCTGATCGCCGCCCGCGCGGTGCAGGGCATCGGCGCGGCGCTGCTGTTCCCGGCCACGCTGGCGCTGATCAACACGATCTACGCCGAAGGCGCGCCGCGCAACCGCGCGCTGGCGATCTGGTCGATGGCCAGCGCCGGCGGCCTGGCCTTGGGCACCCTGCTCGGTGGCGTGCTCACCCAGAGCTTCGGGTGGGCCTCGGTACTGCTGGTGATCGTCCCCTTCGCCGGTGGCTGCGCGCTGCTGGGCGGCTGGTGGCTGCCGCGCGATCCCGCGCCGCTGGCGGGCCGCTCGTTCGATCTGGCCGGCTGTGTCACGGTGACCCTCGGCGGCAGCCTGCTGGTGACCACGCTGGTGCAGGGCCCGGAGTGGGGCTGGCTGGCGCCGCGCACGCTGATCTGTCTGGTGGTATCGACGGTGATGCTGGCCGCCTTCGTGCACATCGAACGCCGCAGCCGCGACCCGCTGATGCAGTTCTCGCTGCTGCGCCTGCGCAGCCTGCGTGCGGCGATGCTGCTGACCATGCTGTTCATGAGCAGCTACGGCGTGCAGTACTACTTCCTGGCGCTGTATTACCAGGATGGCTACGGCTGGAGTGCGCTGCAGGCTGGCCTGGCGTTTCTGCCCCCCACCCTGGTGTGCACCTTCGGCATCCGCATCGCCGAGCGCATGCTCGCGCAGCGTTCGCCGCGCCAGGTGCTGGCGGTGGGCATGCTGGCCGGAGCGATCGGCATCGCCGCGGTCGCCGTTGCATTGCCGTATGGCGCGACCTACTGGGCGCTGCTGCCGGGCATCGTGGTGCTCAGCCTCGGCCAGGGCATCACCTGGACCTCGATGTGGATCGTGGCCGGGCAGGGCGTGCCGGCCGCGCAGCAGGGCGTGGCCTCGGGCATGGCCGCCACCGCGCAGCAGATCGGCGGTGCGCTGGGCCTGGCGCTGCTGGTGATGGTGGCCAACGCCGGTCGTGGCAGCGCCGGTGCCAGCAGCGACGCGGCCCTGCAGGGCATGATCCACGCGCAGTACGGTGCGGCACTGTTCGCGTTGCTGGGCGTGGGCGTGGCGCTGTGGCTGCGGCCGCAGCAGGATCGTGCAGCGCCCACGCCGGTGTGCGCGGGCGAAGGGTGAATCGATCACCAAGCCTTACGCAGGCGGCAGTGCGTCCAGTTGCGGCTGCAGGGCGGTGAAGATCCGCGCCAGGCGCTGTGCCCACGCCTGCTGGCCAGCGGCATCGGCAATCAGGTCCTGGCGGATCTCCAGCTCCACGTGCACCAGCCCGCGGCCTTCGCCATGCACCGGCACGGCGTAGTCGCTGGTGCTGCTGACGGCGTAGGGCTGGTTGTCGCCCACCACCAGGTCGCCTTCATCGCGCAGCGCCTGCAGCAGGGGAAGCGCGAATCGCGTGTCGCGGTGGTACAGCACCCCGGCATGCCAAGGCCGCGCAGCGTCATTCATCACCGGGGTGAAGCTGTGCATCATCACCAGCACCGTCGGCCGGGCCTGCGCTTGGCGGGTATCGAGCTCGGCATCGATGCGCGCATGGTAGGGCGCGTGGATCGCGTCGATGCGCTGCTGTCGCTGCGCCGCTGTCAGGTGCTGATTGCCGGGAACGACGGTAAGGTCACTGACCGCCGGCATCAGCGTGGGCGAAGCCAACGGCCGGTTGCAGTCGATCACCAGCCGCGAATATGTCTGCGTGATCGCCCAGGCATCCAGCAGCCGTGCCAGTTCCACGGTGACCCCGGCGATGCCGATGTCCCAGCCGATGTGGCGGCCCAGCTCGGCCTGCGGCAGGCCGAGCTCGTCCAATGCGGCCGGCACCTGCCGGCCGGCGTGGTCGGCGATCAGCACGAAGGACGAACGGCCCTGCGCCTGATGCACGGTAAACGCGGCCGGGTCGGCCGGCCCGAGCAGTGATGCGCCGGTATGTGGATGGAACAGCGAATCAGCCACGCGGGGTCCCGTCCAGGTGGTGTTCGATCATCCACAGCCCGGCCCACAGCTTGGCATCCAGCTCGTAGCCCTGACCCATCTTTTCGACCAGCCACGCCGCGGCGCGGGCGCGGGGAATCTCGTGCACGGTGATGTCTTCGCTGGCATCGCCGCCGCCTTCACCGACCTTGCGCAGGCCGGTGGCACGCACGAAGGCGATCTTCTCGCTGCTGGCACCGGAGGAGGTCGGGCCGATCATCAGCACTTCAGCGTGGTCGGCGGTCCAGCCGGTTTCTTCCTCCAGCTCGCGCACCGCCGAGACCTCGATGGATTCACCGGCATCGATGTCGCCGACCAGACCGGCGGGCATCTCGATGGTCCTGGCCTGCAGCGGTATGCGGAACTGCTCGACGAACAGCACGGTGTCTTCGGGGGTGACCGCAATGATGATCGCGGCCAGGCCACCGGCGTGGGTACGCTCGCTGTATTCCCACGTGCCGCGCACGACCATGCGCTGGTACTTGCCTTCAAAAACGACCTTGGGGGCTTGCGTATCGGGGCTCATGCGAACTCGCTGGCAACGGAAGAGGAATCGGACAGGCCGGCGGCGGCGAACAGGCGGCGCCGGGTCAACGGGCCGAAACGCAGCGCATCGCACAGGCCCTGCAGCATCTGTGCATCGGCCACGCCCCGGCTGAAATCGGCAGCGGCGCCCTCCAGCGGCGCATCCAGCGCGATGGTGGTCAGCTGACGCCACAGCAGCGCATGCTCGCGTTGTTCGCGCAGGCGCACGGCCATCTGCGCGGCACCGCGCAGGCGCAGGAACGGCACTTCATCCAGGCGCTCATACAGCACGTCCAGGCTGCCGAAGTGGGCCAGCAGCACGGCGGCGGACTTGGCACCCACGCCGGTCACGCCCGGGATGTTGTCGACCGCATCGCCGCACAGCGCCAGGTAGTCGGCGATCTGGTGCGCATGCACCCCGTGGCGCGCCTTGACCCCGGCCATGCCCCAGCGCTGGTTGCGTGCGTAGTCCCACTGTTCGTCATGCTCGAACAGCAGCTGCGAAAGATCCTTGTCGGCGGAGATGATCACCCCGCGCATGCCGGCGTCGCGGCGTGCGTGCAGGGCGCTGCCGATCAGGTCATCGGCCTCGTATTCGTGGTGGGCCAGCACCGCCAGGCCCAGCGCGGTGCACAGCGCCTTGCAGTGCGCGAACTGGCGGCGCAGCGCATCGGGCGCGGGATCGCGGTTGGCCTTGTAGGCAGCGTAGATCCGGTGGCGGAAACAGCTGTCCAACGCTTCATCGAAGGCGATGGCGATGTTGGCCGGGCGCTCGCGTTCGAGCAGGTCGAGCAGGAAGCGCGCGAAGCCGTGCACGGCATTGGTCGGCCAGCCCTGCTGGTCCTGGAATTCGTCGGGCATCGAGTGCCACGCGCGGAACACATACAGGCTGGCATCGACCAGATACAGCGGCGCACGCAGCGGCGGCGGGGGCATGCCCGGGCCGGCGGGAAGGGCAGGCATCTCAGCCCTCCCAGTCCTGCAGCAGCGCGGCCGGGTCCGGACGCTCACGCTCGGGTACCTCGGTTTTCGGGGTGCCGATATGGATGAAGCCGGCGATCTGCTCGCCCTCGGCCAGGCCCAGGCGGGCATGCACGGCTGGGTCGAACGCCATCCACGCGGTCAGCCACTGCGCCCCGAAGCCCAGCGCCTGGGCGGCCTGCAGCAAGGCAAAGCAGACGCAGCCGGCGGTCATCAGCTGCTCTGCCTCGGGCACCTTGGGGCTCGGGCGCGGGCTGGCGATGACGGTGATGATCAGCGGGGCATGGGAGAAACGCTGGCGATCCTTGTCCAACTGGGCCGGCGAGACCTGGGGGTCGCGCTCGACGGCGCGCTCGGCCAGGAACGCACCCAGACTGTGACGCGCATCGCCGGCGATCCGCAGGAAGCGGTAAGGCACCAGCTTGCCGTGGTCGGGCACCCGCACGGCCGAGGTCAGCATCCGCAGCAGGGTGGCCGGGTCGGGGCCGGGTTCACCCAGTTGCTTGGCGGGGACCGAACGGCGTGCATCCAGGGCGTGCAGGGCGGAGGAGACGGACATGGGTTCTCAATCAGACTTAACGATGCCCCGATTATAGTCGCGACCGTTTGTGACACGGCCTCGGACGATCTCGGTGCAATTTGCGACAAAACGTGATGAACATCACCTAATTAGCGGACTTCCTTCACGTGGCTGTACTCGCTTCCACGGCCTGCTGCGCTTACGATACAAAGCCTGCCGGGCCACCGGTGATGAGGTTTAAAGTGTCGACTGCTTCACTGTCTTTGATCGGTCGGCCGGCCTACCATCCGAGCGTGGGCGCATGGGGTGCGCCGGCGTTCGTTGTATCCATGTTGTACTCAGTGCCTGCGAGGGTGGGGAGCCTTTTCGCATGATCGCCACGCCCAATGTAGGGGGGCACCCGGGCCGTGACCCGGCGTTGTTGAAGATGGCCCGCGAGGCCGTGCTGCCAGGGCTGGTCGAGTCGTTCTCGACGGTGCTGGCGCGCTTTGACGATGTGTTGTTCGACCGTGCCGGTGACGCCGGCGCGTCGCAGTTGCTGTTCCTGGATGGCATGCGTGAGCTGCGCCGCCGCCGGGACGACATCGTGGCCGGCTTCAGCACCCACCTGGCCCAGGCCTGGGAAGCGCTGGAGCGGGGTGAACCGCTGTCGGCCGAGGCCACCCTGGCCGGGCAGGTCGAGGACGGGCTGAGCCTGGTGCCCGAGCATGTCCTGGAATCCCGGTTGGCGGTGCGCAACTTCGCCACCGTGCTGCTGCGTGACTTCAAGCCGGTGCTGTCGCGGCTGGACCGCCGCCTCGGCCTGATCGCCGGCGCGCTGGAGCTGCAGGCCGATACCAACCCGATCAGTCCCGAGCATCTGGGCGTTGCCATCCATGAGGCCTTCGCCGACTGTGAACTGGCCCCGGAAGTGCGCCTGGTGTTGATCAAGCTGTGCGAGCGCGATCTGCAGCAGCCGATCGGCAAGCGTTACGAGTACCTGGATGAACAACTGGCCGCTGCGGGCGTGATGCCGCAGATGGCCGCGCGCCGGCCGGCGCCGCGCGCACCCTCTCCGCCGCCGCGCGACGAGCGCGATGCATTTGATGGCTTCCAGGCCGAGGCCGGGATGGGATCGGCAGGCGAAGAGAGCCAGGCACCGGCCTGGGCGCGTCGCTTTGCCGACCGCTGGGCCGAGAGCCGGGGCCGCCTCCAGGGTGGCGGACAGGCCGGGTACGAAGGGCCGGGCGAGGGCGGTGACAGCCTCGGCGGCAACCAGGGCATGCTGCTTGATGCCCTGCACGAACTGCTGCAGCAGACCCGCCATGTGCGCGAGGACGCCACCTCGGCGGCCAGCGTCGCGGTGGGCCAGCAGCGCCCGTTGAGCCAGCGCGAGATGATGTCGGTGCTGTCGCTGCTGCAGGCCACGCCGAGCGCGACCCTGCGTGCGGCGATCGGCGAAGACGGCGAATCGCTGGCGCAGCGCCTGAAAAGTGAAGTGCTGTCCGGTGCGACCCGGCTGGGGGTCGACCCCGCGCAGGCCCGGCTGGACCCGCAGGACGAGGACGCGATCGATCTGGTCGGCATGCTGTTCGATGTGATGCTCGACGAGCGCGACCTGGAGGGCCGCTCGCGCGAGCTGATCGGCCGGCTGGTGGTGCCCTTCGTCAAGGTCGCCATGCTCGATCGCCGCATGTTCGTGCAGAAGACCCACCCGGCGCGCAAGCTGCTCAACTCGCTGGCCGAAGCCTGCGAGGGCAATACCGGCGAGAGCCAGGCCGAGCGCGTGCTGATGGGCAAGGTCGAAGAAATCATCGAGCGGCTGGTGGCCGAGTTCAATGAGAACCTGGCGATCTTCCTGACCCTGGAAGAAGAATTCCGCGAGTTCCTGACCCAGCATCGTCGCCGGATCGAGATCGCCGAGCGCCGGGCCGCCGAGACCCAGCGCGGCCAGGAAAAGCTGGAGATGGCGCGCCAGCGCGCCACTACCGAACTGGACCGCCGTATTGGCGATACCACGTTGCCGCAGGCCATCGGCGAGTTCCTGCGCCAGCCCTGGCAGCACCACCTGACCCTGACCGTGCTGCGCGAAGGCGAAGACGGGGCGTCGGTCGGTGAGGCGCTGAGCCTGGCCGATGGCATGCTGGAGGAAGTGGCCGAGGCCCGCCGCCATATCGTCGGCAAGCCGTGGCTGCAGGCCTGGCATCCCGCGCTGCGCAAGGTGTTTGCCAGCGTGGGGGTACACGCCGATGCAGCCACCAGTGCCATCGACGCGCTGCACGACACCCTGCAGGGCATCGCCGAATCGCGCCCGGAGCTTGAGCGCGCGCTGCCCGAACTGCCGCAGGTCGCGCTGCCCTCGCCACCGGCCCAGGAATCGCCGTCGGTGGAGCTGGGCAGCAAGGTGGATGTCAGCGATTTCGACAATGCCGATGCCGACCGCTTCCGCGGCCTGGAGATCGGCAGCTGGCTGGATTTCATCGACAAGGACGGCAAGGTCCAGGCCGGCAAGCTGTCCTGGGTGAGCCCGATTTCCCAGCGCCTGCTGTTCGTCAACCGGCGCGGGGTGCGCTTCTGCGTGGCCTCGCCGGAAGAACTGGCCGTGATGGTGCGCTTGGGTCGCCTGCGTGCGCATATCGACGATGGCGCCTTCGACAGTGCCATGCAGGGCGTGATCGATCGGCTGGATACCAGGAAGGCCACCGTGCATTGAGCCCGGAGGGCCACCTTGGCCTGACGATCAGGTTACGATCAGCCCACAATCCGCTGATCGTCGGGGACAGGCATGGCTGTCGAGGTGTTGGTGGTAAAGGAGCACGCGCCGGGGGAACGGCGCGTGGCGATGACGCCGGAAACGGCGCGCAAGCTGATCGCGCTCGGCGCTGGCGTGTCATTCGAACCGGGTGCCGGGTTGTCGGCCGGCTTCCCCGATGCGCTGTATCAGGAGGTGGGCGCGCAGCCCGCCGATGACACCCGCCTGGCCCAGGCCGACCTCGTGCTGTGCGTGCAGCCACCCGCCAATGACCGCCTTGCCCGGTTGAAACCGGGCGCCAGCCTGATCGGCATGCTGCATCCGCAGGCCGATGCCGAGCGCGCCGGGCTGATCCAGTCGCGCGGCCTGCAGGCGTTTCCGCTGGAGCGCTTGCCGCGTACCACGCGGGCCCAGTCCATGGACGTGCTCAGTTCGCAGGCCGGCATGGCGGGCTACAAAGCCACCCTGATCGCGGCGCAGCGTGCGCCGCGGTTCTTCCCGATGCTGACCACCGCCGCGGGCACGATCCGCCCCTCGAAGGTACTGGTGGTCGGCGCCGGCGTGGCCGGCCTGCAGGCCATCGCGACCGCCCGCCGTCTCGGCGCGCAGGTGGAAGGCTTCGATGTGCGTCCGGAAACCCGCGAGCAGATCGAATCGCTGGGCGGCAAATTCCTTGACCTGGGCGTGAGCGCGGTCGGCGAGGGCGGTTACGCGCGGCCGTTGACCGATGAGGAACGCGCCGAGCAGCAGCGCCGCCTCGGCGAGCACCTGCGCACGGTGGACGTGGTGATCTGTACCGCCGCCGTGCCCGGCCGCCCCGCGCCGAAAATCGTCAGCACCGCGATGGCGCGTGGCATGAAACCGGGCAGCGTGATCGTCGATCTGGCCGCGGAAACCGGCGGCAACTGCGAAGCCACCCAACCGGGCGAGGTGGTGGATCTGGACGGCGTGCTCATCGACGGCCCGCTCAACCTGGCCAGCCAGGGCGCGGTGCATGCCAGCGAGATGTACGCCCGCAACGTCTACAACTTCGTCGCGCTGTTCCTGAAAGACGGCGCCGTCACCTTCGACTGGGACGACGAACTGCTCGCGAAAACCCGCTGGGTCGCCGCCTGAAAAAACGGGGACGGGGGTAATTGATGACGACTCCCGTCCCCGTTGTTGGTCGTTGCTCCAGTGCTTCGGCGCTTCGGCGCTTCAGCGCTTGGACGGCGGCGCAGCAGGGGCGGGATTGGCCTTCAGCCATGCCTTGCGTTCGTCCGGCGTCATCCGCGCCCAGCGGTCGCGCAGCTCCTGCCGTTGCGCCGGGCTCATGCTGCGCATCTGACCGAACAATGCGCGCGCCTGCTCGCGCTGCTCCGGCGTCATGTTCTCGAAACGGTGGCGGCCGCGGTGCGCCTGCGCGCGCTGCTCCGGGGTCATGGTCAGCCAGCGCTGGCCGTGCTGCAGCATGCGCTCGCGCTGCGGGGCAGGCGCATCGTTCCAGCGGTCACGCACGGGCGCGATCAACGCCTCGCGCTGCTGCGGGCTGAGCGCGTCCCAGTCCGGCAGCGGGGCGGTCTGCGCCCAGCCCGCCGCACTCAAGGTCAGCCATACCAGCCCCAGGGACAGTCGCAGTTTCATCATCACTCCATTGCCAGGTCGGTGCCGCCCAGCCACAAATACAGATCGGGATTCTCGTCGAGGACATCGCTGCTGTCATCGGTGGCGCTCGCCATCACCGGTGCCGGCGGGGCGCTCGATTCGCCCAGGAGGAAACTGTAGCCCAAGGCGAGGGCGACCACTGCCGAACAGGCCGTCGCCATCCACCACGACGGCGCATGCCGCTTGGCCGGTGAGGCCGCATGGCGCGCGCTGCGCAGCCGCGCCAGCGTGGTCGGCGAGAGCGTATCCAGCGCCTGCGCATGCAGCTGCCGCAGGGCGACATCGTCAGGCATCGAAGGGGGCAGGGGGCGGTTCACAGGGCGATCTCCAGAGACTGCTGCAGCGCCTGGCGGGCGCGCGAAAGATGGGTTTTGACCGCGCCTTCGCTGCAGCCCATGGCCTTGGCCGTGGTGGCGCCATCCAGGTCCTGCAGCACGCGCAGGGTGAAGGCCTCACGCTGGCGCGCGGGCAGCTCCCGCAGCGCCTGCACCAGTTGCGCGTACTGGTCGCGCCGCTCATGGGCCTGGGCCGGACCGGGAGCGCTGTCGGCCCAATCGATATCGTGGTCGCTGCCGGCCTCGTCGCTGCTGCGCCAGAACTTCAGGCGGAAGCCACGGCGGCGCTGCAGGTCGACCACGCGGCGGCGCAGGATGCTCCAGAACAACGGCGCCCATTCGGCGGCGGGTTTGTCGCGATAGCCGAGCATCTTCAACATGCTGTCCTGCACCGCATCCAGCGCGTCCTCGCGCTGGCGCAGGCCCGCTTCGGCGAAGCGGAACGCGCGCGGGCCGATGCCGGCCAGGAAGGCGTCCAGCGACACCGGCAGCGCCACCTCGGGCGTGGCGGGCAGGTCGGCATCCGTCGACGGTAGGGGAGAGCTCACCAGCACAGGGTAGCGTTCCGGCAGGGGGATACCGTGAGAACGCCCCAGGGCGGGCGCGGTTGACCGGCCTGCCCGATTGGTTCAGCGCATGGTTATGATGCAGGGGACGGGATGACCGCCTGGGAGAGTGACTGCAATGAGCGACGGGTTCGTGGCGTTGTATATCTTCATGCTGGCCGCCATTGCCGGCCACGTGATCATTTCGCGGGTGCCGGTGATCCTGCATACCCCCCTGATGTCCGGGTCCAACTTCATCCACGGCATCGTGCTGATCGGCGCGATGGTGGTGCTGGGGCACGCGCAGACGCCGCTGGAGAAGATCATCGGGTTCATCGCGGTGGTCCTGGGCGCCGGCAACGCAGCCGGCGGCTACGTGGTGACCGAACGCATGCTGGACATGTTCAAGCCCAGCGCCAAGCGCGACGCCGGGGAGAAGGCGCCTTGAACGTGACCACCGCGCAGCTGCTGCAGTGGCTGGTCCAGGTGAGCTACCTGGTCGCCGCGACCCTGTTCCTGCTTGGCCTGCAGCGCATGGCCTCGCCGATGACCGCGCGCAGCGGCATCCGCTGGGCCGGGCTGGGCATGCTGATCGCCACGGTAGCCACGTTCTTCCTGCCCGAGCTGCACAACATTCCGCTGATCCTGGCGGCGGTGGCGATCGGCACCGGCGTGGCCTGGTGGTCGGCCAAGCGCGTGGCGATCACCGACATGCCGCAGATGGTGGCCCTCTACAACGGCATGGGCGGCGGTTCGGCGGCAGCGATCGGTGCGGTTGAACTGCTGCGTTTCTCCTTCCTGGCCAACCGCGATACCACCCATTGGAGCGAGCAGGCGCTGGCCGATCTGGCCGCGCGCCAGCCGTCGGCGACGGTGCTGGCGCTGGCCGTGATCGGCTCGGCGATCGGTGCGGTGTCGCTGTCCGGCTCGATCATCGCCTGGGCCAAGCTCGACGGGCGATTGGACCGCCGCGTCACCTTCCCGGGGCAGCAGGTGTTCAACTTGCTGGTCGCGCTGGCGATGGTGGTGCTGGGCATCTGGGCGGCAGTCACGCTGAGCCCGGTGGCGATCATCAGCTTCTTCGTGGTCGCACTCGCACTGGGCGTGCTGATGACGCTGCCGATCGGCGGCGCCGACATGCCGGTGGTGATCTCGCTGTACAACGCGTTTACCGGCCTGGCGGTGGCGTTCGAAGGCTATGTGCTCGGCAACGAGGCGCTGATCATCGCCGGCATGATGGTCGGCGCGGCCGGCATCCTGCTCACACGCCTGATGGCCAAGGCGATGAACCGGCCGATCAGCGGCGTGCTGTTCTCCAACTTCGGCGGCGGCGGTGTCGCGCAGGAAATCAGCGGCGCGCAGAAGCCGATCGAGGCCAGCGACGTGGCCGCGATGCTGGCCTTCGCCGAGCGCGTGGTGATCGTGCCCGGCTACGGCATGGCCGTGGCCCAGGCGCAGCACAAGGTGTGGGAGTTGGCGCAGCGGTTGATCGATCGCGGCATCAAGGTGAAGTTCGCGATCCACCCGGTGGCCGGGCGCATGCCGGGGCACATGAACGTGCTGCTGGCCGAAGCGGGCGTGCCGTACGACCTGATCGCCGACATGGACGACATCAACCCCGAGTTCCCGAACACCGACGTGGTGCTGGTGATCGGCGCCAACGACGTGGTCAACCCGGTCGCGCGTACGGATCCGGCCAGCCCGATCTACGGCATGCCGATCCTGGACGTGGTCAACGCCCGCAACGTGGTGGTGATCAAGCGCGGCAAGGGCACCGGCTTTGCCGGCATCGAGAATGCGCTGTTCTATGCCGACAACGCCCGGATGCTGTACGGCGATGGCGCCGGTGCGGCCAGCGCGCTGGTCAGCGAACTGAAGGCCCTCGACGGCGGCCATTGAATACAGAGGTAGTGCCGGCCGCTGGCCGGCTCCCGCGATGCATCAGTGACCCGGTAGTGCCGGCCGCTGGCCGGCTCCCGCGATGCATCAGCAACCCGGTAGTGCCGGCCGCTGGCCGGCTCCACGCAACGCGTGAATACCAATGCGTTTCCGCCCAGGCGTCATGAAGAGCCGGCCAGCGGCCGGCACGACCAATACACGGGATTCAGCGACCCGGAGCATCCGTCGATACCCGGGATGCGGCGACCCGAAGCAGCCGTGGGGCGGTTACTTCGCCACCCACCAGCCGATCACCAGCGCCACGCCCAGCCACAGCCATTCCACCGCGCCGTTGGCCAGGCCGCTCAGGGTCCAGGCCAGATAGGGCCCCATGCGCAACGCTGATTCCCACGGGGTGAGCCCCATCGAGCCGCCCAGGTAGGCCGAAGCGATCCCCCAGTTGGCCGCCAGCGCAACCAGCACGGTGGCCAGCACGGTCAGCACCACCCGGGGGGCACCGGCGCGCAGGGTGCCCAGGCGCAGCATGAACGCGATCTCCAGCGCGGCTACAACCGCCATCCAGCTGGCTTGGCGGCCGGTGAGCAGGGCGATGAACAACCAGGCCAGCGTGGCCGTGACAACACCAAGCAGAAACAGCGGGGGCCAGAGCCAGTGGCGGCTCCGGACAGGCACGGACGTGGGCGACATGCAATCTTCCTGTAAGTCCCCACAGGATACCGGCTTGCGGGGTGACCGGCGCGTGGGCGGCCACTGGGCTAAAATGGTCGCCTTGCGGGAATTGGCCGCGACCCCCATATCGATCCACATGTATTCCCGTAGCAGTGAACCTGTCCACTTCGAACGCGACTGCGAGGCCGTCATGGTCCCGCAGGGCGAAACGGTCACGCTGCCCGCTGGCAGCTATGGCTATATCACCCAGGCCCTGGGTGGCAGCTATACCGTCTTTGTCGAAGGCAATCTGTTCCGCATCGCCGGCAAGGATGGCGATGCCATCGGCAAGGAAGCGCCCCCGGCGCTGGAACTGCCCGCCGATGCCTCCGACGAGGAGGTCGAAAAACTGGTGTGGCAGCAGCTGCGCACCTGCTTCGATCCGGAGATCCCCTTCAACATCGTCGATCTGGGGCTGGTCTATGAAGTGGACCTCAAGCACCTGGACGACGGCCAGCGCGAGGTCGACATCAAGATGACCCTCACTGCGCCCGGCTGCGGCATGGGCGAGATCCTCGTCGATGACGTGCGCAGCAAGCTGGAAATGATCCCGACGGTGGCCGAGGCCGACGTCGAGCTGGTGTTCGACCCGCCGTGGGGCCGTCACATGATGTCCGAGGCCGCCCGGCTCGAAACCGGCATGCTGTAACCGCCCATCGCCAGCCGGCGTCACGGCGTTCCCCGTAACCAGAACAGGAAATATCCGGTGTCCCAGTCTTCCGTGAGCTTCAACACCACCCGTTCCGCCCAGCCGCGCAGCAGCGAGGAGCGTGAGCGCATCCTGGCCGCCCCCGGTTTTGGTCTGCACTTCACCGATCACATGGTGGAAGTGCGTTGGGACAAGGACACCGGCTGGCACGATGCCGTGGTGCGCCCGTACGGTCCGCTGCAGCTGGACCCGGCCGCCGCGGTGCTGCATTACGGCCAGGAAATCTTCGAAGGCATCAAGGCCTACCGCCACGCCGACGGCTCGATCTGGACCTTCCGCCCGGAGGCCAACGGCCGCCGCCTGCAGCGTTCGGCCCAGCGCCTGGCGCTGCCGGAACTGCCGGTGGAGATCTTCGTCGAATCGCTCAAGCAGCTGATCGCCGTGGATGCGTCGTGGGTGCCCTCGGCCGACGAATCCAGCCTGTACTTCCGTCCCTTCATGATCGGCGATGAAGCCTTCCTCGGCGTGCGCGGCGCGCACAAGGCCGGCTACTACGTCATCGCCAGCCCGGCCGGCCCGTACTTCGCCAAGGGCGTGGCGCCGGTCGCGATCTGGCTGTCCACCGAGTACGCGCGCGCAGGCAAGGGCGGCACCGGCGCGGCCAAGTGCGGTGGCAACTACGCCGCCTCGCTGCTGCCGCAGCAGAAGGCGCAGGCACAGGGCTGCTCGCAGGTGCTGTTCCTGGACCCGGTCGAGGGCAAGTACCTGGAAGAACTGGGCGGCATGAACGTGTTCCTGGTCTACAAGGACGGCACCCTGGTGACCCCGGCGCTGTCGGGCAGCATCCTGGAAGGCATCACCCGTGAAAGCATCCTGCAGCTGGCCCGCGACCGCGGCATGAAGGTCGAAGAGCGCAAGGTCACCCTGGAGGAGTGGAAGGATGGCGTGACCTCCGGCGAGATCGTGGAAGCGTTCGCCTGCGGTACCGCTGCGGTGGTCACCCCGATCGGCCAGCTCAAGGGCGAAGGCTTCTCGGTGGGTGACATCAACGCCCCGGCCGGCGAAGTGACGATGTCGCTGCGCAAGGAACTGACCGACATCCAGTACGGCCGCCTGCCGGACCGTCACGGCTGGCTGGTCCGCCTGGACGCCTGAGTCCTCGGGGTCTGAGCGCAAGCATCGAAAACCCGCCTGGCGACAGGCGGGTTTTTTGTTGCCCGTTCGCCACCGCGCCGGTGATGCTCCCCAAGACAGGCCGCGCAGCGTTCGACATCGGTAGTGCCGGCCGCTGGCCGGCTCTGCAGCATTCCGCGGAGCCGGCCAGCGGCCGGCACTACGGGCTGGTCGGGAGCCGGCCAGCGGCCGGCACTACTGTCCTGCGGTGGCAGTGGCGTAAGTGATTGATGCGCAAGTGTTGTCCCGGATTTGTCGGCCGCGACAGCCATTTCAGACAATCCGTGGCGCAATCGGACCACCCGAAAGGCCGTGAGCGCCTTCACTTTCACAAACCCTCGACCCGTAAAGTCTCAGATCCGACATTTCATGTCACTGAAGTGCAGCTGAAACATTGTTGATCGGCCAGTCAGCCACTAGCGTCGCGATGGGCGGTTTGATTCAGGGGAACCGATCCACTCACCGGGCCGATCCGCGCCATCGATTGCAGCAGCCCCCGGATCGGACCTGGATTCTCCGCCGCGACGACGGCATTCACTGTCTGAAAGGGAAATCCGATGTCTCATGTCTCGCAACACCGTTTGCGTCAGCGTGCATTGGTTGTACTGGGCGCGTCCGTTCTGTCGACCCTGCTGCTGGCTACCCCGGCCTTCGCCGGCGATGTGCAGTTGAGCGGCCTGTCCTCGGCGCCGACCCATCAGCGCTTCATCGTGAAGTACAAGGATGGCAGCACCGAGGTCGCCACCCCGACCGCGCTGGCCAGTTCGCTCAAGGCCGCCGCGGCGGCGGTACCGGCCGCCCAAGGCCGCGCGCTGGGGCTGCAGAAGCTGCGCCAGCTGGCGATCGGCCCGACCGTGGTCAAGGCCGACCGGCCGCTGGACCGTGCCGAAGCCGAACTGCTGATGCGCCGCCTGGCCGCCGACCCGAGCGTGGAATACGTCGAGGTCGATCAGCTGATGCAGGCCACCCTGGTGCCCAATGACACCCGGTTCTCCGAACAGTGGGGCTTTGGCACCAGCAATGCCTCGATCAACGTACGCCCGGCCTGGGACAAGGCCACCGGCGCCGGCGTGGTGGTGGCGGTGATCGACACCGGCATCACCAACCACCCCGACCTCAACGCCAACCTCCTGCCCGGCTACGACTTCATCAGCGACGCGGCGATGGCGCGCGACGGCGGTGGCCGCGACAACAACCCCAACGACGAAGGCGACTGGTACGCCGCCAACGAATGCGGCTCGGGCATTCCGGCCTCCAATTCGAGCTGGCACGGCACCCACGTGGCCGGCACCGTCGCGGCGGTGACCAACAACAGCACCGGCGTGGCTGGCACGGCCTTCAATGCCAAGGTCGTGCCGGTGCGCGTGCTCGGCAAGTGCGGCGGCTACACCTCCGACATCGCCGACGCCATCGTCTGGGCCTCTGGCGGCACCGTCAGCGGCGTCCCGGCCAACGCCAACCCGGCCGAAGTGATCAACATGTCCCTCGGCGGCGGTGGCAGCTGCTCCACCACCTACCAGACCGCGATCAACGGCGCCGTCTCGCGCGGCACCACGGTGGTCGTGGCGGCCGGCAACAGCAACACCAACGTCTCCTCCTCGGTACCGGCCAACTGCGCCAACGTCATCGCGGTGGCCGCGACCACCTCGGCCGGCGCCCGCGCCAGCTTCTCCAACTACGGCACCGGCATCGACATCTCCGCGCCGGGGCAGGGCATTCTTTCCACCCTCAACAGCGGCACCACGGTACCGGGCACCGCATCGTATGCCTCCTACAACGGCACCTCGATGGCGGCACCGCACGTGGCCGGCGTGGTTGCGCTGATCCAGTCCGTCGCGCCCACCGCGCTGAGCCCGGCCGCCATCGAAAGCCTGCTCAAGAGCACCGCACGGCCGTTGCCGGGCGCCTGCTCCGGCGGCTGTGGCGCGGGCATTGTCGATGCCGATGCGGCGGTGACCGCGGCCCTGGGCGGGACCAACCCGAACCCTGGCACTGGCAACGTGCTGCAGAACAACGTGCCGGTCACGGGCCTGGGCGCTGCCAGCGGTGCCTCGCTGGCCTACACCGTGACCGTGCCGTCGGGCAGCAGCCAGTTGAAGGTCACCATCGCCGGCGGCAGTGGCGATGCCGATCTGTACGTCCGCAACGGCAGCGCGCCGACCGATACCGTCTACACCTGCCGCCCGTACCTGAGCGGCAACAACGAAACCTGCACGATCAGCGCCCCCGCGGCCGGCACCTGGCATGTGCGGGTGAAGGCCTACTCGACCTTCTCCGGGGTCACCCTGACCGCGCAGTACTGATCGTTTTCCCATCGCACCAACGCAGAACGCCCCGGCATGCCGGGGCGTTCGTTCGATCAACACGCTGCGCCAGGGGTTACGCCGCTTCGAACCGGTTCGCGGCGACGTTCTTGCGCACCTGCTCCGGATTCCAGATCCGGCCGTTCATCGCGATGTACACACCGCTCGGCAAGGACTGCACCGCACCGATCGCGCAGCCGATGTTGAACTCGGCATCCGAACCGCGGAACCGTGCCGGGCTCAGCGCGCCGGTCATGACGATGGTCTTGTCGGTGATCGACTTCAGCACCTGGCCCGTCTGCACCATCGAGTCGGTGCCGTGGGTCACCAGCACATGCCGGGTCGGCTGCGCGGCGATCGTCGCCCGGATCAGCTCGCGGTCCTCGTCGGTGATGTGCAGCGAATCCTTGCGCAGGATCGGAATCACGTTGAAACGGAAGGTCACGCCCAGCTCGCGCAGGATCATCCCGATCTGCGGATCACCGATCTGATAGTCCGACTTGTCGTCGAAGTAGATCTTGTCGATCGTGCCACCGGTGGTGATGATCAGTAGTTCTTCCATTGCAAGCATCCTGGGTACCAGACAGAAGGGCACGGAACCGCCGCGCCGACCGGTAGATGATACGGCTGACGCCCGCCCGATGCAGGCTTGCGACGCCACACGGTCAGCCGGTTGTGCTCTTGCGCCCGAAGCGCCGCCGCAGCCCCGGCGTGCTCGCCACCCCGATCACCGCCAGCGCCAGCGCCAGCTCGAGCCACCCCCACAACGCGACCTCCGGGTGGCTCCAGGCGCTCATCACCCCGTGGCTGAACCAGAACAGCGCCAGCACCCCGGCCCAGAACATTGCCTTGCCCCGCCGCACCAGCACGCCCAGCGCCAGCAGCAGCGGCGGCAGGGTGAAGACCAGCTGGGTGGCCAGCCAATGCTTGTCCTGCGCGAACCAGACCGCGAACAGCACCGCCAACGCCACCAGCAGCAGGGCCAGCACGATCTCCTGCGCCCGGGTGCTCACGCCAGCCGCCGTGCGATATCGGCCACCCGCCGCCCCAGCGCCCGCGCCAGGATGCTTTCATCCTCGCTCGGCACCGGGTTGTCGTCCGCTCCGGCCACATGGCTGGCGCCATACGGCGTGCCCCCGGTCGTGGTATGGCTCAGTGCCGGCTCGGTGAAGGGGATGCCCACGATCAGGCAGCCGTGGTGCAGCAACGGTACCTGCATCGACAGCAGCGTCGACTCCTGCCCGCCGTGCAGCGAGGCCGTGGAGGTGAACACCCCGGCCGGTTTGCCGGCCAGCGTGCCGTTGACCCATTCCGCGCCCAGCCCGTCCAGGAAGTGCTTCACCGGCGCGGCCATGTTGCCGAACCGGGTCGGGCTGCCCAGCAGCAGCCCCGTGCACTCGGCCAGATCGGCCACGCTCACATATGGCGCACCGTCTTCGGGCACCGGGGGCAGGGCCGTCTGTGTCACCGCGGCCACCGGCGGCACCGTGCGCAGCCGCGCGCTCATGCCCGGCACCTCGCCGATGCCGCGCGCAATCTGGCGGGCAAGCCGTGCCACTGAACCGCCACGGCTGTAATACAGCACCAGGATCTCCGCCATTTCGCTTTCATCTCGTTGCGTCCGATGCAGGCAGTATGGCAACGCAGCCCGCTCAGGGCGAGGTCCGTGGCGGGCCGGCCGCCGTGAGCAGGCGTGCATGCCGCACACCCGTCATCGGGTACCCTTGCGCCGATGGAACCTCTCGATACGATCAACCTGTGGATCGAACGCGTCCGGGACCGCGCGCGCACGATCAGCTTCGGCCGCTTCCTGTGGCGCCGTTTCCTTGATGACCGTCTGTTCCAGGCGGCCGCCTCGCTGGCCTACACCACGGTGTTCGCGCTGGTGCCGCTGGCCATCGTGGTGTTCGGGGTGCTCTCCGCGTTCCCGGTGTTCGACCGCTGGAGCGACACCCTCAGCGACTACGTGTTCTCCAACTTCGTGCCCAACGCCGCGCGCGCCGCCGAAGGCTACCTGCGCCAGTTCTCGGCCAGCGCCGGGCAGCTCACTGCCGCCGGCTTCATCGCGCTGGTGGTGTCGCTGCTGATCACTCTCAACAGCGTGGAGGAAACCTTCAACCAGATCTGGCGGGTGAGTTCGACCCGACCGAAGCTGACCCGCTTCCTGGTCTACTGGACCGTGCTCACCCTCGGCGCCATGCTGGCGGCGGCGTCGCTGGCGGTCTCGGCGCGGGTGTTCGCGTTGCCGCTGTTCGGCACCAGCGAAGGCCGCTGGCTGGCCAACGTGTCACTGACCGTCGCCCCGATCCTGATCGAATTCCTCTGCATCATGCTGGTCTACCGCGTGGTGCCGCACCACACGGTCAAATGGCGGCATGCCATTCCCGGCGCGATCCTGGCCGCGATCATGCTCGAGCTGGTGAAGTGGGGCATGGGCGCCTACCTGGGCAGCTTCCAGTCCTACCAGAAGCTCTACGGCACGGTCGCCTTCGTGCCGATCCTGCTGCTGTGGATCTACCTGTGCTGGGTCTCGGTGCTGCTCGGCGCCTCGCTGGCCTCCTCGATCGCCGCGTTCCGCTACCAGCCGGCCGACCTGCGCCTGCCGGTGGGCTACGAGATCTACGGCCTGCTGCGGCTGATCGGCCGCTTCCACCAAGCGCGCGCCGATGGCCGCAGCCTGGATGACGACGAGATCCTGCGGCTGGAGCCGATGCTGACCGATTCGCTGCTGCATACCCTGCTGTGCGATCTGGAAGCGATCCGCGTGGTCCGCCGCGACGAGCAGGGCGAATGGCTGCTGGCGCGCGACCTGGACAAACTCACCCTGGCCGACCTGTACGAGACCACGCAGATGCGGATCCCGATCAAGGAAGCCTACCTGCCGTATCGCGACGACAGCCTGGGCACGGCCTCGGTGGCCGCACTGGACACGCTGCGCCTGCCGCTGCGCGAACTGCTCAAACGCCGCGTCAGCGATATCTATTCGACCCCCGGAGACAAACCATGACCGCCAAGCCCCTGCTGCTGGCCCTGGGCCTGCTGACGCTGGCCGCCTGCAACAAGCCCGCTGCACAGAGCGAGGCCACTGCGCCCGCCGCCCCGGCCCCGATCGATGAACCGGCTGTGCCGCCGACCGACGCGGTGCCGGCCACCGAGC
Organism: Stenotrophomonas sp. BIO128-Bstrain; assembly: GCF_030128875.1. Lineage (NCBI taxonomy): Bacteria > Pseudomonadati > Pseudomonadota > Gammaproteobacteria > Lysobacterales > Lysobacteraceae > Stenotrophomonas > Stenotrophomonas sp. BIO128-Bstrain. The sequence continues at coordinate 3,126,750 of NZ_CP124620.1, read as the reverse complement.
GCAGGACCGTCGAACAGCCAACGCTCAAGGCCAAGGCGCTGGATGGCACCGACTACGATCTGGCCGCGCACCGTGGCAAGTGGGTGGTGGTGAACTTCTGGGCGACCTGGTGCGCGCCGTGCCGCAAGGAAATGCCCGAGCTCTCCGCGCTGCATGCCATGCGCAATGAGATTGAAGTGGTCGGGCTGGCCTTCGAGGACATCGAGCCGGCCGAAATGAAGGCCTTCCTGGAGAAGCGGCCGGTCACCTACCCGATCGTGATCGTGGACACCTACAACCCGCCGGAAGACTTCGCGATCCCGCGCGGCCTGCCGATGACCTACCTGATCGCACCGGACGGCAAGGTCGCCAAGGAATTTCTCGGCCCGGTCACCGCGCATGACATCGAGGCGCGGATCAAGGAAGGCTGAGCCTGACGGGCGTGCCGGTGGATGGTCGGCACGCCTTTGCCCCGTTGCGCGCGGTAGACCCAAAAGCATCCACGCATGGCGTGGATCTACGTGGTGACGAACGCCTCGATCGGCTTCAGCACGCCAAAGTGCTCCTTGTGCAGCTTGCCCTTCAACGTTGGCAGCGCCAGTACCGGTTCGTCCACGCGGGTATCGGGCAGGCGGTCGAGCAGGTTGCGGATCAGACCCAGCCGCCCGCGCTTCTGGTCATTGAAGTCCACCAGCGTCCACGGCGCATCGTCGTTGTGGGTGGCGCGCAGCATCGCTTCGCGGCTCTCGGTGTAGGCGCTGTACTTGCTGCGCGATTCCAGGTCCACCGGTGAGAGCTTCCAGCCCTTGAGCGGATCGAGGTGGCGTTCGGCGAAACGCTTTTCCTGCTGCGCCTGGTCCACGCTGAGCCAGTATTTGAACAGCACGATGCCGTCATCGATCAGCAGCTTTTCGAACACCGGCGCCTGCGCCAGGAAGCTGCGGTACTGCGCCTCGGTGCAATAGCCCATCACGTGCTCGACCCCGGCACGGTTGTACCAGCTGCGGTCCATCAGCACGATCTCACCGGCCGCCGGCAGGTGCGAGACGTAGCGTTGGAAATACCATTGCGTGCTCTCGCGGTCGGTCGGCTTGGGCAGCGCGACCACCTTGCACTGGCGCGGATTGAGATGCTCGGCGATGGCCTGGATCGCGCCGCCCTTGCCGGCGGTGTCGCGGCCTTCGAACAGCACCAGCACGCGCTGCCCGGTGTGCTGCACCCAGCGCGCCATTGCCGCCAGTTCCAGTTGCATCGGTTCCAGCAGGGCCTGGTAGTCCTTGCGCTTGAGCTTGCCCATCAGCGTGCCTCGGTCATCCACGGGAGGCCCGAGCCTAGCGCAGCCGATGCTCAGGCGATGTGTGGGCCCTGCCAACCACGCTCGCGTGCGAGCGCCTCGACCACCGCACTGAAATCGCGCGCGAAGCCGGCCATGTCGAACAGCCCGCTGTCCTCACGACGCTGGGCCAGCGTCGCGCGCGCGGCCTGCAGCGCGGCCGGGTCATTGCCCAGGCGCACTGCGGTGGCCACGAACGCGGCATCATCGGCGACGTTGAAATCGTGCATGCCCAGGTGATGATTCAGGCTGCCGGCCACGCGCGAGGCGAACGTCGTGCCGGGGCAGGTCAGTACCGGGCAGCCGGCCCACAGCGCATCCGAAGCGGTGGTGTGGGCGTTGTAGGGATGGGTGTCCAGGAACAGGTCGGCGTGCTGATAGCGCGCCAGGTAGTGCGGGTGGGGCAGGCGCGGCATGAACACCAGCCGCGCCGGATCCAGCTGCGCCTGGCGTGCCGCGCTGCGCAGCCGCGCGTCGGCATTGCCCGGGCCGGAGAGCAGCCACAGCACGCTGCCCGGTATGCCCTGCAGCACCGCCAACAGCCGCTGCATGCTGCGCGGGTTGAGCTTGTAGCTGTTGTTGAAGCAGCACAGCACCATGCCCTGCGCCGGCAGGCCGCAGTCCTCGCGCGACGGTGCCGGTTCCAGCACGCGGGTGTTGTCCGAGGGCTGGAACGCGCGCGGCAGGCGCCGCACGTTCTCACTGAAGGCCGGCACCAGCGCGTCGGGCAGCACGAAGGCATCGGCCAGCACATGATCGATCCACGGCGCGCCGGAGGTGCCCGGGTAGGCGAGCCAGTTGACCTGCACGGGCGCCGGCCGCATCGCCAGCACCTGCGGCGTTCCGCCACCGCCCCAGCCGCGCAGATCGAACAGCACATCGATGCCCGCCTCGCGGATGCGTCGGGCGATGTGCTGATGCGGCTGCGCGCTGACATCGTGCAACGTGTTTGCCGCCTGCTGCAGGCGCTGGCGGATGGGGCTGCCGTCGTCCCCGGTGAGCGCGAACAGATGCAGCTCCAGCATGCCCTGCGCGCGCAGCTGTTCGAACAGCGCCACGGTCAACAGGCCGGTGGGATGTGCGCCGAAGCCGTTGGAAAGAAAGCCGACCCGCAACCTGCCCGCGTGGCGCACCCCGGAAGGCGCCAACCGCGCGATTCCCTCGGCCAGCGCCGCCGCACGTTGCCGCGCACAGGCGAGCTGCTCGGCGGCGCTGCTGTCTTCGCTGAGGAAGGCGAACGGCTCGACCACGGCCTGGCCCTGGGCGACGGCCTGGCGTACCCGCGTCGATAGCCGATCCAGGTCGCGCCAGTCGCACAGGCGGCGTTGCCAGTTGAGCAGCTGCGCGGTGATGTAGGGCTCGCTGGGCAGCAGACGGTGCGCATGGCGATACGCATCGGCGGCCGCTTCGGGCTGACCGGCGTCTTCCAGTGCGTGGCCAAGCCACAGCGTGATCCCGGGGTGCTGCGGCGAGCGATCGGCGGCCTGGCGCAGCAGGGTGGCCGCTTCATCATGGCGACCCTGCATCCAGCGTGCGCGACCGAGCCGGGCCAGTGCCTCGGGATGGTCGCCGCGCAGCTGCAGCGCGCGCGCTGCAGCCTGCTCGCCGGCACGCACGTCGCCGGCCTCCAGCTCGGCGTCGGCCAGCATCACCCAGGCAATGAAATCCGTCGGTTGGCGCTGGACGGCCTGACGCAGCTGCAGACGCTGCGGATCGGCACTCATCGTGGCCGCTCCGCGGCGGGCATGCTCAGCTGCCTTCCGCGAGCCGGGCCAGCTCGTCGGCCTGGTGTTCGTGGGTCAGGCGGCTGACCAGTGCATCCAGATCGCCGGTCAGGATGTTGGGCAGGTCGTACAGGGTCAGCCCTTCCACGCGGTGGTCGGTGATCCGGCCCTGCGGGAAGCTGTAGGTCCGGATGCGCTGGCTGCGGTCGCCACTGCCGACCTGCAGCCGGCGGCTTTCGGCCTGGGCGGCGGCCTGCTTGCTGCGTTCGGTGTCCAGCAGCTGCGCTTTCAGGCGCTTCATCGCCTTGTCGCGGTTGGCGTGCTGGCTGCGCTCGGTCTGGCACTCCACCACCACGCCGGTCGGCAGGTGGGTGATGCGGATCGCCGATTCGGTCTTGTTGACGTGCTGGCCGCCGGCGCCGGAGGAGCGGTAGGTGTCCACGCGCAGGTCGGCCGGGTTGATCACCACGTCCTCCACGTCGTCTGCCTCGGGGATGATCGCCACGGTCGCCGCGGAGGTATGGATGCGCCCCTGCGACTCGGTCGCCGGCACGCGCTGCACGCGGTGCGTGCCCGATTCGAACTTCAGCCGCGAGAACGCCCCCCGGCCGACCACGCGCGCCACGACTTCCTTGTAGCCGCCATGTTCGCCGGGGTTGTCCGATTCGATCTCGACCTTCCAGCCCTGGCGCTCGGCGTAGCGGGCGTACATCCGGAACAGATCGCCGGCGAAGATCGCCGCCTCGTCACCGCCGGTGCCCGCGCGGACTTCCAGGAACAGGTTGCCGTCGTCGCGCGGATCGCGTGGCACCAGCAGCAGGGCCAGTTCCTCGTCCAGCTGCTGCAGGCGCTGCTGGGCGGCCGTGATTTCCTCGTCGGCCAGCTCGCGCAGGTCCGGGTCTTCGCGCATCGCTTCGGCGGCGGCGAGATCGGCCTTGGCACGGGCTTCGTCGGCCAGCGCGTTGGCGACCGGCTCCAGCTGCGAAAACTCGCGCGAGAGCGTGCGGAAGCGGTCGTTGTCGCCGACCACGGCCGGGTCGGACAACAGGCGTTCCAGTTCTTCGCGGCGCTCGGCCAGCGCTTCCAGCTTACGGCGCAGGGTCGGCGTCATCATTCCTCGCTACATCGGTACGCACGGCAGGGTGCTGGTAACCCGGCTTGGCCGGGAACAGGCGCTCGGCGGCGCGGGTGAGTTCAGTATCGCCGCTGAGCGCGGCCGCGCGCAGGGCGGCGGTCGGCGGGTGCAGCAGGCGGTTGGTCAGGCCGTGCGCGAGCAGTTCGAGCACTTCCTCGGGTGATTTGCCATGGGCCAGCTGCTGGCGGGCTTTCTCCAGCATCTCCACCCGGGTCGCTTCGCCGTAGGCGCGCAGCTGCCGCAGCGGGGCCTGGTGCACGCTGGCCTGCAGGGTTTCCACGAACCGGGCGACCTGCAGCTCGATGATCGCTTCGGCCTCGGCCGCGGCTTCCCGGCGGCTGCGGCGGTTGTCTTCGACCGCCCGCTCCAGATCGTCCACGGTGTACAGGAAGGCATCGGCCAGTTCACCCACGCCGGCCTCGATATCGCGGGGCACGGCCAGATCGAACAGCAGCATCGGCTTGTGCTTGCGCGTCTTCAACGCGGCAGCGACGTGCGCACGGGTGATCACCGGCTCGCGCGCGGCGGTGGCCGAGAACACCACGTCGGCCTCGCCCAGGTGGCGGTCCAGTTCGCTCAATGGCAGGGCGACGCCGCCATGCCGGCTGGCCAGCTCCTGCGCATGGGCGAGGGTACGGTTGGCGATCAGCAGCCGGCGCACGCGCCCTTCGCTGAGATGGCGTGCGGCCAGTTCGATGGTCTCGCCGGCGCCGACCAGCAGCACGGTGGAATCTTCCAGCCGTGCGAACGAGTTCTGCGCCAGCCGCACCGCGGTGGAGGCCACCGAGACCGGGTTGGCACCGACGCGGGTATCGGTGCGGGCGCGCTTGGCCACCGAGAAGGTCTGCTGGAACAACCGGTCCAGGCGCTGGCCGAGCAGGCCGTGGTCGCGGGCGAGCGCCCAGGCGTCCTTCACCTGGCCCAGGATCTGCGGCTCGCCCAGCACCATGGAATCCAGCCCGGTGGCCACCCGGAACAGGTGGCGCACCGCATCGGCGTCGGCGTGCTGGTAGAGATACCCATGCAAGGTGCCGGCGTGCGACTCCAGCCACTGCGCCAGCGCATCACCGGATTCGGCCACCGCATACAGCTCGGTGCGGTTGCAGGTGGAGAGCAGGACCGCCTCGGCCACCTGCGGGGTATCGCGCAGCGACGCCAATGCCTGGGGCAGGGCGTCGCCGCCAAAGGACGCGCGTTCGCGCAGTTCCACCGGCGCGGTCTGGTGATTCAGTCCGAGCACCCACAGGGTCATTGTTCAGTTGCTTGCGATAAGCTGCTGGCCATTCAAGTCGTCATTTTAAGGCTCAGATGCCCCCGATGCCCGCATTGATTCGCATCTCCAGCGTTCTGCTGCTGTCTTTGTTCACCGCCAACGCCCTGGCCGCCCCCCCGGCAGCCCCGGCCAAAGGCAGGAACAGCACGGCCGAGGCGGTCCCCCTGGCCCCGGTCATGGCGGGCGAATTCGCCCTGCAGGCAGGCAAACTGGGCGACGCCGCGCGCTGGTACCTGGAGGCGGCGGAGGCCAGTGAAGGCGATGCCGGCCTGGCCGAGCGCGCCTCCCGGATCGCCATGCTGGCCAACGATGACAAGCGCGCCGCCCGCGCGCTGGCCCTGTGGGAGCAGCGTGCGCCGCGCTCACTGGCCATGCGCAGCAGCACCGCCGCGCTCGACATGCGCCAGAACAAGGTGAAGGCCGCCCGCACCGAACTGCAGGCGCTGCTCAAGGACCCGGACCCCACCGCCTGGAAGTTCGCGATCGGCGCCCTGATCAGCGGCGGCAGCGATCCCAAGGTGCCGGCCCAGGTGCTGGGCGAGCTGGTCGATGCCAACGCGATCCCCGACCGCCTGGAGGTCTGGCAGGAGTTCGGCCGGCTGGCGATGCGCATGGAGCAGCCCGAGCTGGCCCGGCGCATGGTCGACGAGGTGGTCAAGCGCTTCCCCGATGAACCACGCGTGGCCCTGCTGCATGCCAGCCAGCTCAACCAGGCCGGCAAGACCGATGAGGCCCTGGCCCTGCTGAAGGGCGTGGAGCCCAGGACCACCCAGGACCCGGAGCTGCGCAATGCGGTCGCGATCTCCTACGACCTGATGGGCCAGCCTGCTGCGGCCGAGCGCGTACTGGCGGTCGGTCCACAGGATGTGCAGACCTACGGCATGCGTGCGTCGCTGCTGGCCAAGCAGAAGGACGACCCGGGCCTGCTGGCCCTGTATACCGACATCTCCCGGCAGGCGACCAAGCCGGACCCGGCCCAGCGCCTGCTGCTGGGCAAGATCGCCGAGTACCTCAAGCGCTACGAGGAAGCGGTCAACTGGTACCACAGCGTGCCCGGTGGCCCGGAGCGCGATGAGTCGCGGCTGCGGGCGGCCAATGCGCAGAACGAGCTGGGCCGCACCGACAAGGCGCTGGCCGAAGTGCACGCCATCCAGTCCGATGCCACCGTCGATGACGATGCCCGCCGCGATGCCTATCTGCTCGAGGCCGAGCTGCGCCAGCGTGGCAACGACGATGCCGGTGAACTGGACGCGCTGGCCCGTGGCCTGGCGGCGTATCCGGATGAGAACGCGCTGTTGTATGCCCGGGCACTGGCCTGGGAGCGCCGCGATGACATCCCGCGCGCCGAGGCCGACCTGCGCAAGGTGCTGGTCACCGATCCGGAGAACATCGCCGCGCTCAACGCGCTCGGCTATACCTTGGCCGACCGCACGCAGCGTTATCAGGAAGCCTTGGAACTGATCGACCGCGCGCGCGTGGCCGAGCCGGACAACGCCGCCATCGTCGACAGTTACGGCTGGGTGCTGTATCGCCTGGGCCGCAACGAAGAAGCACTGGTGCAGCTGCGCCGCGCCTGGACGCTGGCCAAGGATGCGGAGATCGCCGCGCATGTGGGCGAGGTGCTGTGGGTGTTGAACAAGAAGGACGAGGCGCGCCATTTCTTTGAAGAGGCGCGCAAGCTGGACCCGGACAACCGCGCCCTGCAGCGCGTGATCGAGAAATACGGCGTATGAATCTGCTCTCCCTGAAGGCCGCGTTTGCCGCGGCCGTGGCGTTGTCGCTCTCCGCCTGTGTATCCCTGGATGAGCGCAAGGCGCCCTCCGCCCCGACCGTGGTCACCGCTGTTTCGCCCGCTGCGCAGCAGGCCGAGGCCGAGCGCGTCGCCGCCGTGCGCGCCTCGCCGGCATGGTCGTTCCAGGGCCGGGTGGCGATCAGCAAGGGCAAGAACGGTGGCAACGGCCGCATCGACTGGCAGCAGCAGGCCCAGGGGTACGTGGTCGAACTCAGTGCCCCGGTCACCCGGCAGAGCTGGAAGCTGACCGGCGACAGCCAGCACCAGGGCGGGCGGTTGGAAGGCCTGGAGGGCGGCACGCGCGAAGGCGAAGACGCCCAGCAGGTTCTGCTGGAGGCCACCGGCTGGGATATCCCGGTCAACCAGCTGCCCGAGTGGGTACGCGGCCTGGTGGCCGACGCCGCGCCGGCGGGGCTGATCGAGCGCGACGGCGAAGGTCGTCCGCGCCGTGTGCGGCAGCTCGGGTGGGAGATCCAGTATCTGGACTGGTACCCGGCCGACGCCGGTCGTCCGGTGCTGCCGCGGCGCATCGAAGCGGTCAATGGCGACGCCAAGGTCCGTCTGGTGGTCGACAGCTGGGTGCTGGCCAGCCCATGAGTACGTTGGATGCGCGCGAGGGTTGGTCGAACTGGCCAGCCCCGGCCAAGCTGAACCTGTTCCTGCACATCACCGGCCGCCGCCCGGACGGTTACCACGCGCTGCAGACCGTGTTCCGCCTGCTCGACTGGGGTGACCGGATCCGGCTGCGGGTCCGCGAAGACGGCCGGATCCGCCGCGAAGGCACCTCGGTGGCGGGGGTGGCCGAAGCCGATGATCTCGCCGTGCGCGCGGCGCTGTTGTTGCAACGTGCCGCGAACGTCGCCCAAGGCGCTGATATCGGCATCGAAAAACATGTGCCTGCCGGCGGTGGTTTCGGGGGAGGGTCGTCCGATGCCGCCACCGTCCTGGTCGCCTTGAACCGTCTCTGGAACGCCGGCCTGGACGTGGATGCGCTGGCCGCGCTGGGGCTCCAGCTGGGCGCGGACGTGCCGGTCTTCGTCCGCGGGCACAACGCCTGGGCCGAAGGCGTGGGCGAACTGCTCACCCCGATCGCACTGCCGCCGGCCTGGTTCGTGCTGGTCCACCCGGGCGTTCACGTGCCCACCCCCGCACTTTTCGCATCACCGGATTTGACGCGGGATGCCCCAGTGGCGAAAATAGCGGACTTCGCTTCCGGGTCTTTGCTCGGGAATGCGTTCGAGCCGGTCCTGCGCCGCCGCGAACCTGCCGTAGAGGCAGCGCTCGCAGCGTTGAGCAGTATCGGCCGGGCACGACTCACCGGGTCGGGAAGCGGTTGTTTCGTCGAATTCGCCACGCGCGCTGCTGCAGAGCAGGGCCTGGCGCAATTGCCGAAGGAACTGCAGGCATGGGTGGCTGCGGGCATGGAGCGCTCGCCACTGCTTGATGTACTCGAGCGTTACTGATTTTGATGCAGGGGCGTCGCCAAGAGGCCCAAGGCACCAGGTTTTGATCCTGGCATTCGGAGGTTCGAATCCTCCCGCCCCTGCCACTAGCGGATATCTGCCGCGACTCCATGCGCATGTCTGCGCGGGCGCGGTGCATACGCCGCGGTGTTGTCACCGCAGACACCTCCCGGTGCCAGCGGCCCAGTTCTCCGCCAATCGCTCCCGCCCGAGACCGTCATGATGCAAGAACACCCCAACCTGCTGGTATTTTCCGGCAACGCCAACAAGCGCCTTGCGCAGAGCATCTGCAAGGAACTGGGGGTGCGGCCTGGCAAGGCGTTGGTGTCGCGCTTCTCCGATGGTGAAGTGCAGGTCGAGATCGAGGAAAACGTCCGCAAGCAGGACGTGTTCGTGATCCAGCCGACCTGCGCGCCCAGCGCAGAGAACCTGATGGAACTGCTGGTCCTGATCGATGCGCTCAAGCGCGCCTCGGTCAACAGTGTCACCGCCGTGGTGCCGTATTTCGGCTACTCGCGCCAGGATCGCCGCATGCGTTCCTCGCGCGTGCCGATCACCGCCAAGGTGGCGGCAAAGATGTTCAGCGCTGTCGGGGCTGACCGGGTACTGACGGTGGATCTGCATGCCGACCAGATCCAGGGCTTCTTCGACATGCCGGTGGACAATGTGTACGCCTCGCCGCTGCTGCTCGCCGATATCTGGCGCGCCTACGGCACGGAGAACCTGATCGTGGTGTCCCCGGACGTGGGTGGTGTGGTGCGTGCGCGCGCCGTCGCCAAGCGCCTGGATGATGCCGATCTGGCGATCATCGACAAGCGCCGGCCGCGCGCCAACGTCTCCACCGTGATGAACATCATCGGTGACGTCGAAGGCAAGACCTGCGTGATGGTCGATGACATCGTCGATACCGCCGGCACCCTGTGTGCGGCCGCTGCAGCCCTGAAGGCGCGTGGCGCCCTCAAGGTCGCCGCGTACTGCACCCACGCCGTGCTCTCGGGCCCGGCGGTGGACAACATCAACAACTCCCAGCTCGATGAGCTGGTGGTGACCGACACCATCCCGCTGCGTGAAGAGGCGCGGGTGTGCAGCAAGATCCGCCAGCTCAGCGTGGCGGAAATGCTGGCCGAGACGATGCGCCGCATCGCCTTCGGTGAGTCGGTCAGCTCGCTGTACGTGGATTGATTTTTTCCGCCCGCCGGCAACGGTGGGTGGTTTCCCGGGGACATCTGGTCGCGGATGTCCCCTCATCGCTTCGCCATCACGGCGTGGCAAACAACGAAGGTAGTAAACCAGCATGGCCAAGAATCATGAAATCAAGGTCGTCCAGCGCGAACTGCAAGGCAAGGGTGCGAGCCGCCGCCTGCGTGGCGCTGGCCAGATCCCGGCGATCATCTACGGCGGCGACGTCGAGCCGAGCGTCATCCAGCTCAACCACAACGAAATCTGGCTGGCCCAGCAGAACGAGTGGTTCTACTCGTCCATCCTGGACCTGAACCTGGACGGCAAGGTCACCAAGGTGCTGCTGCGTGACATGCAGCGCCACCCGTTCAAGCAGCTGATCCTGCATCTGGATTTCCTGCGCGTGAACGAGAACGAAGCGCTGACCGCCAACGTCCCGCTGCACTTCATCAACGAAGACAGCTCGCCGGCCGGCAAGGCTGCCGACGTCGTGGTCACCCACGAACTGAAGGAAGTGAGCATCACCTGCCTGCCGAAGGACCTGCCGGAGTCGATCGACGTCGACCTGGCCGACCTGAAGGCTGGTGACGTGATCTACCTGTCGGACATCAAGCTGCCGAAGGGCGTCGAGATCCCGGCCCTGGCCCAGGGCAAGGACCATGACGACGCGATCGTCACCGCCAAGCTCGGCAAGGAAGAAGCTGCCGACGAAGCGCCGGCTGCAGAGTAAGTGATTGCGGCGCCTGTCCTTCGGGGCAGGCGCCGTTTCTGTATGTACCGGCACAGGGCGGGTACCGACGAAGAAGAGTGATGACAGGATTGCGATTGATCGTTGGCCTGGGCAACCCCGGACCCGAGCACGCCCAGACCCGGCACAATGCCGGGTTTCGTTTCATTGACGCCCTGGTGGAACAGGCCGGCGCGCGCTGGAGCGTGGACAGCAAGTTGTTCGGCGAGACCGCCAAGGTCGACATCGCCGGCCAGCCGGTGTGGCTGCTCAAGCCCGCCACCTTCATGAACCTCAGTGGCAAATCGGTCACCGCCGCACAGCGCTTCTGGAAGATCGAACCGGAACAAACCCTGCTGGCGCACGACGAGCTGGACCTGCCGCCCGGCGTGGCGCGGCTCAAGTTCGATGGCGGCCACGGCGGCCAGAATGGCCTGCGCGACACCATCCGCCTGCTCGGCCATGGCAGATTCCATCGCCTGCGCATCGGCATCGGCCATCCCGGTCACAAGGACCGCGTGGTCCCGTGGGTACTGGGCCGTGCCGGCAAAGACGATGATGTGCTGATCGGTCGTGCCATCGAAGATGCGATCGACGTGCTGCCGCTGGCGGTATCCGGCGATTACAGTGAGGCGATGAAGCGCCTCCACACCCCGAAATAACCACGGTGTACCGACCAACGGTCGGTACCTACCACCCCCAGAGGTTGTCAAAGATGGGTATCAAATGCGGCATCGTCGGTCTGCCCAATGTCGGCAAATCGACCCTGTTCAATGCGCTGACCAAGGCGGGCATCGCGGCGGCCAACTTCCCGTTCTGCACGATCGAACCGAACGTCGGCATCGTGCCGGTGCCCGATCCCCGTCTGAACGAGCTGGCCGCGATCATCAACCCGCAGAAGGTCATCCCGACCGCAGTGGAGTTCGTGGACATCGCCGGCCTCGTCGCCGGCGCGGCCAGCGGTGAAGGCCTGGGCAACAAGTTCCTGGCCCACATCCGCGAAGTCGATGCGATCACCCATGTGGTGCGCTGCTTCGAGAACGCCGACGTCATCCACGTCAACAACAAGGTCGACCCGCTTTCGGACATCGACACCATCGATACCGAACTGGCCCTGGCCGATCTGGACAGCGTCGAGAAGGCACTGAACCGCGCCGAGCGCGCGGCCAAGGGCGGCGACAAGGATGCGGCCGCCCGCAAGCCGGTGCTGGCCAAGCTGCAGGCCGCACTGGCCGATGGCAAGGCAGGCCGCACCGCCGGCCTGGACGAGGAAGAGAAGGCGCTGGTCCGTGACCTGTTCCTGCTGACCCTCAAGCCGGTGATGTACATCGCCAACGTGCTGGAAGACGGCTTCGAGAACAACCCGCACCTGGATGCCGTGCGCGCCCGTGCCGCCGAAGAAGGTGCGCAGGTGGTGCCGGTGTCGGCGGCGATCGAAGAAGAGCTGTCGCAGCTGGATGACGAAGACCGCGATACCTTCCTGGCCGATCTCGGCCTGACCGAGCCGGGTCTGAACCGCGTGATCAATGCGGCCTACAGCCTGCTCGGCCTGCAGACCTACTTCACTGCCGGTGTGAAGGAAGTCCGCGCATGGACCGTACGCAAGGGCGCCACCGCCCCGCAGGCCGCTGCCGTGATCCACACCGACTTCGAGAAGGGCTTCATCCGCGCCGAAACCATCGCGTATGACGACTTCATCAAGTACAAGGGCGAAGCCGGTGCCAAGGAAGCCGGTCGCCTGCGCCTGGAAGGCAAGGAATACCGCGTCCAGGAAGGCGACATCCTGCACTTCCGCTTCAACGTCTGAGTCGCTCGCACGTTGATGCCCGCAACGCCCCGCCCCGCGCGGGGCGTTTGCGTTTCCGGCGCGCGTGATCCGCGCCTTTGGACAGGCTGGACAAAAAATGACCAGGCCTCGAAACGCTTGCCTGGTATGCCTCCGGCTCACTTGTCCACAACAAACTCCCACGCCTCTCCACGTACCGTGTGGAAAACCCCTGGGCGCTGGTGCCGGCCGCTGGCCGGCACTCCGTCAGACCCGCCCGCAAGCGACGTGGACAATTTCTGACCACCACTGAAAACCGTTGCAGTGCATCGCTCACCCGGGGTTGTCCACAGCAAACCCCCATCGCTTTCCACGGTGTGTGTGGAAAACCGCGATCCGCGGCTGGACAAAATATCGCCACGCCCTGAAGGCGTTGCGCTGCATGGCTCGCATGCACTTGTCCACACCAAACCCCCATGGGTTTCCACGGGGTGTGTGGAGAACACGAAGGGCGTCCCGCAGAAACCGGGCTTACAGCGCCGTACCACCAAACTTGTGCGTGTACTGCAGGTTGATCGTGCGGCCCACCGTGTCGAACCAGGAGACGTCGTAGTACGGGTACGGCGTATAGGTCGCGTCCTTCGGCGGCATTTTGTTGGCGATGTTGACCACCGACAGAGACAGGCGCGAATGATCATCGAAGCGGTACTGCAGCGACACGTTGTAACGGTACGTGGCGCCGATCCACGGGCTGTCGCCGCTGTCCGGATCGAAGCTCTGGTCGTAGCTGTCGTAAGTCGGCAGCCTGCCCAGGCGCGAGCCGTACAGCGTGGCCGACCACGCCGCGTTCTCCCAGGTCACGCTCGCACTGGTCTTGGTGCGCGGGATATCGAAACCGCTGTTGACCGCGAACTGGTCTTCGACCACATCGCCCTCGAACTGCTGGAAATCGTGCGTCTTCACCCAGGTGTGGTTGCCGCTGAAGATGAAGTCGCCGATCCCGGTGCCCAAGCGGTAGCGCAGGCCCACATCGATGCCGCGCGTGGTTTCGCGCGCGATGTTGATCGGGCTCACATGCACGCCGTAGAGGCGGCCATCGCTGGTGCGGGTGACCCGGCTGATCGCATCCACGCAGGTCGGCGAGGCCGCATCGGCGCCGCCCAGGCGGCAGGCCGCCTCATCGCGCAGGATCGTGCTCACGTCCATGTCCTGCACCTGGTCGCGCATGTCGATGTCGAACCAGTCCATCGACAGGTCCAGCCCCAGTGCAGGCGACCACACAACGCCGGCACTCCACGAGGTGCTGGTTTCCGGATCCAGCCTGCGGTTGCCCTCGCGGGTGCGGATCAGGTTCTCTTCGTAGTCCGAGCAGTCATCGCCGCCGTCCACCGCGCAGGTGTAATAGTCGTTGGCACTGGTTTCGTCGTTGCCCGGGCCGGCATACACGTAATGCAGGTCCGGCGCGCGGAAGGCGGTGCCGTAGGAGCCGCGCACCAGCAGGGTCTCGATCGGGCGCCATTCCAGGCCACCGCTCCAGGTCGCCTTGCCGATCGTGTTGCCCGAGTAGCGGTACTGGTCGAAGCGGCCGGCCACGCTGAGGTTGAACGTGTCGTGCAGCGGCAGGCGCAGCTCGGCCGCGGTCGCCCAGCGGTTGCGGCTACCGTGGCCGTCCGAGTCCTTCCAGCTGTAGTAGTAGTACTGCGTCGCCAGCGGGTCCGGATTCAGCGCGTAGGACTGGTTGCCGAACTCGGCCGTCGCCGCGAAGCCGGCCTTGCCGCCCGGCAGCTCGAACAGCTCGCCGTTGGTCAGGGTCAGCGCGGCGGTATCGGTGCGCGACTTCGGCGTATAGGTGGTGCGTGCGGCGATCGAGTCGTACTCGCTGCGGCTCAGCGGCCGGTACAGGCGCGCCGGGTCGGCGTTGAACACCGGGAACACGTTGTCATCGTCATCGGTGTACTCGCCCAGCTGCTCGCCCAGGAACAGGGCATTGGCCTTGGCGGCGATGATCTGCGGCCAGCGGATGCTGGACTGGTACTGCGAGTGGCTCAACGAGGCCTCGTATTCCCAGTCCGCGCCGAGCGCGCCCTTGAAGCCAGTGGTCACGCTGAAGGTCTTCTGCGTGCTGCGCACCATGCCGTTGTTGAGCCCGCCCATTTCTTCCGGGGAGAACTGGCGCTGCCAGAACTCCACCTGGTCGGTGGCCTGGTTGTAGAAGTAGCCGTCCTCGTTGCCATCGGCGGCCATGCGGCCCCACTGGGTCACATCGCGCATCAGCGCCAGGTCGTGGTAGCCCATCTGCACATCGGCGAACCATTCGGCGCCATTGTCGAAGGCATAGCGCAGCGAGGCGTAGCCGTTGGCGCCGCGGCGCTTGCTGAGGATCGTGCCGTAGCCGATCGACCGGTCGCTGCCGCAGTAGAAGCCGTAGCGCGCACGCTCGGCGTACCGGGTGCTGCCGTTGTTCTGGCCGGCCAGCGCATCGCAGGTGGCCTGGCCCGGATCGAGGTAGTCGTCGTTGTAGTCGGTGCGCAGGTAGGCGCGGCGCGCGGCGCGGGCGCTCTCGGTGGGCGCGTCGAGGGTGGAATCCTGCTGGCTGCGCTCATACGCCCACAACGGCGTCTGCGACTGCAGTTCCAGGCTGTAGACCGCGCTGAAACGGCCCGCATCGAAACCGCTGGCGATGCTCATGTCGAAGGACTCACCGCCGCCTTCGCTGGTGGTGCCCATGCGCATGTCCACAGTGGTGCCATCGACCTGCTTCTTCAGGATGAAGTTGACCACCCCGGCGATCGCGTCCGAGCCGTAGATCGCCGAGGCGCTGCCGGTCAGCACTTCGATGCGCTCGATCATCCCGATCGGGATGTTGGAGACATCGGTGAAGTTGCTGCGGCCCTGGAACGGCATCGGGAAATCGGCGATGCGGCGGCCGTTGACCAGCACCAGCGTGTGGTTGGGGCCGAGGCCGCGCAGGTCGACCTGCTGCGCACCGGGCGAGAAATCAGCGCCGCTGGAGGACTGCTGGCTCTGGGTCTCACCGCCGTTCTGGGTCATCGACCGCAGCACGTCGGGCACGCTGGTGAAGCCGCTGGCCTGGATCTGCTCGGCGGTGATGACGGTCACGGGCGCCGGCCCTTCTACCTGCGCGCGTGGAATGCGCGAGCCGGTGACCTGCACCGTATCCAGTTGCTGCACCCCGGGGGCGGGCGCCTGGGCACCCGCGGTCGCGGCCACACCCATCAACGCCAGCTGGATCGACCACGCCATCGCCTGTTTACGCATGAGAATTCTCGAGAAGAAAGTGTCGGCCTCTAGGGAGGCCTGTCCCCCATTCACATTTCGCGAATGGACGGCGCGCATTTAACGCCTTTTTTACGGGGTTGACCACTGCCAATTTCTCTGGCAAAGAGTGGAAGCGCTTACACCCTCGTTTCATTCAGGGAGGTCAACGTGCACAAGGGTTTCCGGCCGCTCCACGCCTTCCTGTCGCTGCTGCTGGCAGCGCTCTCGATGCCCGGCCACGCGCAAGGGATGCGCAGCCTGCAGGACCCGGGCTATCGCTATTACGAGATAGGTGCGGTGGGCGCGCCCCGGGCAGCCCGCACCGAGCCGGCGATGATGCTGATGGGCGGCGGCGAGTGGGTGCCCGCCGCCTTCCAATGGTGGCTGGGGCGCGCCGGCCACGGCCGGGTGGTGATCCTGCGCGCTTCCGGCGCCGATGAGTTGCAGAACCGCCTGTACCGGGACGTCGGCGGGGCGGTCTCGGTCCAGACCCTGGTGTTCAACAGCCGGCGTGCAGCCGATGACCCCGCGGTGCTGGGCGTGATCGCCGCCGCCGATGCGATCTTCATCGCCGGCGGCGACCAGTCGCGCTATATCCGTTTCTGGAAAGGCACGGCGGTGAACGAGGCGCTCAACGCACATGTACGTGCTGGCCGGCCGATCGCCGGCACCAGCGCCGGGCTCGCCATACTGGGCGGCTACAGCTATGGCGCGATGGATGGTGGCAGCGTCACCTCCCGTCGTGCCCTGCGCGACCCCATGGGCAGCGCGGTGACCCTGGACAGTGATTTCCTGGCCATGCCGTACCTGGCCAACGTGGTCACCGATACCCATTTCGGCAAGCGCGACCGGCTCGGGCGCCTGATCGTGTTCGTGGCCCGGGCGGCACAGCGCAGCGGGCAGCAGGACATGGTCGGCCTGGGCGTGGACGAGGACACCGCGCTGTGCGTGGAGGCGGACGGCACCGGCCAGGTGTTCAGTCGGGACGGCGGCTACGCCTGGCTGGTGATGCCGCAGCGCGCCGCCGATCGCCTGCGCGGCGGCAGCCCGCTGGAGTTCCGCGCCATTCCGGTGACCGGGGTGGGGGAGGGCAGCCGCCTGCATCTGGATGGCTTCCGGGTGGACGATGCTGCCTTCCGGATGACGGCCGATATCCGGGAAGGCCGCCTGCAGTTGCACCCGTAGACCCACGCACGCCGGGGGCGTGCGGGCGCTGTCGCGTGCGGGTCACGCGCGCGGGTGATCCGTGGCGCATGCCATGATGCGGGCACCTCCGGATCCGAGTGCGTTGCCCATGTCCCGTCCACGCGCATTGCTGCTGTCCCTGTGTCTGCTGAGCCCGCTTGTCCATGCCGCCGAACCGGTGCTGGTCATCCATGGCGGCGCCGGCGTGGAGCGCAAGGATCTATCGCCGGCCGAGGAAAAGGCGGCGCGCGCGGCCCTGCAGCAGGCCCTGGTGAAGGGGCATGCCGCCCTGGCAGCCGGGAAGCCGGCGCTGGAGGCCGTGACCGCGGCGATCACCGTGCTCGAGGACGATCCCACCTTCAATGCAGGCAGGGGCGCGGTGTTCACCCACGATGGCCGCAACGAACTGGATGCCTCGCTGATGGATGGCGCCACCCTCAAGGCCGGCGCGGTGGCCGGCGTGCAGCGCGTGCGCAACCCGATCCTGCTGGCCGAGGCCGTGATGCAGCATTCCCCGCACGTGATGATGGTCGGGCAGGGCGCCGAAGCCTTCGCCACGGACCAGGGCATCACCCTGGTGGACCCGTCGTACTTCCGCACCGACAAGCGCTGGCAGCAGCTGCAGAAGGCTCTCAAGGAAGAAGCCAGCGGCCAGGCCCATGCGGATCTGGAAACGGCGCGCCACTTCGGAACGGTGGGTGCGGTCGCACTCGACAAGGACGGCAGGCTCGCTGCAGGAACCTCCACCGGTGGCATGACGAACAAGCGCTACGGACGTGTCGGCGATTCGCCGATCATCGGTGCCGGCACGTATGCCGATGCCGGTTGTGCGGTATCGGGCACGGGCTGGGGCGAGTACTACATCCGCACCGCGGCCGCGCACGATATCTGCGCGCGCATGCGCTACCTCAAGCAGGGCCCGGAGGAGGCGGGACGCGCGGTGATCAACGAGCGCATTCCCGCGCTCGGGGGCGATGGCGGTGCGATCGTACTCGCGGCCGACGGCCGCGTGGCGACACCGTTCAACACGCAGGGCATGTATCGCGGCTGGATCGGCGCCGATGGCGTGCCGCATGTGGCGATCTTCGCCAGCGAAACCCTGCCGTTACCGGGCCAATAGCCTGTCCCGGCAAGGCAATTCGAAATTCGTGTGAAAAAATTCAAAAAGGTTGTTGACAGAACCCCCGTTTATCCCCAAAATTCACGGCTCTTCCACCCCACACCGAAAACGCTTCGGCGCCACGGGACAGGGTGGTAAGGAGGGATACCCAAGCGGCCAACGGGGGCAGACTGTAAATCTGCTGGCTTACGCCTTCGGTGGTTCGAATCCACCTCCCTCCACCAGTTTCATGTTGTGGCAAGAGCTTCCGATGCGGGAGTAGTTCAATGGTAGAACCTCAGCCTTCCAAGCTGATGGTGCGGGTTCGATCCCCGTCTCCCGCTCCATTGAATGAATTTGAATATATTCAAATTCGTGCCATAATACAAAACTCGCTCACGTAGCTCAGTCGGTAGAGCACCTCCTTGGTAAGGAGGAGGTCGAAGGTTCGATTCCTTTCGTGAGCACCATCTAAGTGCTACCAATTCAGACGATTTCGAGATAAGCAGCCATGGCCAAGGGTAAGTTCGAGCGCACCAAGCCGCACGTCAATGTCGGCACCATCGGTCACGTTGACCACGGCAAGACCACGCTGACCGCCGCACTGACCAAGATCGGTGCCGAGCGCTTTGGCGGTGAGTTCAAGGACTACTCCGCGATCGACGCCGCGCCGGAAGAAAAGGCGCGTGGCATCACGATCTCGACCGCGCACGTCGAATACGAATCCACCGTTCGTCACTACGCCCACGTCGATTGCCCGGGCCATGCTGACTACGTCAAGAACATGATCACCGGTGCTGCCCAGATGGACGGCGCGATCCTGGTCTGCTCCGCTGCTGACGGCCCGATGCCGCAGACCCGCGAGCACATCCTGCTGTCGCGTCAGGTCGGCGTGCCGTACATCGTCGTCTTCCTGAACAAGGCAGACATGGTCGATGACGCCGAGCTGCTGGAACTGGTTGAAATGGAAGTCCGCGAGCTGCTGAGCAAGTACGACTTCCCGGGCGACGACACCCCGATCATCTCGGGTTCGGCCCGCCTGGCGCTGGAAGGCGACCAGAGCGAGATCGGCGTGCCGGCCGTGATCAAGCTGGTCGAAGCTCTCGACAGCTGGATCCCGACCCCGGAGCGTGACGTCGACAAGCCCTTCCTGATGCCGGTGGAAGACGTGTTCTCGATCTCGGGCCGCGGCACCGTGGTGACCGGTCGTATCGAGCGCGGCGTGATCAAGGTCGGCGAAGAAATCGAAATCGTCGGTATCCGTCCGGTCCAGAAGACCACCGTGACCGGCGTGGAAATGTTCCGCAAGCTGCTGGATCAGGGTCAGGCAGGTGACAACGCCGGTCTGCTGCTGCGCGGCACCAAGCGTGACGACGTCGAGCGTGGCCAGGTCCTGGCCAAGCCGGGTTCGATCAAGCCGCACACCAAGTTCGACGCCGAAGTCTACGTCCTGTCCAAGGATGAAGGCGGCCGCCACACCCCGTTCTTCAAGGGCTACCGTCCGCAGTTCTACTTCCGTACCACCGACATCACCGGCGCTTGCGAACTGCCGGAAGGTGTGGAAATGGTGATGCCGGGCGACAACGTGAAGATGGTTGTCACCCTGATCAACCCGGTGGCAATGGACGAAGGTCTGCGCTTCGCCATCCGTGAAGGCGGTCGTACCGTCGGCGCCGGCGTGGTCTCCAAGATCCTCGAGTAACAGCGTTATACCGGCGGTTGCATTGCGCTGCCGGTCTCGCGAGTGGCGGGCCGGGAACCTCGGTCCGCCTTCGCCGTCTTAGGGAAGGCAAGTTTTTTCAGTACGCCAGTAGCTCAATTGGCAGAGCAGCGGTCTCCAAAACCGCAGGTTGGGGGTTCGAGTCCCTCCTGGCGTGCCACTTCTCCCTTCCAGCGGCTATGCCGCCACAGCAGCCAGAGCCGGATGAACAGCAAGATCGAGCATTCCAAAGACAACGCCTCCACTGGAGGTGACATCGTCAAGTACGCCGCCGCAGCGATCCTCGTGCTGGCGGGTCTTTTTGCTTGGTATTGGTTCGGTGCTCCTGAGCACGCCTCACAGAGTGCATGGGCCGGTCCGCTTCGCGGTCTGGCCGTTGTCGTTGGCCTGGTGGCCGGCCTCGGCGTGTTCCTGCTGACCGGCAAGGGTCGCGACACGCGGGAATTCCTTTCCGAATCGCGTTTCGAACTGCGCAAGGTGGTCTGGCCGACGCGCCAGGAAGCCATTCGCATGACCTGGGTGGTGATCGTTGTGGTGATCATCCTCAGCCTGCTGCTGGGCGGATTTGACTTCGTGATTCAGAAATTGACCCAGTGGTTCCTGGGTCGATAAGGAGAAACCAGTGAAGCGTTGGTACGTCGTTCACGCCTATTCGGGCTTCGAAAAGTCGGTGGCGCAGGCTCTGCGCGATCGCATCGTGCGTGACGAGATGCAGGAGCGCTTCGGTGACGTCCTGGTCCCGACCGAGGAAGTGGTTGAAATGCGCGCCGGCCAGAAGCGCCGTTCCGAGCGCAAGTTCTTCCCGGGTTACGTGCTGGTCCAGATCGAGACCCACGAAGAAAACGGCATTCCGCGCATCGACAACGAAAGCTGGCACCTTGTGAAGGATACGTCCAAGGTGATGGGCTTCATCGGCGGCACCGCCGACCGTCCGTTGCCGATCCGTGACGAGGAAGCTGCCGCCATCCTGGACCGCGTTCAGGAAGGTGTCGAAAAGCCGCGTCCGAAGGTGCTGTTCGAGCCGGGCCAGATGGTCCGCGTCACCGAAGGCCCGTTCAACGATTTCAACGGCGTGGTCGAGGAAGTCAACTACGAGAAAAGCCGTCTGCGCGTCTCGGTGCTGATCTTCGGTCGTGCCACCCCGGTCGAGCTCGAGTTCGGCCAGGTCGAAAAGGCCGTCTGAGCCTGAGGGCAGTGGGTTCCGGGCGGCCGCCCGGAACCTGAACAGCCCGGTACCCTCTGCCATGCGGCAGGGGAAGAAAAAACCTGATATAGTGCGCGGCTTCCTGCCAGGAAGCTGGCAAAAAGCAAGGGCCGCCGCAAGGTGGCCTTCTGCGTGAATTCAAAACGCGATGCCGGGACGCGTGATTCCCGGTCCGATGGGGAGCCTGTTGTCGCAAGGCGCTAGCACCCGGAGAGCATACTCATGGCAAAGAAAGTTGTCGGTTATATCAAGCTGCAGGTGAAGGCCGGTCAGGCCAACCCCTCGCCGCCGGTCGGTCCTGCGCTGGGTCAGCGTGGCCTGAACATCATGGAATTCTGCAAGGCCTTCAATGCCGCCACGCAGAAGCTGGAGCCGGGTCTGCCGGTGCCGGTCATCATCACGGCCTACTCGGACCGTACCTTCACCTTCATCACCAAGAGCACCCCGGCTGCCGTGCTGCTCAAGAAGGCTGCAGGCATCTCGTCGGGCTCCAAGCGTCCGAACACCGAGAAGGTGGGCAAGGTGACCCGCAAGCAGCTCGAAGAGATCGCCAAGACCAAGGAAGCAGACCTGACGGCTGCCGATCTGGATGCCGCGGTGCGCACCATCGCCGGTTCTGCCCGTTCCATGGGCCTCGTGGTAGAGGGTTAAGAAGATGGCACAGACCAAGCGTGAGAAGGCCATCAAGGCCGCCGTCGTCCCGGGCAAGGCATATGCCTTCGAGGACGCCATCAAGATCCTGAAGACCGCTACCAAGGCCAAGTTCGTCGAGTCCTTCGACGTTGCTGTGCGCCTGGGCGTGGACGCCAAGAAGTCCGACCAGCAGGTGCGCGGTTCCACCGTGCTGCCGGCCGGTACCGGCAAGAGCGTGCGCGTTGCCGTCTTCGCCCCGGCCGGTGCCAAGGCTGACGAAGCCCTGGCCGCTGGCGCCGAAGCCGTTGGCATGGACGATCTGGCCGAGAAGATGCAGGCCGGCGATCTGAACTACGACGTCGTTATCGCGACCCCGGATGCCATGCGCGTCGTGGGTAAGCTGGGCACCGTGCTCGGCCCGCGCGGCCTGATGCCGAACCCGAAGGTCGGCACCGTCTCGGCCAACCCGGGCGAAGCCGTCAAGAATGCCAAGTCGGGTCAGGTGCGTTACCGCACTGACAAGGCCGGCATCATCCATTGCACCATCGGCAAGGCCGACTTCGCCGAAGACGCGCTGAAGTCGAACCTGCAGGCGCTGCTGATGGACCTGATCAAGGCCAAGCCGGCCACCTCGAAGGGCACCTACCTGCAGAAGGTTTCGGTCAGCTCGACGATGGGCCCGGGCGTCACTGTCGACCAGTCGTCGCTGTCGCTGAAGTAATCGTTTCAAGCGGGTACCGGGCTCCGGTCCGGTATCCGCGATATTTGAAGGCAATCCGAGTGGGGTCCGCCCCGCGAAGATAGCCGTCAAAGACCGCAGGCGCGGTCAGTACATACCGGCGACGGGCAGGGATGCTCGCATTGGCAGGGAGTCGCCGCCGGCGCAGTACCGAACGCTTAATCGATTCCCCCGGGAATCACCCTGCGTAGATGGTGCCCTTCTGGAGTTTTTCTGGTTTACGCACGTCTGGGTTCTCCCAGGTTGGCCATCCAGGTCTAGAACGGCCCACCCTTGGAACATCACCTGATGTTCCCGGCGTCCAGGACGGATGCCGCCCAGGACCGCACACGGCAGGAGCCGTAAGCGGAGTTCAATTGGAGGAGTGCAATGGCTCTCAATCTGTCCCAGAAGCAAGAAGTAGTCGCCGAGCTGGCAGACGTCGCCGCCAAGGCTCACTCCTTGATCGCAGCCGAATACGCTGGCACCACGGTCTCCCAGATGACCGCGATGCGCAAGCAGGCACGCGAAACCGGCGTTTTCTTGAAAGTTGTCAAGAACACGCTGGCGGCACGTGCAGTGGAAGGTACCGAATACGAATGCGCCAAAGACGCACTCGTCGGTCCGCTGCTGTACGCGTTCTCGCTCGAGGAGCCCGGCGCAGCCGGTCGCCTGATCAAGGATTTTGCCAAGACCAACGACAAGCTGCAGGCAAAAGTCGTGGCCATCGGCGGGGAACTGTTCCCGGCCGGTCATGTCGACGTGCTGGCCTCGCTGCCGACCCGTGATCAGGCCCTGGCCATGCTGGCCCGCGTCCTGTCCGAGCCGGCTGCCATGTTCGCCCGCGCCGTCAAGGCCGTGGCCGACAAGCAGGATGGCGGTGAAACCGCTGACGCTGCCGAGCCGGTCGCCGAAACCGCCTGAGTCGACGTTTCCGTGGTTCCGAACGGAACCTCAACCCAGAAAATTATCCAAAGGTAATCAAAATGTCCCTTACCAACGAACAGATCGTCGACGCCATCGCCGAGAAGTCCCTGATGGAAGTGATGGAGCTGGTCAAGGCCATCGAAGAGAAGTTCGGCGTCTCCGCCGCTGCTCCGGTCGCCGCAGCTGCTGCTGCTGGCCCGGCTGCCGCTGTTGAAGAGCAGACCGAATTCGACGTCATCCTGAAGTCGGCCGGCGACAAGAAGGTCGAAGTCATCAAGGCTGTCCGCGCCATCACCGGCCTGGGCCTGAAGGAAGCGAAGGATCTGGCAGAAGCTGGCGGCATGATCAAGGAAGCCGCTTCGAAGGACGACGCTGCCAAGTTCAAGAAGGACCTGGAAGCTGCTGGCGCGACTGTCGAAGTCAAGTAAGCAGTTCCTTGCCTCGCCATCGAAACACGGCGATGCAGCCAAGGCTGGGGGCGTAAGCCCCCGGCCTTTGGTCGTTTCACGCAACACCCGAAGTACGAGCCCAACACGGGCTGCGGTCATCCCCCGTCACAGCGGCGCACAAGCGCGCGGGCAGGGGAGTGGATGCAGACGAGTTGGCAGTTGGAAGTAGCGGGAGAAGGCGTGCTGGTGCCGGCAATACCAGCGACTTCCAACTGACAATTTCAGTTTCCCCTCGGGTCGTGGACGCACGATCCGCACAGCCAAGGTGATACCTCATGACGTCTTATTCGTTCACCGAAAAGAAGCGTATCCGCAAGGATTTCGGCAAGCAGCGCTCGATCCTCGAAGTGCCGTTCCTGCTTGCCATCCAGGTCGATTCCTACCGTGAATTCCTGCAGGAAAACGTCGATCCGGCCAAGCGCACGGACCACGGCCTGCATGCGGCCCTGAAGTCGGTGTTCCCGATTTCCAGCTACAGCGGCAATGCCGCCCTGGAATACGTCGGCTACAAGCTCGGCGACCCGGTGTTCGACGAGCGCGAGTGCCGCCAGCGTGGCATGAGCTACGGCGCGCCGCTGCGCGTGACCGTGCGCCTGGTGATCTACGACCGCGAGTCGTCGACCAAGGCCATCAAGTACGTGAAGGAGCAGGAAGTCTATCTCGGCGAAATCCCGCTGATGACCGACAATGGCACCTTCATCGTGAACGGTACCGAGCGCGTGATCGTCTCGCAGCTGCACCGTTCGCCGGGCGTGTTCTTCGACCACGACCGTGGCAAGACCCACAGCTCGGGCAAGCTGCTGTACAGCGCCCGCATCATCCCGTACCGCGGCTCCTGGCTGGACTTCGAGTTCGACCCGAAGGACGCCCTGTTCACCCGTATCGATCGTCGCCGCAAGCTGCCGGTGTCGATCCTGCTGCGTGCGCTGGGTTACAGCAACGAAGAGATGCTGGCCGAGTTCTTCGAGATCAACACGTTCCACATCAACCCCGATGAAGGCGTGCAGCTGGAGCTGGTCTCCGAGCGCCTGCGTGGCGAGACCCTGAACTTCGACCTGGCCGACGGTGACAAGGTCATCGTGGAAGCGGGCAAGCGCATCACCGCGCGCCACGTCAAGCAGCTGGAAGCCTCGGGCATCGCTGCCCTGGCCGTGCCGGACGAGTACATGGTCGGCCGCATCCTGTCGCACGACGTGGTCGATGCGAACACCGGCGAACTGCTGGCCCAGGCCAACGACGAAATCACCGACGAGCAGCTGCAGGCCTTCCGCAAGGCCGGCGTGGATGCCGTGGGCACCCTGTGGGTGAACGATCTGGATCGTGGCCCGTACCTGTCCAACACCCTGCGCATCGATCCGACCAAGACCCAGCTCGAAGCCCTGGTCGAGATCTACCGCATGATGCGTCCGGGCGAGCCGCCGACCAAGGACGCCGCGCAGAACCTGTTCCACAACCTGTTCTTCACCTTCGAGCGCTACGACCTGTCCACGGTCGGCCGCATGAAGTTCAACCGTCGTGTCGGCCGCAAGGAAGTCACCGGCGAAGCCGTGCTGTACGACCGCAAGTACTTCGGTGAGCGCAACGACGAAGAGTCCAAGCGCCTGGTCGCCGAGCACGCCGACACCTCCGACATCCTGGACGTGATCAAGGTCCTGACCGAGATCCGCAACGGTCGCGGCGTGGTCGATGACATCGATCACCTGGGCAACCGTCGCGTGCGTTCGGTCGGTGAAATGGCCGAGAACGTGTTCCGCGTGGGCCTGGTCCGCGTCGAGCGCGCGGTCAAGGAACGCCTGTCGATGGCCGAATCCGAAGGCCTGACCCCGCAGGAACTGATCAATGCCAAGCCGGTCGCTGCGGCCATCAAGGAGTTCTTCGGCTCCTCGCAGCTGTCCCAGTTCATGGATCAGAACAACCCGCTGTCGGAAGTGACGCACAAGCGTCGCGTCTCGGCCCTGGGCCCGGGCGGCCTGACCCGCGAACGCGCCGGCTTCGAAGTGCGCGACGTGCACCCGACCCATTACGGCCGCGTCTGCACCATCGAAACGCCGGAAGGCCCGAACATCGGCCTGATCAACTCGCTGGCCGTGTACGCCCGCACCAACCAGTACGGCTTCCTCGAGACCCCGTACCGCAAGGTTGCCGACGGCAAGGTCTCCGACGAGATCGAATTCCTGTCGGCCATCGAAGAAAACGAGTACGTCATCGCCCAGGCCAACGCCCTGACCGATGCCAAGAGCATGCTCACCGAGCAGTTCGTGCCGTGCCGCTTCCAGGGTGAGTCGCTGCTCAAGCCGCCGGCGGAAGTCCACTTCATGGACGTCTCGCCGATGCAGACCGTGTCGATCGCTGCCGCGCTCGTCCCGTTCCTGGAGCACGATGACGCCAACCGCGCACTGATGGGCGCCAACATGCAGCGTCAGGCCGTGCCGACCCTGCGTGCCCAGAAGCCGCTGGTGGGTACCGGTATCGAACGCGCCGTGGCCCGTGACTCGGGTGTGACCGTGAACGCCCGTCGTGGCGGCGAGATCGTGCAGATCGACGCCGGCCGCATCGTGGTCAAGGTCAACGAAGTGGAGATCACCGACGCGACCGACGCCGGCGTGGATATCTACAACCTGATCAAGTACACCCGCTCCAACCAGAACACCTGCATCAACCAGCGTCCGCTGGTGGAAGTGGGCAACGTGGTGGCGCGTGGCGACGTGCTGGCTGACGGTCCGTCCACCGACATCGGCGAACTGGCCCTGGGCCAGAACATGCTGATCGCCTTCATGCCGTGGAACGGCTACAACTTCGAAGACTCCATCCTGCTTTCCGAGCGCGTGGTGGAAGAGGATCGCTACACCACGATCCACATCGAAGAGCTGACCTGCGTTGCGCGTGACACCAAGCTGGGGCCGGAGGAAATCTCCGCCGACATCCCGAACGTCTCCGAGCAGGCCCTGAACCGCCTGGACGAGAGCGGCGTGGTGTACATCGGTGCCGAAGTCCGCGCCGGCGACATCATGGTCGGCAAGGTCACCCCGAAGGGCGAAAGCCAGCTGACCCCGGAAGAGAAGCTGCTGCGCGCGATCTTCGGCGAGAAGGCCTCGGACGTGAAGGACAGCTCGCTGCGCGTGCCGCCGGGCATGGA
The DNA here is from genome assembly GCF_030128875.1 of Stenotrophomonas sp. BIO128-Bstrain. Taxonomy (NCBI): domain Bacteria; kingdom Pseudomonadati; phylum Pseudomonadota; class Gammaproteobacteria; order Lysobacterales; family Lysobacteraceae; genus Stenotrophomonas; species Stenotrophomonas sp. BIO128-Bstrain. The sequence goes on along the minus strand of NZ_CP124620.1, from coordinate 3,100,030 downwards.
CGGCACCGTCATCGACGTGCAGGTCTTCACCCGCGATGGCATCGAGAAGGACAAGCGCGCCCGTCAGATCGAAGAGTCTGAAATCAAGCGCGTCAAGAAGGACTTCGACGACCAGTTCCGCATCCTGGAAGGCGCCATCTACGCCCGTCTGCGTTCGCAGATCGTGGGCAAGGTGGTCAACGGCGGTGCCAACCTGAAGAAGGGCGACACCGTTACCGACGCCTACCTGGACGGCCTGAAGAAGGCTGACTGGTTCGTGCTGCGCATGAAGGACGAGGACGCCTCCGAAGCCATCGAACGCGCCCAGAAGCAGATCCAGGCGCACGAGAAGGAATTCGAGCGTCGCTTCGCCGACAAGCGCGGCAAGATCACCGCGGGCGATGATCTGGCCCCGGGCGTGCTGAAGATGGTCAAGGTGTTCCTGGCCGTGAAGCGTCGCATCCAGCCGGGTGACAAGATGGCAGGCCGCCACGGCAACAAGGGTGTGGTCTCCAACGTGGTGCCGGTCGAAGACATGCCGTACATGGCCTCGGGCGAAACCGTGGACATCGTGCTGAACCCGCTGGGCGTGCCGTCGCGTATGAACATCGGCCAGATTCTGGAAGTGCATCTGGGCTGGGCCGCCAAGGGCCTGGGTCGCAAGATCCAGGGCATGCTGGAAGCCCAGGCCGCGATCAACGACCTGCGCAAGTTCCTGGACGACGTCTACAACCACGACAAGACCCAGCACGCCAACCACGTCGACCTGACCCAGTTCAGCGACGAGGAGCTGCTGCGCCTGGCCACCAACCTGACCGACGGCGTGCCGATGGCAACGCCGGTGTTCGACGGTGCGACGGAAGCCGAGATCAAGCACATGCTTGCCCTGGCCGACCTGCCGCTGAGCGGCCAGACCCAGCTGTATGACGGCCGCACCGGTGAGGCATTCGATCGCCACACCACCGTGGGCTACATGCACTACCTGAAGCTGAACCACCTGGTCGACGACAAGATGCACGCCCGTTCGACCGGCCCGTACTCGCTCGTCACCCAGCAGCCGCTGGGCGGCAAGGCGCAGTTCGGTGGCCAGCGCTTCGGTGAAATGGAAGTCTGGGCGCTGGAAGCCTACGGTGCGGCCTACACCCTGCAGGAAATGCTGACGGTGAAGTCCGATGACGTGCAGGGCCGCAACCAGATGTACAAGAACATCGTCGACGGTGAGCACGAGATGGTCGCGGGCATGCCGGAATCCTTCAACGTGCTCGTGAAGGAAATCCGCTCGCTGGCCATCAACATGGAACTGGACGGCAACTGATCGCGCAGGCGCGGCTGCCCCGGCAGCCGCGCCGCCACATCTGAACCGACAGCCCCATCGACAAGATTTCCTCCTTTCGGAGAAACACCATGAAAGACTTGCTCAACCTCTTCAACCAGCAGCGTCAGACGCTGGACTTCGACGCGATCAAGATCGCGCTGGCCTCGCCGGACCTGATCCGTTCGTGGTCCTTCGGCGAAGTGAAGAAGCCGGAAACCATCAACTACCGTACGTTCAAGCCGGAACGTGACGGCCTGTTCTGCGCCGCCATCTTCGGACCGGTCAAGGACTACGAGTGCTTGTGCGGCAAGTACAAGCGCATGAAGCACCGCGGCGTGGTCTGCGAAAAGTGCGGCACCGAAGTCACCCTGGCCAAGGTGCGCCGCGAGCGCATGGGTCACATCGACCTGGCCTCGCCGGTCGCGCACATCTGGTTCCTCAAGTCGCTGCCGTCGCGCATCGGCCTGATGCTGGACATGACCCTGCGTGACATCGAGCGCGTGCTGTACTTCGAAGCCTACGTGGTGACCGAGCCGGGCCTGACCGCCCTGGAGCGCCGCCAGCTGCTGACCGAAGAACAGTACCTGCAGGCCCGCCAGGAACACGGCGACGACTTCGATGCCGCCATGGGCGCCGAGGCCGTGTACGAACTGCTGCGCACCATCGACCTGCAGTCGGAAATGACCCGCCTGCGCGAAGAAATCGCCAGCACCGGTTCGGAAACCAAGCTCAAGCGACTGACCAAGCGCATCAAGCTGGTCGAGGCCTTCCTCGAGTCGGGCAACCGTCCGGAGTGGATGGTCATGACCGTGCTGCCGGTGCTGCCGCCGGACCTGCGTCCGCTGGTGCCGCTGGACGGTGGCCGCTTCGCGACCTCCGATCTGAACGATCTGTACCGCCGCGTCATCAACCGCAACAACCGCCTGCGCCGCCTGCTCGAGCTGAACGCGCCGGACATCATCGTGCGCAATGAAAAGCGCATGCTGCAGGAATCGGTCGATGCGCTGCTGGACAACGGCCGTCGCGGCCGTGCCATCACCGGCACCAACAAGCGCCCGCTCAAGTCGCTGGCCGACATGATCAAGGGCAAGCAGGGCCGCTTCCGCCAGAACCTGCTGGGCAAGCGCGTGGACTACTCGGGCCGTTCGGTCATCGTGGTCGGTCCGTACCTGCGCCTGCACCAGTGCGGCCTGCCGAAGAAGATGGCGCTTGAGCTGTTCAAGCCGTTCGTCTTCGCCAAGCTGCAGCGTCGTGGCCTGGCCACCACCATCAAGGCCGCCAAGAAGCTGGTCGAGCGCGAAGAAGCCGAAGTCTGGGACATCCTGGAAGAGGTCATCCGCGAGCATCCGGTGATGCTGAACCGTGCGCCGACCCTGCACCGTCTGGGCATCCAGGCCTTCGAGCCGGTCCTGATCGAAGGCAAGGCCATCCAGCTGCACCCGCTGGTCTGCACCGCGTTCAACGCCGACTTCGACGGTGACCAGATGGCCGTCCACGTGCCGCTCTCGCTGGAAGCCCAGCTGGAAGCGCGTGCGCTGATGATGTCCACCAACAACATCCTGTCGCCGGCCAACGGCGAGCCGATCATCGTGCCGTCGCAGGACGTCGTGCTGGGTCTGTACTACATGACCCGCTCGCTGGTGAACAAGAAGGGCGAGGGCATGGCCTTCGCCAACATCGCCGAAGTCAAGCGCGCCTACGACAACCGCGTGGTGGAACTGCACGCACGCGTCAAGGTCCGCATCACCGAAGTGGTGACCGACGAGGAAGGCAACAAGCAGAACAAGACCTCGATCGTGGACACCACGATCGGTCGCGCCCTGCTGGCTGAAATCCTGCCGGAAGGCCTGCCGTTCGCGCTGGCCAACACCGAGCTGACCAAGAAGAACATCAGCCGCCTGATCAACTCCAGCTACCGTCAGCTGGGCTTGAAGGACACGGTCGTGTTCGCCGATAAGCTGATGTACACCGGCTTCGCCTACGCAACCCGCGCGGGCGTGTCGATCGGCATCGACGACATGCTGATCCCGGACGAGAAGCGCGGCATCCTCACCGAGGCCGAAGCCGAAGTGCTGGAAATCCAGGAGCAGTACCAGTCGGGCCTGGTCACCGCCGGCGAGCGCTACAACAAGGTGGTCGACATCTGGTCGCGCACCAATGAACGCATCGCCAAGGCGATGATGGACACCATCGGTACCGAGAAGGTGGTCAATGCCGAAGGCGAGACCATCGACCAGAAGTCGATGAACTCGCTGTACATCATGGCCGACTCCGGTGCGCGTGGTTCGCAGGCGCAGATCCGTCAGCTGGCCGGTATGCGCGGCCTGATGGCGCGTCCGGATGGCTCGATCATCGAAACGCCCATCAAGGCGAACTTCCGTGAAGGCCTGAACGTGCAGGAGTACTTCAACTCCACCCACGGTGCCCGTAAGGGTCTGGCCGATACCGCGCTGAAGACGGCGAACTCGGGTTACCTGACCCGCCGTCTGGTCGACGTGGCGCAGGACGTGGTCATCACCGAAGTGGATTGCGGTACCACCGAAGGCCTGACCATGACCCCGATCGTGGAAGGCGGCGACGTCGTGGAGCCGTTGAAGGACCGCGTGCTGGGTCGTGTCGTGGCCGAGGACGTGTTCCTGCCGGGCAACGACGAAGATCCGATCGTGACCCGCAACACCCTGCTCGACGAGCAGTGGGTGGCCAAGCTGGAAGACGCCTCGGTGCAGTCGGTCAAGGTCCGTTCGACCATCAGCTGCGCCTCGCCGTTCGGCGTCTGCGCACACTGCTACGGTCGCGATCTGGCCCGTGGCCACATCGTCAACATCGGCGAAGCGGTCGGCGTCATCGCCGCGCAGTCGATCGGTGAGCCGGGTACCCAGCTGACCATGCGTACGTTCCACATCGGTGGTGCGGCGTCGCGAGCGGCTGCGGTCGACAACATCACCGTCAAGACCACCGGTTCGGTGAAGTTCAACAACCTGAAGTCGGTCGAGCACGCCAGCGGTTCGCTGGTGGCGGTCTCGCGTTCGGGTGAAATGTCGGTGCTCGATGCCCACGGTCGTGAGCGTGAGCGTTACAAGCTGCCGTACGGTGCGACCATTACGTCCAAGGACGGCGATGCGGTCAAGGCTGGCCAGACCGTGGCCAACTGGGACCCGCATAACCACCCGATCGTGTCGGAAGTGGCCGGTTTCATCCGCTTCATCGACTTCATCGACGGCGTCACCGTCATCGAGAAGACCGACGAACTGACCGGCCTGGCATCGCGTGAAATCACCGATCCGAAGCGTCGTGGTTCGCAGGCCAAGGATCTGCGCCCGATCGTCCGCATCGTGGACAAGAACGGCAACGATCTGACCATCCCGAACACGGATCTGCCGGCCCAGTACCTGCTGCCGCCGCGCTCGATCGTCAACCTGCAGGACGGCGCCGCCGTCGGTGTGGGTGACGTGGTCGCCAAGATCCCGCAGGAAGCGTCCAAGACCCGTGACATCACCGGTGGTCTGCCGCGCGTGGCCGATCTGTTCGAAGCGCGCAAGCCGAAGGATCCGGCGATCCTGGCCGAGCGTTCGGGCATCATCAGCTTCGGCAAGGACACCAAGGGCAAGCAGCGCCTGATCATCAAGGACACCGATGGTTCGGAACACGAAGAGCTGATCCCGAAGTACCGTCAGGTGATCGTCTTCGAAGGCGAGCACGTGACCAAGGGCGAAACCATCGTGGACGGCGAGCCGAGCCCGCAGGACATCCTGCGTCTGCTGGGTGTCGAACCGCTGGCGGCCTACCTGGTCAAGGAAATCCAGGACGTGTACCGCCTGCAGGGCGTGAAGATCAACGACAAGCACATCGAGGTGATCACCCGCCAGATGCTGCGCAAGGTCGAGATCACCGACCAGGGCACCAGCAAGTTCCTGAATGGCGAGCAGGCGGAGCGCCAGCGCGTCATCGAGGAAAATGCCCGCCTGGCGACCCGCAACGAGCTGCCGGCCCGTTTCGATCCGGTCCTGCTGGGTATCACCAAGGCATCGCTGGCGACCGAATCGTTCATCTCGGCGGCGTCGTTCCAGGAAACCACCCGCGTGCTGACCGAAGCGGCCGTTCGCGGCACCTCGGACAACCTGCGCGGCCTGAAGGAAAACGTCATCGTCGGCCGTCTGATCCCGGCCGGTACGGGCCTGGCTTACCACGCCAACCGTCGTCGCAACGCCTCCGGGCTGACCGACTCGGAAATGCAGACCCTGTCCGGCAGCGCGCCGGCCGTGGCTGAGGTGGCCCCGGTGGCCGCCGTGGCGGTGGAATCGACCGACGCCGACCAGGCGCCGGGCAGCGACGAGTAATACGCAGGCCCGGCTCCGGCCGGGCCCGCGGCAGGGCAGGGCGCCGGCTCCGGTCGGTGGCCCTCCCGGCAAATCAGCAGGCACCGGCCACTGGTCGTCCGCCTGCCGATGAGGTAGGATGCCCGCCGGTCTTTCAACGGACCGGCTTGACAACCTGAACGGGGGGCATGGAAAAGGCTCCCCTGTAACGGCCCGGGATCAGGGCTGGCTTGGCGCGTGCGCATTTGACTGCGTTTTCGCCGGGTTGCTACAATCGTCTGTCTCAGCAGGCCGGTCTTTCGCCTGCTCGCACATTTCCGCATTCATGGCCAGTCTTTTCATTGGCCTCTCTCAGAAGAACATACTGATGGCGACGATCAATCAGCTTGTCCGCAAGCCGCGGCAGGCAACCACTTATAAGAGTGCCTCCCCGGCCCTCGATAAGTGCCCCCAGCGCCGTGGCGTCTGCACGCGCGTGTACACCACCACTCCGAAGAAGCCGAACTCGGCGCTTCGCAAGGTTGCCAAGGTTCGCCTGACCAACCAGGAAGAAGTGATTAGCTACATCGGCGGCGAAGGCCACAACCTGCAGGAGCACTCCGTGGTCCTGATCCGTGGCGGTCGCGTCAAGGATCTGCCGGGTGTGCGTTACCACACCGTGCGTGGCTCGCTGGACGCCTCCGGCGTTGCCAAGCGTCGCCAGGGCCGTTCCAAGTACGGCGCCAAGCGTCCGAAGAGCTAAGGGAAAGTACACATGTCTCGTAAAGGTAATACGCCGCAGCGCTCTGTCCTGCCGGATCCGAAGCACGGAAGTGAAACCATCGCTCGTTTCATCAACATGGTGATGCTGAGCGGCAAGAAGTCGGTCGCTGAAAAGATCGTCTACGGTGCCATGGACGTGATCGGCGAAAAGAACCCGAATTCCGTCGAGCTGGTTCAGAAGGCTCTGGAAAACGTGGCTCCGTCGGTCGAAGTCAAGTCCCGCCGCGTCGGTGGTGCCACCTACCAGGTGCCGGTCGAAGTGCGTTCCTCGCGCAAGATGGCGCTGGCGATGCGTTGGCTGATCGACTCGGCGCGCAAGCGTGGTGAGAACACCATGCCGAAGAAGCTGGCTGCCGAACTGCTGGACGCCTCGGAAAATCGTGGTGGCGCCATCAAGAAGCGCGAAGAAACCCACCGCATGGCCGAAGCCAACAAGGCCTTCGCGCACTACCGCTGGTGAGTTTGACGGCCTTGCAAAACAGGCACGGCAGCACCATCTAGGTGCTGCCCCGCGGCACCTGGGGTGCCGCGCCAATCCGAAGGCCGCCGAAAGGCGGCGTTCGGCCATCCGAATTCCAAGAAATTGAGAGGCTCCCGTGGCCCGCACCACTCCCATCGAGCGTTACCGCAATTTCGGCATCATGGCCCACATCGATGCCGGCAAGACCACCACGTCCGAGCGCATCCTGTTCTACACCGGCAAGAGCCACAAGATCGGTGAAGTGCACGACGGCGCTGCCACCATGGACTGGATGGAGCAGGAGCAGGAGCGTGGCATCACGATCCAGTCCGCTGCCACCACCGCGTTCTGGAAGGGCATGGACAAGTCCCTGCCGGAGCACCGCTTCAACATCATCGACACCCCCGGGCACGTCGACTTCACCATCGAAGTGGAGCGCTCGCTGCGCGTGCTCGACGGTGCCGTCTTCGTGCTGTGCGCCGTCGGTGGCGTGCAGCCGCAGTCGGAAACCGTGTGGCGCCAGGCCAACCGTTACAAGGTGCCGCGCATCGCGTTCGTCAACAAGATGGACCGCACCGGCGCGAACTTCACCAAGGTCGTTGGCCAGCTGAAGGCCAAGCTGGGTGCTGTCGCCGTCCCGATGCAGCTGCCGATCGGCGCGGAAGACAACTTCAAGGGCGTGGTCGACCTCATCAAGATGAAGGCCATCCATTGGGATGAAGCCTCGCAGGGCATGAAGTTCGAGTACCTGGAGATCCCGGCGGACATGCAGGCGGAGGCCGAAGAGGCCCGCACCTACATGATCGAAGCTGCGGCTGAAGCCAGCGAAGAGCTGATGGAAAAGTACCTGGGCGGCGAAGAGCTGACCGAGGCCGAAATCGTCGAAGCCCTGCGCGTGCGCACCCTGGCCACCGACATCGTGCCGATGTACTGCGGCTCGGCGTTCAAGAACAAGGGCGTGCAGGCCATGCTGGACGGCGTGGTGCAGCTGCTGCCGTCGCCGATCGACGTGCCGGACGTGACCGGTACCGACGTCGACGATGAAACCGTTGCGCTGAGCCGCAAGTCCGATGACAAGGCGCCGTTCTCGGCCCTGGCCTTCAAGATCATCACCGACCCGTTCGTCGGCGCGCTGACCTTCTTCCGTGTCTACTCGGGCACGCTGAACGCCGGCGACCAGCTGCTGAACTCGGTGAAGGGCAAGAAGGAGCGCATCGGCCGCATCCTGCAGATGCACTCCAACGATCGCGAAGAAATCAAGGAAGTGCTGGCCGGTGACATCGCCGCGGCGGTGGGTCTGAAGGACACCACCACCGGCGACACCCTGTGCTCGCAGGACCACCCGATCATCCTGGAGCGCATGGTGTTCCCGGAGCCGGTGATCTCGATGGCCGTCGAACCGAAGACCAAGTCCGACCAGGAAAAGATGGGTCTGGCCCTGGGCCGTCTGGCGCAGGAAGATCCGTCGTTCCGCGTCAAGACCGACGAAGAATCCGGCCAGACCATCATCTCGGGCATGGGCGAGCTGCACCTGGACATCATCGTGGACCGCATGAAGCGCGAGTTCAACGTTGAAGCCAACGTCGGCAAGCCGCAGGTGGCCTACCGCGAAACCATCCAGGCCGCGGACGTCAAGTCGGACTACAAGCACGCCAAGCAGTCCGGTGGTAAGGGTCAGTACGGTCACGTCGTGATCGAGCTGTCGCCGATCACCGCCGAAGATCGTGCCGACCCGAAGATCGGGCCGCTGATCAAGGACGACTTCCTGTTCATCAACGACATCACCGGTGGCGTGATTCCGAAGGAATTCATTCCGTCGATCGAAAAGGGTCTGCGCGAAACCATCACCAGCGGTCCGCTGGCGGGCTTCCCGGTCGTGGACGTCAAGGTCAAGCTGGTGTTCGGCTCGTACCACGACGTCGACTCCTCGGAAATGGCGTTCAAGCTGGCCGCCTCGATGGCCTTCAAGCAGGGCTTCTCCAAGGCCAAGCCGGTCCTGCTGGAGCCGATCATGAAGGTCGAGATCGTGACCCCGAGCGATTACCAGGGTGACGTGATGGGCGACGTGAGCCGTCGTCGCGGCATGCTGCAGGGTTCGAGCGTGACCGGTGACGGTTCGGCTGAAATCATCAATGCGATGATTCCGCTGGGTGAAATGTTCGGCTACGCGACCTCGCTGCGTTCGCAGACCCAGGGTCGTGCAACGTTCACGATGGAATTCGACCATTACGAGCCGGCTCCGTCGAACATCGCCGAAGCCGTGGTCAAGAAGTCCTGAGCATAAGCTCAGGACTCCACCTCATTCTTTTCTGATATCCAAGGTATACAACAATGGCAAAGGGTAAGTTCGAGCGCACCAAGCCGCACGTCAACGTCGGCACCATCGGTCACGTCGATCACGGCAAGACCACGCTGACCGCTGCACTGACCAAGATCGGTGCCGAGCGCTTCGGTGGCGAATTCAAGGATTACTCCGCGATCGACGCCGCGCCGGAAGAAAAGGCACGTGGCATCACGATCTCGACCGCGCACGTCGAATACGAATCCACCGTTCGTCACTACGCCCACGTCGATTGCCCGGGCCATGCTGACTACGTCAAGAACATGATCACCGGTGCTGCCCAGATGGACGGCGCGATCCTGGTCTGCTCTGCTGCTGACGGCCCGATGCCGCAGACCCGCGAGCACATCCTGCTGTCGCGTCAGGTCGGCGTGCCGTACATCGTCGTCTTCCTGAACAAGGCAGACATGGTCGATGACGCCGAGCTGCTGGAACTGGTTGAAATGGAAGTCCGCGAGCTGCTGAGCAAGTACGACTTCCCGGGCGACGACACCCCGATCATCTCGGGTTCGGCCCGCCTGGCGCTGGAAGGCGACCAGAGCGAGATCGGCGTGCCGGCCGTGATCAAGCTGGTCGAAGCTCTCGACAGCTGGATCCCGACCCCGGAGCGTGACGTCGACAAGCCCTTCCTGATGCCGGTGGAAGACGTGTTCTCGATCTCGGGCCGCGGCACCGTGGTGACCGGTCGTATCGAGCGCGGCGTGATCAAGGTCGGCGAAGAAATCGAAATCGTCGGTATCCGTCCGGTCCAGAAGACCACCGTGACCGGCGTGGAAATGTTCCGCAAGCTGCTGGACCAGGGTCAGGCAGGTGACAACGCCGGTCTGCTGCTGCGCGGTACCAAGCGTGACGACGTCGAGCGTGGCCAGGTCCTGGCCAAGCCGGGTTCGATCAAGCCGCACACCAAGTTCGACGCCGAAGTCTACGTCCTGTCCAAGGATGAAGGCGGCCGCCACACCCCGTTCTTCAAGGGCTACCGTCCGCAGTTCTACTTCCGTACCACCGACATCACCGGTGCTTGCGAACTGCCGGAAGGTGTGGAAATGGTGATGCCGGGCGACAACGTGAAGATGGTTGTCACCCTGATCAACCCGGTGGCAATGGACGAAGGTCTGCGCTTCGCCATCCGTGAAGGCGGTCGTACCGTCGGCGCCGGCGTGGTCTCCAAGATCCTCGAGTAATCTGCTAGAATCTGCGCCCCGATGTTGCCTGGGTAGGGCATCGGGGCGTAATTAAATGGGAAAAGAGGCGCAGGATGCTCCTCGTGTTCCCCAGACCAGGAAGGGTCGCGCCATTCAGGCTTTGTCAACAGTGACCCTGTTGACTGCCAACTTGTATGCGCGCTATACTTTTTGTCTGGGCAGATCGGGAAACCGGTCTGCCTCGATTTTTGAGGTCTACGGAAAGATCTTGTCGCCGCGCAGGAATGTGCGGCGTCTGCATTCAGGATATTCATGGGACAAGGCAACCCAGAGGCCTTGTCCGTCGCTCTTTTAACGAAGGAACCCACCGTCATGGCGGACCAAAAGATCCGGATTCGGCTGAAGGCGTTCGATCATCGTTTGATCGACCGTTCGGCCAGCGAGATCGTAGAAACGGCAAAGCGGACCGGCGCGCAAGTGCGTGGCCCGATCCCCCTGCCGACCAAGATCGAGCGTTACACCATTCTCGTCTCCCCGCACGTCGACAAAGACGCGCGTGACCAGTACGAGACCCGCACGCACAAGCGCGTGCTCGATATCGTTGACCCGAACGACAAGACCGTGGACGCGCTGATGAAGCTCGAACTGGCTGCCGGCGTCGACGTTCAGATCAAGCTGACCTGAGGACTACGACCATGACGAAGAAATATTCGTTGGGCTTCGTGGGCCGCAAGGCTGGCATGAGCCGCGTGTTCACCGAAGATGGCCAGGCCATCCCGGTAACCCTGATTGAAGCCACCCCGAACCGCATCGCGCAGATCAAGACCGTCGAAGCTGACGGCTACAGCGCCGTGCAGGTGACCGTCGGCGCGCGTCGCGCTGCCCTGGTCAACAAGCCGGAAGCCGGTCACTTCGCCAAGGCGAAGGTCGACGCGGGCCGTGGCCTGTGGGAATTCCGCGTTGAAGACGCGCAGCTCGGCGATTTCGCCGTCGGCGGCGAAGTCAAGGCGGACATCTTTGAAGTTGGCCAGAAGGTCGACGTCCAGGGTGTCACCAAGGGTAAGGGCTTCCAGGGCACCATCAAGCGCTACAACTTCCGTATGGGCGATGCAACCCACGGTAACTCGCTGTCGCATCGCGCGCCGGGTTCCTTGGGCCAACGCCAGACCCCGGGTCGCGTTTTCCCGGGTAAGAAGATGTCCGGCCACATGGGTTCGGTGCAGCAGAGCACCCAGAACCTGGAAGTGGTGAAGGTCGATGTCGAGCGTGGTCTGATCGCGATCCGTGGTGCCGTTCCGGGCGCAGCGGGTGGTGACGTGATCGTTCGTCCGGCTAGCAAGGCATAAGGAGAGATGACGATGGAACTCGTTATCACGGGTAGCAACAACAAGGTCTCGGTCTCCGATGCCGTGTTCGGTCGCGATTTCAGCGAAGATCTGGTTCACCAGGTCGTCGTTGCTTACCGTAACGCCGGTCGCGCCGGCACCAAGGCACAGAAGACTCGCTCTGAAGTGGCTGGTACCACCAAGAAGTCGAAGAAGCAGAAGGGCGGCGGCGCGCGTCATGGCGCACTGACGGCTCCGATCTTCATCGGCGGCGGTGTCACCTTCGCGGCCAAGCCGCGCAGCTTCGAGCAGAAGGTCAACCGTAAGCAGTACCGTGCAGCCATGTGCGCGATCCTGTCCGAGCTGAACCGCCAGGGCCGTCTGACGATCGTGGAGTCCTTCGATGTCGAAGCGACCAACACCAAGTCGTTGATCGCCAAGCTGGCCGGCCTGGAAGTGGGCAAGCGTCCGCTGATCGTCACCGAAGATGCTTCCGAGCACCTGTACCTGTCGGCCCGCAACATTCCCTACGTGGAAGTGCGTGACGTGCAGGGCCTGGACCCGGTGTCGCTGGTCGGTGCCGACACGGTCGTCATCACCGCTGATGCGGTCAAGAAGGTCGAGGAGTGGCTGGCATGAGCAGCAACGAAAAAGTCTTCAGCGTGCTGCGCGCTCCGCGAGTCTCCGAAAAGACCGCGCGCCTGCAGGAACATTCCAACCAGTATGTCTTCGAAGTTTCGAACGAAGCCACCAAGGCCGATGTAAAGGCCGCGGTCGAGCAGCTGTTCGACGTCAAGGTCGAGTCGGTCAACGTGCTGAACGTGAAGGGCAAGAACAAGTCCTTCCGTAACCGCACCGGCCGCCGCGGCGATTGGCGCAAGGCGTACGTGCGTCTCGCCGATGGCCAGTCCATCGATGTAACGGCCAAGGCCTGAGGTACATCCCATGCCATTGATGAAATTCAAACCCACTTCTCCCGGCCGTCGTTCGGCCGTGCGCGTGGTCACGCCCGATCTGCACAAGGGCGCGCCGCATGCCGCGCTGCTGGAGCCGCAGAGCAAGTCCGGTGGTCGTAACCACCACGGCCGCATCACCACCCGTCACGTGGGTGGTGGTCACAAGCAGCACTACCGTGTCATCGACTTCAAGCGCAACAAGGAAGGCATTCCGGCGCGCGTGGAACGCATCGAATACGATCCGAACCGCACCGCCCATATCGCCCTGCTGTGCTACGTCGACGGCGAGCGCCGCTACATCATCGCACCGAAGGGCCTGAAGGCCGGTGACCAGGTGATCGCGGGTTCGGATGCGCCGATCAAGACCGGCAACACCCTGCCGCTGCGCAACATCCCGGTCGGTACCACTGTCCACGGCATCGAACTGAAGCCGGGCAAGGGTGCACAGATCGCGCGTGCCGCCGGCGCTGCCGTGCAGCTCGTCGCTCGTGAAGGCATCTACGCCACCCTGCGCCTGCGCTCGGGTGAAATGCGCAAGGTGCCGGTCGAGTGCCGTGCCACCATCGGTGAAGTCGGTAACGACGAACACAACCTGGAAAAGCTGGGCAAGGCTGGCGCCAAGCGCTGGCGTGGTGTCCGCCCGACCGTTCGTGGTGCTGCCATGAACCCGGTTGACCATCCGCACGGTGGTGGTGAGGCGAAGGCCGGCCAGGGCAACCCGCATCCGGTCACCCCGTGGGGTGTCCCGACCAAGGGTTACAAGACGCGCCATAACAAGCGCACCCAGCAATTCATCGTCCGCGATCGTAGGGGCTAATCGACCATGGCACGTTCACTCAAGAAGGGCCCGTTTGTCGATCACCACCTCATCAAGAAGGTGGAAGCCGCTGCGGGTAGCAAGAAGCCGATCAAGACCTGGTCGCGCCGTTCGATGATCCTGCCGGAAATGGTAGGCGTCACCATCGCCGTTCATAACGGTAAGAACCACGTTCCGGTGCTCGTCAACGAGAACATGGTCGGCCACAAGCTCGGCGAATTTGCCATCACCCGGACCTTCAAGGGTCACGGTGGTGACAAGAAGTCGGGCAAGTAAGGAGAGATGACAATGGAAGCGAAAGCAATCCTGCGCTCCGCGCGCATCTCTGCGCAGAAAGCCCGCCTGGTCGCTGACCAGGTGCGTGGCCTGCCGGCCGAGCGTGCGGTCAACCTGCTGAAGTTCTCGGACAAGAAGGCTGCCCACCTGATCAAGAAGGTGGTGGAGTCGGCTATTGCAAACGCCGAGAACAACCAGGGCGCCGACGTCGACGAGCTGAAGGTACAGACCATCATGGTAGATGAAGGTCCGACCCTGAAGCGTTTCATGGCGCGGGCGAAAGGCCGCGGCACCCGCATCCTCAAGCGCACCAGCCACATCACTGTGGTTGTGGGCGCCGGCAAGTAAGCGGAAAGGAAAACACCATGGGTCATAAAGTTCATCCGATTGGTATCCGCCTCGGCATTTCCAAGGACTGGAACTCCAAGTGGTACGCCAACAAGGCCGAGTTCGCTGGTTATCTGGCAGCCGACCTGAAGGTGCGGGACATGCTGCGCAAGAAGCTTGCGCAGGCCGGCATCAGCAAGATCCTGATCGAGCGTCCGGCAAAGACCGCTCGCGTGACGATCCACACCGCCCGTCCGGGCGTGGTGATCGGCAAGCGCGGTGAGGACATCGAGAAGCTGCGCAAGGAAGTGAGCGAAATGATGGGCGTCCCGGCGCACATCAACGTCACCGAAGTGCGTAAACCCGAGCTGGACGCACAGCTGGTTGCCGAGTCGATCGCGCAGCAGCTGGAGCGTCGCATCATGTTCCGCCGCGCAATGAAGCGCTCGGTCGGCAACGCGATGCGCCTCGGTGCCCTGGGCATCAAGGTCAACGTCGGTGGCCGCTTGAACGGCGCGGAAATCGCCCGTTCGGAGTGGTACCGCGAAGGCCGCGTGCCGCTGCATACGCTGCGTGCCGACATCGACTATGGCTTCGCTGAAGCCAAGACGACCTACGGCATCATCGGCATCAAGGTCTGGATCTACAAGGGCGAAGTCTTCGATTTCTCCCAGGTTGGCCAGGAAAAGCAGGACGACTCCCCGCGCAACGATCGTAACGATCGCGGCGACCGCGGTGACCGTCCGTCGCGCCCGGCTCGTGAAGCGAGGTAACGACAATGTTGCAACCCAAGCGAACCAAATACCGCAAGGTACACAAGGGCCGTAACGATGGTCTGAGCTGGAGCGGCAACGCCGTCAGCTTCGGCGAGTACGGCCTGAAGGCAACCGCTCATGGTCAGCTGACCGCGCGTCAGATCGAAGCGGCCCGCCGCTCGATCAGCCGCTACGTCAAGCGCGGCGGCAAGATGTGGATCCGAGTGTTCCCCGACAAGCCGATCACCAAGAAGCCCATCGAAGTCCGAATGGGTTCTGGTAAGGGCAACGTGGAGTACTGGGTAGCCCAGATCCAGCCCGGCCGCATGATCTATGAAATCGAAGGCGTCGCAGAAGACGTGGCACGTGAGGCGTTCCGCCTGGCTGCCGCCAAGCTCTCCGTGACCACCACTTTCGTGACCCGGACGGTGCTCTGATGGATATCAAACAACTTCGCGAAAAGTCGGCTGACGACCTGAAGAGCCACCTGATCGACCTGCGTAAGGAGCAGTTCTCGCTCCGTATGCAGCAGGTCACTGGCCAGCTGCCGAAGACCCACGAAACCCGCCGGGTTCGTCGCGAGATCGCTCGCGTCAAGACCCTGCTCGGCAGCACCAAGTAAGGATGGCCGCGATGAGCGATAACAACGACAGCAAGACGCTGCGCACGGTCGAAGGCCGTGTCGTCAGCAACAAGATGGACAAGACGGTCACCGTGTTGGTGGAGCGCCTGGTCAAGCACGCCCTGTACGGCAAGTACATCAAGCGTTCGACCAAGCTGCACGCACACGACGCCGACAACACCTGCAACGAAGGTGATGTCGTGCGCGTGGCCGAGATTGCTCCGATGTCCAAGACCAAGAACTGGCGCGTGGTGGAAGTCATCACGCGTGCGGCTGAATAAGGAGATCTGAATCATGATCCAGATGCAGAGCTACCTCGACGCCGCGGACAACTCCGGTGCCAAGGAACTGATGTGCATCAAGGTGCTGGGTGGTTCCAAGCGCCGTTATGCCCACATCGGCGACATCATCAAGGTCACCGTGAAGGACGCAATCCCGCGCGGCAAAGTCAAGAAGGGTGAAGTGTATGACGCCGTCGTGGTGCGTACCCGCAAGGGTGTGCGTCGCGCCGATGGCTCGCTGATCCGTTTCGACGGCAACGCCGCGGTCCTGCTCAACAACAAGCAAGAGCCGATCGGCACCCGCATCTTCGGACCGGTGACCCGTGAACTTCGTTCCGAGAAGTTCATGAAGATCGTCTCGCTCGCTCCCGAAGTTCTGTGAGCGCCAGGAGATAATCATGGCTAACCGTATCAAGAAGGGCGACCAGGTCGTCGTCAACACCGGCAAGGACAAGGGCAAGCAGGGCGAAGTCGTCCGCGTCGACGGCGATCGTGTGATCGTCGCCAACGTGAACATCGTCAAGCGCCACACCAAGCCGAACCCGCAGGCAGGCGTTGCCGGCGGCGTGGTCGAGCGTGAAGCGTCGATCCATATCTCCAACGTGAATGTGCTGAACCCGGCTTCGGGCAAGGGCGAGCGCGTTGGCTTCAAGGTGCTGGAGGATGGACGCAAACTGCGTGTGTTCCGCTCCAGCGGTGAGGCGCTCGACGCCTGAGGAATGAGCTGATGAATTCCCGTCTCGAAAAGTTTTACAAGGAAGAAGTGGTGCCGGCGCTGATGAAGCAGTTCGGCTACACCAATCCGATGCAGGTTCCGAAGCTGGTCAAGGTCACCCTGAACATGGGTGTCGGCGAAGCAGCCACGAACAAGAAGATCCTGGAAAATGCCGTCGCCGATATGGCCAAGGTCTCCGGTCAGAAGCCGATCGTGACCAAGTCCCGCGTCTCGGTGGCATCGTTCAAGATCCGCGATGGTTGGCCGATCGGCTGCAAGACCACGCTGCGTCGTGAAAAGATGTACGAGTTCATGGACCGTCTGATCAACATCTCGTTGCCGCGCGTGCGCGACTTCCGTGGTGTCTCGGGTCGTTCCTTCGACGGTCGCGGCAACTTCAACATGGGTGTGAAGGAACAGATCATCTTCCCGGAAATCGACTTCGACGCTGTCGACGCGATCCGTGGCATGGATATCGCCATCACCACCACCGCCAAGACCGATGCGGAAGCGAAGGCGCTGCTCGCAGCGTTCAAGTTCCCGTTCCGTAACTGATACGTCGAGGAATCCGAAATGGCAAAGACCTCCATGGTCAACCGCGACCTCAAGCGTGCGAAGCTGGCCGTCAAGTACGCCGGCAAGCGTGAAGAGCTGAAGAAGATCATCTCCAGCACGACCGCGTCGTACGACGAAAAGGCCGAGGCCGTCATCAAGCTGCAGAAGCTGCCGCGCGACTCGTCGCCGAGCCGTCACCGCAACCGTTGCGAGCTCTCGGGCCGCCCGCGTGGCGTGTACAGCAAGTTCGGCCTGGGCCGTAACAAGCTGCGTGAAGCCACCATGCGTGGCGACGTGCCGGGCCTGCGCAAGGCCAGCTGGTAAGGGATTCGTCCCTTCCACTGCCTCGCGCCTTCACGGCACGGGGCAGGGGAGAGGGGTCGGTTTTCCGGCCCTGATCCCGGATTAAGGGAGCCCGACGCAAGTCGGGCTCTTTTTGCCGTATACTCCCGCGTCTTGCTCCGTCACGGGGGCTGGCGTAGAGCGGGCCGTTGGTCCGCTGAACAGGCAACAAGGGCCCTGGCCCATCCCAGGTAGACACAAGATTTTCGCGAAAGCGGATATCGGTGCACTCAAAGGTATCGACTATGAGCATGACTGATCCCATCGCCGACCTGCTGGTACGCATCAAGAATGCGGCCGCGGTTGGCAAGCAGACGGTGAAAGCACCGTCGTCCAAGATCAAGGTGGCAATCGCAGAGGTGTTGAAGGCCGAAGGCTACATCACCGATCTGCGCGTGACCAAGATCGAGAACAACAAGGCCGAGCTTGAAATCGTCCTGAAGTATTTCGAAGGCAAGCCGGTCATCGAGACCCTGAAGCGCTTCTCGCGTTCGGGTCTGCGCCAGTACCGTGGCAAGTCCGAGCTGCCGAAGGTCCTCAACGGCCTGGGTATCTCCATCATCTCCACCTCCAAGGGCATCATGACTGATGCGCAGGCGCGCCAGTTGGGCGTCGGCGGCGAAGTCCTGTGCTTCGTGGCCTAAGGCGAGAAGGAAACAACTATGTCCCGCGTAGCCAAGAAGCCAGTCAACCTGCCCAAGGGCGTTGAACTGAACATCCAGCCGGAATCCGTCAGCGTGAAGGGCCCGAAGGGCACCCTGTCGCTTGCCAAGGTTGCTGGCGTTGAAATCACTGTCGACAACGGCGTTGCCACCCTGGCCGCCAACGATGCCTCGCTGGTCGCCCTCACCGGCACCGTGCGCGCCATCCTGGCCAACATGGTCCACGGCGTGACCGAAGGCTTCGAGCGCAAGCTCGAGCTGGTCGGCGTCGGTTACCGTGCCGCCATGCAGGGCAAGGACCTGAACCTGTCGCTCGGGTTCTCGCATCCGGTCCTGTTCGTGGCGCCGGAAGGCATCACCATTTCGACCCCGACCCAGACCGAAGTGCTGGTCCAGGGCACCGACAAGCAGCGCGTTGGCGAAGTTGCCGCCAAGATCCGTGGCTTCCGTCCGCCGGAGCCCTACAAGGGCAAGGGTGTGAAGTACGCCGGCGAAGTCATCATTCGTAAGGAAGCCAAGAAGGCGTAACTCACGCCCTCAGCTTTCAAGGAAAAAGATCATGAACAAGAACATCGCTCGTCTGCGTCGTGCCAAGTCGACCCGTGCCCACATCCGTGTGCTCGGCGTGCCGCGTCTGTCGGTGCTGCGCACCGGTCAGCACCTGTACGCCCAGGTCTTCACCGCCGACGGCTCCAAGGTGCTGGCAGCTGCCAACACCACCCAGGCCGACGTCAAGGAAGGCCTGAAGAACGGCAAGAACAGCGACGCCGCCGCCAAGGTTGGCAAGCTGGTCGCCGAGCGCGCCAAGGCTGCGGGCATCGAGAAGGTCGCTTTCGACCGCTCGGGCTACCGCTACCACGGCCGCATCAAGGCACTGGCTGATGCAGCCCGCGAAGGCGGCCTGCAGTTCTAAGGGATAAGGAAGCGGGGCTGGTCCCCGCTTCCGCCTGCCTGCCGGCGCGGGTTGCGCCGGGCGACGTCCTTCTTCTGCAGGGGCGCTCGAATCACCGCTCCATCTCACAGCTATAAGCGGCCCTGAGCCGTACATACTCAATCAATCAAGGAATCAACATGGCAGAAGAACGTCAGCAGCGGGGTCGCGATCGCGATCGCCGCGAAGAGAAAGTCGACGACGGCATGATCGAAAAGCTGGTCGCGGTCAACCGCGTCAGCAAGACCGTCAAGGGCGGCCGCCAGTTCACCTTCACCGCACTGACCGTGGTCGGTGACGGCGCAGGCAAGGTCGGCTTCGGTTACGGCAAGGCGCGTGAAGTGCCGGTCGCGATCCAGAAGTCGATGGAACAGGCTCGCAAGAACCTGGCCACCGTCGATCTGAACAACGGCACCCTGTGGCACCCGGTGAAGTCCGGCCACGGCGCAGCCCGCGTGTTCATGATGCCGGCCTCCGAAGGTACCGGTGTGATTGCCGGTGGTGCCATGCGCGCCGTCCTGGAAGCCGTTGGCGTCAAGAACGTGCTGGCCAAGGCCGTCGGTTCGCGTAACCCGATCAACCTGGTTCGCGCCACGCTGAAGGGTCTGACCGAAATGCAGTCGCCGGTCCGCATCGCGGCCAAGCGCGGCAAGAAGGTGGAGGATCTCAACCATGGCTAATGAAACCGTCAAGACCGTCAAGGTCCGCCTGGTGGCTGGCCTGCGTGGCACCCAGTCGCGTCACCGCCTGTCGGTGCGTGCCCTGGGCCTGAACAAGCTCAACGATGTGCGTGAACTGAAGGACAGCCCGCAGGTTCGCGGCCTGATCAACAAGGTCCACTACCTCGTCAAGGTTGAGGAATAATCCAATGACCATGCATCTGAATGAATTGAGCCCGGCACCGGGCGCTCGTAAAGAGCGCACCCGCGTCGGTCGTGGTATCGGCTCCGGCCTGGGCAAGACCTGCGGCCGCGGCCACAAGGGTTCGTTCGCCCGTAAGGGTGGCGGCAAGATCAAGGCAGGCTTCGAAGGCGGTCAGACCCCCATGCAGCGTCGTCTGCCGAAGGTCGGTTTCCGTTCCAAGATCGCCAAGGACACCGCTGAAGTGCTGTCCTACCAGCTGGAACGCCTGGAAGCCGGCGAGATCGACTTTGCCGCGCTGCGCGCTGCCAAGCTGGTCCCGAGCACCGCCAAGCGTGCCAAGATCGTCATGAAGGGTGACCTGACCAAGGCCTTCACCCTGAAGGGCGTCGCTGCAACGGCCAGTGCCAAGGCCGCGATCGAAGCTGCCGGCGGCAGCGTACAGGAGTAAGACATGGCGCAAGCTGGCATTGGTAACCTCGGCGGCGGGCTCGGCAAGTTCACGGAACTCCGCCAGCGCCTGCTGTTCGTCATCGGGGCATTGATCGTCTACCGCATCGGCTGTTATGTGCCGGTGCCTGGCGTCAATCCCGATGCCATGCTTGCGCTCATGCAGGCGCAGGGCGGCGGCATCGTGGACATGTTCAACATGTTCTCGGGCGGCGCCCTGCACCGTTTCAGCATTTTCGCGCTGAACGTGATGCCGTACATCTCGGCATCCATCGTGATGCAGCTGGCGGTCCACATCTTCCCGGCATTGAAATCGATGCAGAAGGAAGGTGAATCGGGTCGTCGCAAGATCACCCAATATTCCCGCATCGGCGCCGTGTTGCTGGCGGTGGTGCAGGGCGGCAGCATCGCGCTGGCGCTGCAGAACCAGGTCTCCCCGGGCGGTGCCCCGGTCGTCTACGCACCGGGCATGGGCTTCGTGCTCACCGCCATCGTCGCGCTGACCGCCGGTACCATCTTCCTGATGTGGGTCGGTGAGCAGGTCACCGAGCGCGGCATCGGCAACGGTGTCTCGCTGATCATCTTCGCCGGCATCGTGGCCGGCCTGCCGGGCGCGGTCATCCACACCGTGGAAGCCTACCGCGACGGCAACATGAGCTTCATCGCCCTGCTGCTGATCGTGCTGGTGGTGCTGGCCTTCACCTACTTCGTGGTGTTCGTCGAGCGGGGCCAACGCCGCATCACGGTGAACTACGCACGTCGCCAGGGTGGCCGCAACGCGTACATGAACCAGACCTCGTTCCTGCCGCTGAAGCTGAACATGGCGGGCGTGATCCCGGCCATCTTCGCCTCGAGCATCCTGGCGTTCCCGACGACGCTGGCGATGTGGTCCGGCCAGGCCAGCTCGGCCACGTGGCTGCAGAAGGTCGCCAACGCCCTCGGCCCGGGCGAGCCGCTGCACATGATCGTGTTCGCTGCGCTGATCAGTGGCTTTGCGTTCTTCTACACCGCGCTGGTGTTCAACTCGCAGGAAACCGCCGACAACCTGAAGAAGTCGGGCGCGCTGATTCCGGGCATCCGTCCGGGCAAGGCCACCGCCGACTACGTGGATGCCGTGCTGACCCGCCTGACGGCTGCCGGTTCGCTGTACCTGGTGATCGTCTGCCTGCTGCCGGAAATCCTGCGCACCCAGCTGGGCGCCTCGTTCTACTTCGGCGGCACCTCGCTGCTGATCGTGGTGGTGGTGGTGATGGACTTCATCGCCCAGATCCAGGCGCACCTGATGTCGCACCAGTATGAGAGCCTGTTGAAGAAGGCCAACCTGAAGGGCGGCAACCGCGGCGGTTTTGCCCGCGGCTGATTGACCTGTTACACTAGTCTTCTTGTTGTGAAGGCCCTCCGGTTCCCGGACTGGCCTTCCAAATCGAAGGGCGGCCCCTGCAGCGGTTTCGGGTGGGGGTGTGATGTGGTGGTCCCGCGCGGGAGTAGCGCGGGCGGCGGCGAGGGCAACCTCTGCAGTCAACGACATCCGGCGCCGGAGCATGGGCACACTCCCCACGCCGGGTCCATGGAACCTCAAGGTTCCACGGGCTTCCCAGTAAACCGAGACCTTGATAGAATCGCTAGTTCACTTTTTTGATCCATCCTGCCGGATTGGCGCGCCCATGGTGCGCTGTCGGCCATCACTCAGCTGGAGAACCGCGTCATGGCGCGTATTGCAGGCGTCAACCTGCCAGCCCAGAAGCACGTCTGGGTCGGGTTGCAAAGCATTTACGGCATCGGCCGTACCCGTTCGAAGAAGGTCTGCGACGCCGCAGGCGTGACCTCGACCACCAAGATCCGCGATCTGTCGGAGCCGGAAATCGAGCGTCTGCGTCTCGAAGTCGGCAAGTACATCGTGGAAGGCGATCTGCGCCGTGAAATCGGTATCGCGATCAAGCGCCTGATGGACCTGGGCTGCTACCGCGGTCTGCGTCACCGTCGCGGTCTGCCGCTTCGTGGCCAGCGCACCCGTACCAACGCCCGCACCCGCAAGGGCCCGCGCAAGGCGATCAGGAAGTAAGGGACCTAAGAAATGGCTAAGCCCGTCGCTAAGACCAAGAAGAAGATCAAGCGCGTCGTCACTGACGGCGTCGCCCACGTCCATGCTTCTTTCAACAACACCATCGTGACCATCACCGACCGTCAGGGCAACGCTCTGTCGTGGGCGACCTCCGGTGGCGCTGGCTTCCGCGGTTCGCGTAAGTCCACCCCGTTCGCTGCCCAGGTGGCTGCCGAGAAGGCCGGCCGTGCCGCGCTCGACTACGGCGTCAAGTCCCTGGAAGTCCGCATCAAGGGCCCGGGTCCGGGTCGTGAGTCGGCCGTGCGCTCGCTGAACAACGTGGGCTACAAGATCACCAACATCATCGACGTGACGCCAATCCCGCACAACGGGTGCCGTCCGCCGAAGAAGCGTCGCGTCTAAAGGAGCGATAAGAAATGGCTCGTTATATCGGTCCTACCTGTAAGCTCGCCCGCCGCGAAGGCGCCGACCTTTCCCTCAAGAGCCCGGCCCGTGCGCTGGACTCCAAGTGCAAGCTGGAGCAGAAGCCCGGCCAGCACGGCGCCACTGCCCGTAAGGGCAAGCTGTCCGACTACGCTACCCAGCTGCGCGAAAAGCAGAAGGTCAAGCGTATCTACGGTCTGCTGGAGCGTCAGTTCCGCAACTACTACAAGAAGGCCTCGACCAAGAAGGGCAACACCGGCGAGAACCTGCTGCAGTTGTTGGAAACCCGTCTGGACAACGTCGTCTATCGCATGGGCTTCGCTGTGACCCGTCCGGCTGCCCGTCAGCTGGTCTCGCACCGCGGCGTCACCGTGAACGGCAAGTCGGTCAACCTGGCTTCGTACCAGGTCAAGGCTGGCGACGCCGTCGCTCTGTCCGAGAAGGCTGCCAAGCAGCTGCGCGTTCAGGAAGCCCTGACCGTGTCTGCCACGCATGACCTGCGTCCGTCGTGGGTTGAAGTTGATTCCGGCAAGTTCGCCGGCATCTTCAAGGCCGTGCCGGATCGTTCGGACCTGCCTGCGGATATCAACGAAGCGCTGATCGTCGAGTTGTATTCGAAGTAATTCACATTGGAGAACCTCCGGGTCACACCGGAGGTTCGCAGGAGAACCCGCAACATGACGGTTACCGCCAACCAGGTTCTGCGTCCTCGCGGTCCGCAGATCGAACGCCTTACCGATACCCGCGCCAAGGTCGTCATCGAACCCTTGGAGCGTGGTTACGGGCATACGCTGGGCAACGCCCTGCGTCGCGTGCTGCTGTCGTCCATCCCGGGCTTCGCCATCACGGAAGTCGAAATCGATGGCGTACTGCACGAGTACACCACGCTCGAAGGCTTGCAGGAGGACGTGCTGGAAGTCCTGCTCAACCTGAAGGACGTGGCCATCCGCATGCATACCGGTGACAACGCTACGTTGTCGCTGTCCAAGCAGGGTCCGGGTGTCGTGACCGCTGCTGATATCAAGCTGGACCACAACGTCGAAGTCCTCAACAACGACCATATCATTTGCCACCTGACCAAGGACACGGCAATCAATATGCGTCTGAAGATCGAGCGTGGTTTCGGCTACCAGCCGGCGGCCGCGCGTCGTCGTCCGGATGAAGAAACCCGTGCCATCGGCCGTCTGGTCCTGGACGCCTCGTTCTCGCCGGTCCGTCGCGTCGCCTATTCGGTGGAAGCGGCCCGCGTTGAACAGCGTACCGATCTGGACAAGCTGGTGCTGGACATCGAAACCAACGGCACGATCGATGCCGAGGAAGCCGTGCGCACTGCCGCCGACATCCTCAGCGATCAGCTGTCGGTCTTCGGTGACTTCACCCACCGCGACCGCGGTGCGGCCAAGCCGGCCAACAACGGCGTGGATCCGGTGCTGCTGCGCCCGATCGACGACCTGGAACTGACCGTGCGTTCGGCCAACTGCCTCAAGGCAGAGAGCATCTATTACATCGGCGATCTGATCCAGAAGACCGAAGTGGAGCTGCTCAAGACCCCGAACCTCGGCAAGAAGTCGCTGACCGAGATCAAGGAAGTCCTCGCACAGCGCGGCCTTTCGCTCGGCATGAAGCTGGAGAACTGGCCGCCGGCCGGTGTCGCCCAGCACGGCATGCTCGGCTGATCCAGCGCTACGCAAGATGCTTGACCCCGCACCTTCGGGTGCGGGGGCTTCACCGGCAACACCCCGCACCGACAGGTCGATAGCCTGCGGTGACGGCCAGCCAGGACGGCTGGCACCGGACCATCCGCAGTCCAAGCAGCAACGCCAGGATGGCGACAGCGATACCCAACCGATCCAACATTCACTTCAGGAATCACCGTCATGCGTCATATGAAGTCCGGTCGCAAGTTCAACCGCACCAGCGCCCATCGCGAAGCAATGTTCAAGAACATGGCCGCGTCGCTGTTCAAGCACGAGCTGATCAAGACCACCCTGCCGAAGGCCAAGGAACTGCGCCGCGTTGCCGAGCCGCTGATCACCCTGGCCAAGGTTGATTCGGTTGCCAACCGTCGTCTGGCGTTTGCTCGCCTGCGCGACAACGAAGCCGTCGGCAATCTGTTCACCACCCTGGGCCCGCGTTACGCGAACCGTCCGGGCGGCTACCTGCGTCTGCTGAAGTGCGGTTTCCGCGCTGGCGACAATGCGCCGATGGCCTATGTGGAGCTGGTCGATCGCCCGGCTGCTGTGGCTGAAGCCGTCGAAGAGTAATCTTCGAGCTGTACCTGTTATTCGGTGAAGAACCCGGCCTTGTGCCGGGTTTTTCCGTTTCTGGGGTTTGATGACGGCAAGAGCGTGGCGCTGCGGGTGGGGGTGGGGCGTTGGCGCGGGCAGGTTGGCGGGAACGCCTGCACACCGGATCGGTGCGCATGGGGGTAAAGCGCAGCACGTGCCGGTCTCGACGCGTGGGTAGTGCCGGCCGCTGGCCGGCTCCTCGGCACCATCGCCACGTTCGTGTGGTTCGGCGTGCTGCACGGAACTCGCTGTCCGGCCGGTGGCGCCGATGGTCGGCAGCTGCGCATGGACGTGGGCGGTCACGGCCCTGTTAATCTTGGCGCCTGGACTTTCACGAGTGTTGGCAATGAATCCATTGCGTTGGAGTTTCCGCGCCCAGTTCCTGCTGGGGTTCCTGGTCTGCGCGGCGCTGTTGGGGTATGCGATCTTCCTGCAGCTGAAGATGGGGCTGGAGCCGTGCCCGTTGTGCATCTTCCAGCGGATCGCGTTCGCGGCGCTGGGGCTGCTGTTCCTGATCGGGGCGCTGCACGGTCCGCGTGATCCGGCCGGGCGGAAGACGTATGGCGTGCTGGCCTTCATCGCGGCGGCTGTCGGTATCGGCATTGCCGGGCGCCATGTGTATGTGCAGTTGCTGCCGCAGGACATGGGCTCGAGCTGCGGGCCACCGTTGAGCTTCCTCAGCGAGACGATGGGGCCGTTCGAGGTGTTCCGCACGGTGCTGACCGGTACCGGCAACTGCGGCAACATCGATTGGCAGTTCCTGGGCCTGACGATGCCGATGTGGAGCCTGGTGTGGTTCGCGGCATTGGCGCTGTGGGCGCTGGTGACGGCGTTCCGTGCGCGTCGCCGCCACTGAGGTCGCATCCGGCCGTCTCCGGCCTGGCACGCGTTGCGCGGCCAGGTCGGAGGCTGCGGTCAGGTCTGGATGTTCCCGGCCTGATCCGGTCGCAAGGTGTCAGGGCACCGCTCAGAAGTCCTGCTGCAGGCTGAGGTAGGCGCCACGGCGCGGGCCCCACTGCGGGGCGAAGACGCCGATCCCGCCGCCGTCGCGCAGCTGGTAGCTGCGGTCCAGTGCGTTGACCAGGGCCAGCTGTGCGTGCAGCGGGTGGCCGCTGTCGGCGTTGAAGTCGTGGCCGGCGCTCAGGTTGAGCTGGAGGTAGGCGGGGAGTTCGCCACCGTTGGGGACGCCGTCGGCGTCCGAGCGCAGGCCGCTACCGAAGACGTAGTCGGCGCCAAGACGATTGTGGCCGGCGAAGGCGTAGCTGATGCCGCCGGAGGAGGTCAGTTTCTGGTCGTGGTCCAGGTGGATCCAGTTGTCCTGGACATAGGCCAGTGCTTCCGGATCCAGGTTGTACTGGCCGGTGATGACCTGCTTGCCCATGGCCTTGTTGTAGGCCGCGTTGACGTAGGCGCTGAGCGGGCCATTGCTGTAGTCGGCGCTGAATTCCACGCCGTGGATATGCCCGTAGCGATAGTTGAAGGTCGAGTAGATATAGGCGGCGCCGAACTGGCCTTCGTCCTGCAGCCGGTCGACCTTGCGGTCATAGGCGTCCAGGCCGAGGGTGAGGTGATCGCCGATCTGCTGGGAGACGCCGATGTCGTAGTAATCGCTGCGCTCGGACAGCGGGATCGTGCTGCCGCCGGCCGGTTGCTGGTTGGTGGTGCCCTCATAGAGGGCGATGTCGCTGCTGGCCACCAGTTCGCTGGCCGGTGGGGTGAAGTAGCGCGAGTAGCCGGCGTGCACGGTGGTGCTGTCGCTGGCGTTCCAGACCACGCCCAGGCGCGGGCTGAGCTGGCCCTCGGTGCCACTGAAGGCCTTGTAACGGTCGCCGCGCAGGCCGTAGTTGATCGTCCAGTCGTCGCCCAGGCGCCATTCGTCCTGCAGGTAGACAGCCGTGGTGGTGGCGTTGAAGGCATTGGCGTCGAGGATGCGCAGCGGCGTCGTGCTGGCCTGCTGGCCGTCGGCATCGACCGGGAAGACCCAGGTGTCGCTGCCGGCGCGGGCGCGCTCGGCGTTGACGTACAAGCCATAGCGCAGCGTGTGGTTCTCACCCAGCGGCGTGGAGAAATCGGCCTGCACGCTGTTGGCGCGATTGCTGCGCTCCACCTGCGAGGCCACGCCGTTGAAGATGAGGTCGCCGGCGAGGTCCGGGTCGAAGGACAGGTCGCTGTAGCGCTGGCCGGCCGAGACCTGGTAGGCGGTGTCGCCCACTGTTCCCTGCAGCACCAGCATGCCGAAGCGGGTGGTCTCGCGCTGGTTCTCGTCCAGCGCGGCCGAGTCGGCGTTCACCGTATCCAGGTAGCCGAACTGCGGGCTCTGGCCGGGGTTGACCGGAATCTGGAAGCGGTTGTTGGAGAAGCCGGCGAACAGGCTCAGGCGGGTGGCGTCGTTGACCAGGTAGGTCAGGTCGGCGAACGCCTTGCCCTGGTGGGTGTCATCGTGGTCCGGCCGGCGCGAGGCGGTGGGATTTTCCATGCCGATCTGGTTCTGGTCGTAGTTGCCGGTCAGGTACCAGCTCCAGCGGCCCTGGCTGCCCCACCACGAGGCGTTGGGGTTGACCTTGCCGTAGGAGCCGGCGGTGAGGCCGGCGCTGCCGCCATTGCCCAGCTCGGCGCCGCTGCGGGTGGTGATGTCGACCACGGCGGCGGTGCGCTCGCCAAACTGTGCCGGCAGGGCGCCATCCATCAGGCGGAGGCTCTTGATCGCGCGGGCGTCCAGGGTCTGGCCGAAGCCGGAGATCGATTCGGGCAGCAGCACGCCGTTGAGCCGGTACTGCAGGTTGGCGTGGTCGCCGCGCACGTGCACGCCGCCGTACGAGTCTTGGACCACGCCCGGTGCCTGCAGCAGCACCTGGTTCAACGGGGTGGAGGCACCCAGCGGCAGGTTCTGGATGTCTTCGGCGGTGATCTGGTACTGGCTGCTGCCGATATCCGGCGACAGGGCGTTGCGCGCCTGGTCGAGCTGGGCGCTGACGGTGACGGCATCCAGATCGGTGACGGCGGGGGTGGCGTTGGCAGGGGCGGCGGCGAGGGCGGGCAGGCCGGTCAAGGCCAGGGAAACAGCAATACCGGTAGCAAGCAGGGAGGGCTTCATGAGGATGGCTTGGCTGGGCAAAGGGGGGAGGGGGCCGGCCTGGCAAGTGTTACTCCGTAACAAATCATGCGCCTGTCCGCGGCCGCTGGACCATGCGCGATCTGGCCGATCGCCGCGCCCGTTGACCGGTGTTCAGCCACGCAGGCCGGCCCAGCCCTTTGCGGCGGCGGCGCGCTCTGCGACCATGACCGGCCCCACACCCCGGAAGTCCGTGATGAGCCTGTCCGCCCCCCCCGTAGCCGATCCCGCCGCGACCGCCGTCGACGCTGCCTGGTCGCCGGAGAGCTGGCGTGGCAAGCCGGCGCTGCAGATGCCGACCTACCCGGACCCGCTGGCGCTGGATGCCTCGCTGCACGAGCTCAAGCGGCTGCCGCCGCTGGTGACCTCCTGGGAGATCCTGGCGCTCAAGCAGCAGCTGGCCGATGCCCAGGAAGGCAAGCGCTTCCTGCTGCAGGGCGGTGACTGCGCGGAGAACTTCAGCGACTGCGAATCCACCACCATCTCCAACCGGCTCAAGGTGCTGCTGCAGATGAGCCTGGTGCTGGTGCACGGCATGCGCAAGCCGGTGATCCGGGTCGGGCGTTTCGCCGGGCAGTACGCCAAGCCGCGCTCGGCCGATACCGAAACCCGCGACGGCGTGACCCTGCCCAGCTACCGCGGCGACGTGATCAATGCGCCGGAATTCACCGAAGCTGCCCGTCTGCCGGACCCACGCCGGATGCTGCAGGCGCATGCGCATTCGGCGATGACCATGAACTTCGTGCGGGCGCTGATCGATGGCGGCTTCGCCGATCTGCACCACCCCGAGTACTGGAACCTGGAGTGGGTGCGGCATTCGCCGCTGGCCACCGATTACCAGAAGATGGTGTCCTCGATCGGCGACGCGGTGCGCTTCATGGAAACGCTGTCCGGCACGCAGGTGTACAACCTCAACCGGATCGACTTCTACACCTCGCACGAAGCGCTGCTGCTGCCCTACGAGCAGGCGCTGACCCGGCAGGTGCCGCGCCAGCAGGGTTGGTTGAACCTGAGCACGCACTACCCGTGGATCGGCATGCGCACCGCGGCGCTGGATGGCGCGCACGTGGAATACCTGCGTGGCGTGCGCAATCCGATCGCGATCAAGGTCGGCCCGTCCGTGCAGCCGGACCAGCTGCTGCGCCTGATCGATGTGCTCAACCCCGATGACGAGCCGGGCCGCCTGAGTTTCATCCACCGCATGGGCGCGGCGCAGATCGCGCAGAAGCTGCCGCCGCTGTTGAATGCGGTCAAGCGCGATGGCCGGCGCGTGCTGTGGGTGTGCGATGCGATGCATGGCAATACCGAGAGCACCAGCAATGGCTACAAGACGCGCCGTTTCGACAATGTGCGTGGCGAGGTCGAGATGTCCTTCGATCTGCATGCCGCGGCCGGCACGCGGTTGGGCGGCGTGCACCTGGAGCTGACCGGGGAGGACGTGACCGAATGCACCGGCGGCGCCCGCGAGCTGACCGAACGCGACCTGGAGCGTGCCTACCGCTCCTCCGTCGATCCGCGCCTGAACTACGAGCAGTCGCTGGAGATCGCGATGGCGATCGTGCGCAAGCAGGCGCATTACGCCGACTGACCCGGGGGCGTGTCCTCGACACGCACCTTACATTCGTCTGACACCCCGGTCATGGTGGTACCGGCATCCTGTGGACTTCCTTGCGAAGAACACAGGAGCGTGCAGTGACCGTGGACTGGCAGCAGGCAGCGCTGTATCTATGGCCGATCTCGATCGCACTGGTGATCGGGATCACGGGCTGGTGGTTGCTGATGGCGTTGACGCGGCGCTTGAAAAACCGCGATTACCGCCGCGCCCGCATCGCGCGCGTGATCAGCCGGCCGCTGGCGTTCGCGCTGCCGCTGCTGCTGCTGATTCCTGCGCTGGAAGCCACGCCGCTGCACGGGCGTTGGCTGGATCAGTCACTGCGCCTGCTGCATATCGGCCTGACCGGCTGCTTCATCTGGCTGCTGGTGCGCGCGGTCGCTGCCGGCGAGCAGGCGATCCTGCGCGACCACCCGATGGAGGTGGCCGACAATCTCGAAGCGCGTCGCATCCAGACCCAGACCCGGGTGCTGAGCCGCGTGCTGATGGGCGCGATCATCCTGGTCGGCGTCTCGCTGATCCTGCTGACCTTCCCGATGGTGCGCCAGATCGGCACCGCGTTGCTGGCCTCGGCCGGCATCATCGGCCTGGTCGCCGGTATCGCGGCCAAGCCGGTGTTCGGCAACCTGATCGCCGGCCTGCAGATCGCCTTGACCCAGCCGATCCGGCTGGACGATGTGGTGATCGTGGAAGGTGAGTGGGGCCGGGTGGAGGAGATCAACAGCAGCTACGTGGTGGTGCGGATCTGGGATGCGCGGCGGATGGTGGTGCCCCTGACGTGGTTCATCGAGCACCCGTTCCAGAACTGGACACGGCGCAGTGCGGACCTGCTTGGCACTGCCTTCCTGTGGCTGGATTACACCGCGCCGATCCCGGCGATCCGCGCTGAACTGGAGCGGATCTGCAAAGGCGAGGCACTGTGGGACGGCCAGGTCTGCGTAACCCAGGTGACCGAAACCAGCGAGCACACCCTGCAGGTGCGCCTGCTGGTGAGCGCGCGCAACTCCGGCGATGCATTCGATCTGCGCTGCATCGTGCGCGAGCGGATGCTCGATTTCCTGGCGCGCGAGCATCCGCAGGCGCTGCCGCGCACCCGTGCCGAGCTCAACCAGGAAGTGACGCCCACGCGCCGGCCGCGCTCGCAGCCGGCCGAGGATGTGCGCTCGCCCGGGGCCGAGGATGGTGAGCCGGCGATCCTGCCGGACCCGGGCGATGCATCCCGGTAGTGCCGGCCGCTGGCCGGCAAACGCATGGACCCTGTGCCGGGATTGCGTGGTTGCCGGCCAGCGGCCGGCACTACCGAGGCGGGGCGCACGAACGGCCGGAATCACCGAGGCGGGGCATGCCAAGGCCGGGATTGCCTGGGCGGGGGCGTACGTTATCGGGTAGGTACCGACCGTTGGTCGGTACACGCCCGTCAGGGCGCGACGGCGTTCGTCAGCAGACTGTCGGTCTGGAAGCGTGGTGGGCGGCGCGCCCGCGTGCGCTGCTCGTAGGCGTAGCCCAGTTCGATCAGGCGCGGCTCGCTCCACGCGGTGCCCATGAACAGCAGGCCCAGCGGCAGGCCGTTCACGTGCGCCATGGGCACGGTCAGGCTCGGGTAGCCGGCCACGGCGGCAGCGCTGTAGCTCTCGCCCGGGAAGTCATCGCCACTGCCCGGCCGGATCGGCCAGGCCACGCCGGTGGTCGGGGCCACCAGCGCATCCAGTTTCTGCTCGCGCAGCACCGCATCGATGCCCTCGGGGCCGGCCAAGCGGCGTGCGTCACTGCGTGCGCGGATGTACGCAGGGGTGCCCGGCCCGCCCATGGCGGCAGCGGTTTCCATCAGGTCCTGGTCGAACAGCGCCAGCTCCTTGCCCGCGTGCTGCCGGTTCCAGGCGATCACGTCCTCCAGGCTGCGCACCGGGGCCTGGTAGGTGGTGAAGTAGCGCTGCAGCCCGGCCTTGAACTCGTGCATCAGCACGATGCGCTCGGCGTCCTGCCACTGGCCCTGGGTCGGCAACTGCACCGGCACCACGGTGGCGCCGGCGTCGCGCAGCACGGCCACGGCATGCTGCAGGGCCGGGGCGATGCCCGGCTTCTGCATCAGGTCGCCATACAGCACGCCGACCCGCGCGCCGCGCAGGCCATCGGCGTTCAGGCGGGAGGTGTAGTCGTAGACCGCGCGCCCGGGCATGGTCGCGGTGGCCGGGTCGGCCTCGTCGCGGCCGGCCATGGCGGTCAGCAGGGCCGCCGCATCGGCGACGCTGCGCGCCATCGGGCCGGCGGTGTCCTGGCTGAAGGAGATCGGAAGGATGCCTTCGCGGCTGACCAGGCCGACGGTCGGTTTCAGCCCGACCACGCCGTTGACGGCGGCCGGGCAGACGATGCTGCCATCGGTTTCCGTGCCGATCGCCGCCACCGCCAGGTTGGCCGACACCGCCACCGCGCTGCCGCTGCTGGAGCCGCAGGGGCTGTGGCTGAGCCGATACGGGTTGCGGGTCTGTCCGCCACGCGCGCTCCAGCCAGAGACCGATTGGCTGGAGCGGAAGTTGGCCCATTCGCTCAGGTTGGTCTTGCCCAGGATCAGCGCGCCGGCCGCGCGCAGCCGTTTGACCAGGAACGCATCGTCGGGGCGGAAGCCTTCCAGTGCGAGCGAGCCGGCGGTGGTACTCATGGGGCTGGCGCCGATGTTGTCCTTGAGCAGCACCGGGATGCCGTGCAGCGGGCCGCGGAGCTGGCCCCGGCGGCGCTCGGCGTCCAGTTGGGCGGCCTCGCGTAGTGCGTCCGGGTTGAGCTCGATGACCGCGCGCAGGCGCGGGCCGGCGCGGTCGAGGCGAGCGATGCGGTCCAGGTAGGCGCGGGCCAGGGTGACGCTGTCCAGCTCGCCGCTGGCCATGCGCGCCTGCAGATCGGCGATGTCGGCTTCGGCGTAGGCGAAGGGAATCGGCGCGCTGGTGGGCGGTGCCGCGGCAGGCGACTCACGGGCGTGCAGGGGCGCCGGGCCCGGGCTGCAGCCGGCCAGTGCGATGAGCATCAGTGATGTCAGTGTCAGGCGCATGCCTGTCCCCCCGAACCGGCCGACAGGCTAACCAGCACAGACGGCGCTTGGCAACTCAAGCCGCGTTGGCGGCCTTGCCATGGCGTTTGCGGATATCGCGGGCGAGCACGCCGACCACGATCAGATTGATCACCAGCACCGACCACGAGGCCCAGCCCGGGTGACGGAGAATGGCGTAGATATCGAACGGCAGGTAGATGCCGGCGGTGACGCAGCCCAGCCAGGAGGCCCAGGCTTTGGCGCGCCAGAGGCCCCAGGCCTCGAAAAGGTGCAGGACGCCATAGGCGACCATCGCAGCAGCCGCCAGATGCACGGCATCGGGGCTGATCATGTTGAGCAGCGAGGGCAGGGTGCCGTGATCCGGGTCCAGACTGAACCGGCGGATCAAGGCATTGACCGCATCGCGCAGGGGCTGCGGGCCGAGCATTTCCAGCCCGGTCGCAGCCAACAGCGCCAGAACCGCCTTGCTGGCTTCCAGCAAGGCGATCAGGTGAAGCCCCGGATGCTTGTGAGGATCCGGGTTGTAGGGCTTGTCGGTCACGACAGGGTCCTATCAGCCGCCGCGCGATGCCTTCTTGCGGTCGCTTTCGGTCAGGCCCTTCTTGCGCAGGCGGATTTCCTTCGGGGTGATCTCGACCAGCTCGTCGTCTTCGATGAAGTCCAGGGCCTGCTCCAGCGAGTACTTGATCGCCGGGGTCAGCTGGATCGCATCGTCCTTGCCCGAAGCGCGCATGTTGGTCAGCGGCTTGGTCTTGATCGCGTTGACGGTCAGGTCGTTGTCCTTGGAGTGGATGCCGACCAGCTGGCCTTCATACACGTTGTCGCCTTCAGCAGCGAACAGCTTGCCGCGTTCCTGCAGCGGGCCCAGGGAGTACGCCGGGGTGGCACCCGGAGCATTGGCGATCATCACGCCGTTCTGGCGCTTGGCGATCGAACCCTGTTCCTTCGGACCGTAATGGTCGAACACGTGGAACAGCAGGCCCGAACCCTGGGTCAGGGTCTTGAACTCGTTCTGGAAACCGATCAGGCCACGGGCCGGGATCTGGTACTCCAGGCGCACGCGGCCCTTGCCGTCCGGCTCCATGTTCTTCAGCTGGCCCTTGCGGGTGCCCAGCTTTTCCATCACGCCGCCCTGGTGCTGCTCTTCGATGTCCACCACCAGCTGCTCGATCGGCTCCATGGCCTGGCCGTCGATCTGCTTGATGATCACTTCCGGGCGCGACACGGCCAGCTCGTAGCCTTCACGACGCATGTTCTCGATCAGCACCGACAGGTGCAGTTCGCCACGGCCGGAGACCAGGAACTTGTCGGCGTCTTCCAGCTGTTCCACCTTCAGGGCCACGTTGTGGACCTGCTCGCGGTCCAGGCGGTCCTTGATCTGGCGGCTGGTCAGGAACTTGCCACCGGACAGGTCCTTGTTGCCGGCGAACGGCGAGTTGTTGACCTGGAAGGTCATCGAGATCGTCGGCTCATCGACGGTCAGTGCCGGCAGCGCTTCCGGGGTGTCCGGGTGGCACAGGGTGTCGGAGATGGTCAGTTCCGGAATGCCCGAGATGGCGATGATGTCACCGGCCTCGGCGGTATCCTGCTCGATGCGCTCCAGGCCCAGGAAGCCCAGCACCTGCGCGACCTTGCCGTTGCGCTTCTTGCCTTCGCGATCGATGACCGCGACCTGCATGTTCTTCTTCAGGGTGCCGCGCTGCACGCGACCGATGCCGATCACGCCCACGAAGTTGTTGTAGTCCAGCTGGCTGATGCGCATCTGGAACGGACCTTCCGGGTCCACTTCCGGCTTCGGCGCGTGCTGCATGATCGCTTCGTACAGCGGGGTCATGTCGCCGTCGCGCACGGTGTCTTCCAGGCCGGCGTAGCCGTTCAGGGCCGAGGCGTAGACGATCGGGAAGTCCAGCTGCTCATTGGTGGCGCCGAGCTTGTCGAACAGGTCGAAGACCTGGTCGATCACCCAATCCGGACGCGAGCCCGGACGGTCGACCTTGTTGACCACGACGATCGGCTTGAAGCCCATCGCGAAGGCCTTCTGGGTCACGAAGCGGGTCTGCGGCATCGGGCCGTCCATCGCATCGACGAGGATCAGCACGGTGTCGACCATCGACAGCACGCGCTCCACTTCGCCGCCGAAGTCGGCGTGTCCCGGGGTGTCGACGATGTTGATCCGGTTCTTGATGCCGGTCTTCTTGTCTTCCCAGGTGATGGCCGTGTTCTTGGCCAGGATGGTGATGCCGCGTTCCTTTTCCTGGTCATTGCTGTCCATCACGCGCTCGGCGAGCACGGTGCGCTCGGAGAGGGTGCCGGACTGCTTGAGCAGCTGGTCGACGAGGGTGGTCTTACCGTGGTCGACGTGGGCGACGATGGCGATGTTGCGAAGATTTTCGATAGACATGCGAAAGGGGGCCAGTCGGCGCCGGATTTGGAAAAAGAAGTCCAACATTATACGGCCAAGATGACCAATCGCGAAAAGTGCCTCGCAAGCCTTGCCGGACGGGCATTCAGGTAGTGCCGGCCGCTGGCCGGCGACCCCATGAACCCCGGCAGGTTTTGCCTGGCTGCTGGCCAACGGCCGGCACGACCGCCGCCCCTGAGGCATTCAGCAAAGCGTATGCGTGCCGGCGCGGAGGTGCCTTGGCGCGTGGCGACGCGTTTGTCCAACAGGCGCCCGTTGGTCAGGGGGCGCGGTGTATCCTATGGGGCTAACGACAAACCCCCGTACCCCAAGGATTTGCATGTCCCTCATCGCCACTTTCGACACCACCCAGGGCCCGATCAAGGTCGAGCTGTTCGCCGACAAGGCCCCGCTGACGGTCGCCAACTTCGTGAACCTGGTCAAGCACGGCTTCTATGACGGCCTGATCTTCCACCGCGTCATCCCCGACTTCATGATCCAGGGCGGCTGCCCGCAGGGTCGTGGCACCGGCGGCCCGGGCTACAAGTTCGAAGATGAAAAGAATGGCGTGAAGCATCAGGTCGGTTCGCTGTCGATGGCCAATGC
The DNA here is from genome assembly GCF_030128875.1 of Stenotrophomonas sp. BIO128-Bstrain. Classification (NCBI taxonomy): domain Bacteria; kingdom Pseudomonadati; phylum Pseudomonadota; class Gammaproteobacteria; order Lysobacterales; family Lysobacteraceae; genus Stenotrophomonas; species Stenotrophomonas sp. BIO128-Bstrain. Next base: position 3,064,296 of record NZ_CP124620.1, on the reverse strand, counting down.
CGGCCCGAACACCAACGGCAGCCAGTTCTTCATCACCCACATCAAGACCGATTGGCTGGACGGCAAGCACACCGTGTTCGGCCAGGTCCTGGACGGCCAGGCCATCGTGGACTCGGTCAAGCAGGGCGATGTGATCCATTCGATCACCCTGGAAGGCGACACCGACGCCGTGCTGGCCGCCCAGGCCGAGCGCGTGGCGGAGTGGAACAAGCTGATCCCCAGCGCCTGATCCGATCCCGACGGCCCCCTGTGAAGGGGGCCGTTTTTACGATTCTTAGCAGAGGAAATCCCCATGAAAGCACCTGTTCGTGTTGCCGTGACCGGCGCCGCCGGCCAGATCGGCTACGCCCTGCTGTTCCGCATCGCCTCCGGCGACATGCTGGGCAAGGACCAGCCGGTCATCCTGCAGCTGCTCGAGCTGCCGGTCGACAAGGCCCAGGCCGCCCTGCGCGGCGTGATGATGGAACTGGAAGACTGCGCCTTCCCGCTGCTGGCCGGCATGGTCGGTACCGATGACGCCGAAGTGGCCTTCAAGGATGCCGATATCGCCCTGCTGGTCGGCGCGCGTCCGCGCGGCCCGGGCATGGAGCGCAAGGATCTGCTGCTGGAAAACGCGAAGATCTTCACCGCCCAGGGCGCAGCACTGAACAAGGTCGCCAAGCGTGACGTCAAGGTGCTGGTGGTTGGCAACCCGGCCAACACCAATGCCTACATCGCCATGAAGTCGGCGCCGGACCTGAACCCGCGCAACTTCACCGCCATGCTGCGCCTGGACCACAACCGCGCGCTGAGCCAGCTGTCGACCAAGCTCGGCAAGCCGGTCGGTGGCATGGAAAAGCTGATCGTGTGGGGCAACCACAGCCCGACCATGTACCCGGACTACCGTTTCGCCACCGCCGATGGTGCCTCCATCGCCGAGGCGATCAACGACCAGGAATGGAACGCATCGACCTTCATCCCGACCGTGGGCAAGCGCGGCGCGGCGATCATCGAAGCGCGTGGCTCGTCCTCGGCAGCCTCGGCCGCCAATGCCGCCGTCGACCACATCCGTGACTGGGTGCTGGGCAGCAACGGCAAGTGGGTCACCATGGGCGTGCCGTCCGACGGCTCCTACGGCATTCCGGAAGGCGTGATCTTCGGCTTCGCGGTCACCACCGAGAACGGCGAGTACACCCTGGTCAAGGATCTGCCGGTCGACGACTTCAGCCAGAAGTACATCGACAAGACCCTGGCCGAGCTGGAAGAAGAGCGCGCCGGCGTCGCCCACCTGCTGGGCTGATCGCACGCCGCGACAGGTGCTGGCCGTTGGTCGGTGCCTGATGGAAGAAACGCCGGGCATTGCCCGGCGTTTTTTTTGTTTCACGATGACTCCAGTACCGCAATTCGCTGGACTACGCCAAGGCTCTATACAGCAAGTTTATCAATCACTTAGGCGAGTTCAACATATGCCGGTGCTTTCCGAAACTTGACCCGGCTTCCCCTCGCGTGGCTCCCATGCGGCTCTTGGAAACCGGGCTTTCCGAGGAGTCATCATGGCGAAGATCAAGCTCACCAAGTCCGCAGTAGATGCGGCACAACCCCAAGACAAGGCCATCGAACTGCGGGACACCGTGGTGCCCGGCTTCCTGTGCAAGATCACCCCGGCAGGCCGCAAGGTGTTCATGCTCCAGTACCGCACGAACGCGGGCGAGCGCCGTAAGCCCGCCTTGGGCCAGTACGGGGAACTGACCGTCGATCAGGCACGCACGATGGCGCAGGAGTGGCTGGCCGAGGTGCGCAAGGGCGGCGACCCCAGTGCGGCCAAGAACGCCGCCCGCAAGGCACCAACCATGAAGGAGTTTTGCCACACCTTCATGGAGGACTACTCCAAGCAGCGTAACAAGCCCAGCACGCAGCGTGGCTATCAGGGCGTCATCGACCGCTGCATCATCCCGATCATGGGCCGGATGAAGGTGCAGGACGTGAAGCGCCCGGACGTGGCGGCACTGATGAAGAAGCTGGCCTACAAGCAGGCCGAGGCCAACCGCACCTTCGGCGTGCTGCGCAAGATGTTCAACCTGGCCGAAGTGTGGGGGTTGCGCCCCGATGGGACGAATCCATGCCGCCATGTCCCGATGTACCCACCCGGCAAGGAAACCCGGCTTATCGTGGACGATGAACTGGTGCGGATCTTCCGCCAGTTGGGGACGCTGGAAGCCGAAGGACTGGAAAACTACGTCATCCCCCTGGCGATCCGCCTGCAATTCGAGTTCGCCGCCCGCCGCTCCGAAATCTGCCCGCTGGAGTGGGGCTGGATTGATCTGGAAAACCGCCGTGTCGTCTGGCCCGACAGCAAGACCGGCGGCATTTCCAAGCCCATGAGCGAGGAAGCCTATCGGCTGCTGTCCACAGCGCCGCGCCGGGAAGGTTGCCCCTATGTCCTGCCGTCGCCGAACGACCCGACCCGGCACATGACCCACGGCGAACACTATGGCGGCTGGACGCGCGTGCTCAAGGCCGCTGGCGTCCCGCACGTCGGCACGCATGGCATCCGTCACCGAGCGACTACCGACATTGCCAACTCAGGCGTGCCAACCAAGGTGGGCATGAAGCTCACAGGGCACAAGACGGTGGCGATGTTTATGCACTATGTTCATACCGAGGACAAGCCCGTGCGGGATGCGGCCGAACTGGTGGCGAATCGGCGACTGGCGATTACCGGGGCATCCCGTTCTATGGAGGTGACAGCATGACAAGGAAGACACCCGTGGCAACACGGAAACCCGCTGCCTTACCGGCTGGCTATGCCGGCATCCACGGCGGCATCGTGGAGCTGCTGGACGCGGCGCGTCAGGCGGCGGCGCGCAGTGTCAACGCGCTGATGACGGCCAGCTATTGGGAGATTGGCCGCCGGATCGTCGAAGCCGAGCAGAAAGGCAGACGGCGGGCCGGTTACGGCGAGCAGTTGATGGCGCGGTTGTCCGCCGACCTGACGGCACGATTTGGGCGCGGTTTCAGCCCGGACAACCTGGAGAACATGCGGCGTTTTTTCGTCGCTTACCCCGTTGAGGCAATTGCCGAGACACTGTCTCGGGAATCTGGAGACGGACTGCCCATAGAGAATTCCGAGACGGTGTCTCGGAAATTCGACCTCTCCGAACTGGCCCAGGCCTTCGCTCTACCGTGGTCAGCCTATGTCCGGCTGCTGTCGGTCAAGGATGACCATGCCCGTCAGTTCTATGAGACAGAGGCGCTGCGCGGTGGCTGGAGCGTGCGCCAGCTTGATCGACAGATCGGCAGCCAGTTCTACGAGCGGACGGCCTTGTCCAAGGACAAGGCGGCGATGCTGGTCAAGGGTTCGGTTGCTAAGCCCGAGGATGCCGTCACACCCAACGACGCCATCAAAGACCCGTATGTACTGGAGTTCCTCGACCTCAAGGACGAGTATTCGGAATCCGACCTGGAAGCGGCATTGATCCAGCGGCTGGAGGACTTCCTGCTGGAGCTGGGTGAAGGCTTCACCTTCGTTGGGCGGCAGCGTCGGCTGCGCATCGACCAGACTTGGTATCGGGTGGATCTGTTGTTCTTCCATCGCAAGCTGCGCTGCCTGGTCATCATCGACCTGAAGCTGGGTGGCTTGACCCATGCCGATGTGGGGCAAATGCATATGTACTGCAACTATGCCAAGGAGCATTGGGCCTACCCGGACGAGAATCCGCCGGTGGGCCTGATCCTGTGTGCCGACAAGGGCCATGCTTTGGCGCGGTATGCGCTGGATGGCTTGCCAACCAAGGTTATGGCGGCGAACTACCGCACCGTGCTGCCGGATGCGGAGCTGCTACAAAAGGAGCTGGAGAACACGCGGCGTCTGCTCGAATCACGTAGACCGGCATCCCACAATACGCCCAGCGAAAACTAGGGCAGTTGCAGCGTGATGCTGCCAGGCTTAGCTAGCGACGCTTGCTACGCCCTGGCCACGGCAACTCACCAGTTAATTCTGGTAGGCCGCCATCGTCTTCCACTCGCACGCCGAAGCGGTTCACTTCGATCTCCGGCAGGTCTTCGCCGTCAAACCATAGCAACGAAATAGTGGTGTCAGTGCGTGCGTAGTGCCTTGAAAGTTCCCAGAGATCGAGGCCCTTTTCCCAGTTGTCGAACCATACGTCCTGGGAGACTTCCCCCGTATCAGTTGTACTGTTCCCAGAGGATCTGACTCGATGAGCCACTGAGCCAGCCGGGATCACCGACCTGGGTGATATCCAGGCCCCAGCTTGTCTCAAAGACGTGGAGCGTGCCGCATACCGTACTGCGCCACGCTCCATGGTGACGAAGGCACACGGCACATCGCTGAGACTGGCGAATCTCGACGCAGCCGCGGGAAATGAAGTGCCAAACAAATCGGCCATGCGCTGGATAAGGTCCAAGGAAGGCTCTTCCTTGGGAACGACAGAAAGCCATCGCTGATAAGGCATCAGCAGTTCAGCGGCAAATGTGTCGCAGGCGATCTCGTTGGGATGCCGTTTGGCATAAGACCAGGACGGGACTTCCTCGTGACTCGATTCTAGGTCGAGCACGATATGCGCTATCTCGTGGCAAATAGTGAAACGCTGGCGTTCCTCAGTCTCCAGGGAGTTCACGGTGATTATGTGCTTCCCGTTCGGCTTGGTAATGGTATAGCCAGACTCTCCTTCGCCAAGCTCATCTTTCTTGACCTTGGCATTAGCAGCGGTCACATAGGGAGACAGGTCTTCTCGGATGTTAGAAACATCGACTTTCGCAATGAACGCGCGTGCTTTCTGTCTGACATCCGATTCGTCCATGTTCAATCGTCCTCGTCGTCGTCCTCAAGGGCCTTTTTGATCCGGGTAATCAATGTGGCGGGATCAGGCCTTGCGTTACCCCGATGCCTGACGCCGGCCGCCATCGTAAATACGTCGATACCAATAGACGAATCTTGTAGCACAAATTCGACGAGGTTCGGGTCGGCGTCCGCATGGTCAACCAGCCAAGTTACGAGTGCAGCATCTCTCTCCGTCGGCTTAAGAACCTTCAATAGCTTTTCAATCAGGTCTTGGGAGGGGTTTGTTTTTTCGCCAGTTTCGAGGCGGTAGACGTATGCATGGTCCACTGACGATAGCTGCCCAATTTCACGCAGGGAAAGGGTTCTGCGTTCGCGTAGCGTCTTGATAGCGACGCCCAAGCCTGTTTGTGGCATGAGTTCTGATCCTTGCGTTGCGGGGGAAGGCCGTAGCCCTCTGTTGCATCAACCCCACATTCAGTCGAGTCCAAAGGCGCATGTTGCGCAGGTGTTGCGCCAGCGCACATGCTCTGATACATTGTTGTCTAGCCAGACAACGGAAGCAGATTTTTCGCCTGCTACAGGTTGGATTGGCTTGGTCTTCCTGTTGTCTGCATGAGCAACGTATTGTGCTACAGCGGGCGGCCATTGACAACCCAGCCGGCTGGCTGGGACTTCCATAGTTCCATTGTAGGAGTGCCATCATGGCCGGAAAAAATCAGCATGTTGTTCCTCATCAAGACGGTTGGGCCGTTAAAGGCGCCGGCAACGAGCGGGCGACCTCTGTGCATGACACGCAGCAGCAAGCAATAGATGCAGCGCGGGATATTGCACGCAACCAGAAGTCCGAACTCGTCATCCATCGTCCAGATGGCCGTATCCGTGACAAGGATAGCCACGGCAACGACTCCTTTCCCCCGAGAGGTTAAGACGTCATGACTGACATCCCTACCTACCATGTGCTCTCCCTGTCGGGGGGAGGCTATCGCGGCCTTTATACGGCCACGGTTCTTGCCGAGCTTGAAGCCGTGCTGGGCCGGCCTATCGCTTCCCACTTTGACCTGATTTGTGGCACATCGGCAGGAGGGATGTTGGCTTTGGGACTGGCAGCGGAAATCCCTGCCAGCGAACTCAAAGCACTGTTCGAAGACGAAGGCAGCCGCATCTTTGGTTGCCGCAGTCTTTCAAGACGGCTTCTGGGATTCTGGTTGACTGCAAAGCATGATTCGGCAGGGTTGCGAGAAGTGCTGACCGAACGCTTCCAGAGAACCACCGTAGGCGACCTGAAGCATCGTGTTCTTGTACCAGCAGTCAACTACTCGACAGGTCGCGGACAGTTTTTCAAGACACCTCACCACCCTTCCTTTGAATTTGATCACCGCATGAAGATCGTCGATGTTGCGTTGGCGACCGCTGCCGCGCCCGTCTACTTTCCGCTGGCGCGTAACGACCGCGGTGTCTTCGCGGATGGAGGGCTGGTGGGTAATGCTCCTGGTCTGTTCGGGTTGCATGAAGTCAACACGTTCCTGGCACCGAAACAGGATGCGCGGATTCGGGTTCTTTCCATCGGCACGATGACAATTGGTGCGACTGTCCGTGGCGGCGCCAGCCTTGACCGAGGATTCGGTAAGTGGCGCGGAGGACTCTTCGATCTGGTGATCTCCGCCCAGGAATCGTCCGTGGACTACATGCTGAGACAGCTGTTGGGGAACAACTACTTCCAGATCGACGACAAGGCAACGCCGGATCAGAGCAAGGACGTGAAGGCGCTGGATCGGGTTTCCATTGGCGCCACGAATACGCTCAAGGATCGCGGTAGCCACGCGGCCCAGCGCGCGCTTGGCGATCCTCTTTTTCAACCGTTTCGAGCGCACCAGGCCGGCGCCCCCATCTTCTATCACGGCCCCAACAAGAATGTTCCGGAGGCCGCATGCTGAACCTGAGTCCGCTTTTCTTTACCACTGTTGACGACGAGTCCTGCATCCATGATGAGCTGGATTTGACGCCCGAGCAGCGCGCCTGGATCGCCAGCGCACGCACTGATGTCAGGGACTGCCTGCGCACAGGCATCCCTCGCGTGCTGAGGGTAAACGGATACACGGAGGACGTGCCGCAGCCACGCTTCTTCACGCAAGGGTCGTGGGCATACAAGACGCTGAATTCTCCGGCCCAACGCCCGCAACAAGCGGATGTCGATGATGGGTGCTATCTGCCGTTGAGTTTCGTCTCGCAGACGAAACGCCCCAGCACGGCTACGACAGTGTTCTTTGCTGCTGCAGAAGAAGCATTGAGGCCGCTGGTCGAGGAAAAGCAGTGGAAGCTTGTCACCGACAAGCCGACGTGCATCCGTATCGTCATTTCAGCGTATGCCCACATTGATATTCCTTTGTACGCTATTCCCGACGAAGAATTTGTCACGCTCGCAAAGGCCTCGATGGAGCGATATGGCTACGACTCGCTGACGGAAGCGGTGAACATGGCAGAACGGGATGCTTGGACAGCGCTGCCCGCTGACAAGGTGCTTCTGGCTCATCGTGAATGCAACTGGATGCCCTCTGACCCTAGGCCTGTGAAGGAATGGTTCCTGGGCGAAGTGGACGCCAAGGGGGAGCAGTTCCGCCGCGTAGTTCGTTACTTGAAGGCATTCCGTGATTGGAGGTGGTCCAGCGGCGGGCCCTCTTCGATCCTGCTGATGGCCGCCGCGGCCCCTCTATTTGAAAAGCGTGATCGGCGCGACGACCTCGCGTTGCTGGATGTCGTCGTGGCACTGCCGGCCCGGTTGCGTGCGGGGGTGAACAACCCTGTGGATGAATCCGAATCGCTTACGGCACGGCTGGGCAAAGCCTGTGTCGAAGAAGCCGCAAAGGCGTTCGAAGAATTTGAGAAGGTCCTTCGCGGCGCAACCGACGCCAGCAGCCCTTCCCAAGCTTGCATCTGGATGCAGGGCGAATTCGGTCCGCGTTTTCCGAATGAGCCGGATCGGGTCAAGGTGGTATCCATCGTCGCCACCATCGCCGCCGCTCCCGCCGCCGCTGGTCCGAGCGAACTGGTCGGACGAACGAAGGCCGGATGAGCGGCGCCCCAGCGGTCGCAGACGTGATCGAGGCCTTCGAGCAGCAAGGCTTCGTGTTTGTTGGCAAGACGGATGACGGCTGGTTCAAGCTGCACGGGTGTTTGAACCCACCCGGTGCGGGCAAGGGTTGTCCGTGCGAAGTCCAACTCGACCCCACATTCTTTGACTTACCTCGCATCCGGCTCCTGGAAATCCCCTCCGAACTGCCGGCTGCAGTTCCTCATCTTGGCGCAGATGGCGGGCTTTGCTATCTCGCCAAGGGCACGGTCGTCCTGGACATCTACGATCCTGTCGGACAGTCGCTGGCATGCCTGCAACACGCGGCCGTCTTGTTCGGGCAGATCCTGAAGGGAGAGATGATCGAAGATCTCGCGGAAGAGTTCTTCGCCTACTGGCACGGTGGGCTTTGCTTCGTGGACATGCAAGGCGAGGATTTGGGGCGGCAGAACTGCATCGTCGCGCAGGCCAATGGGAATCCCTTGTGGTTCATCACCGACAACGAAGATCGAACAACAGAAAAACTGAAGTCGCTCGGCTACCAAGTCACCGATAGAACGGTGCTGACTTACCGGGTAAAGACGGGTGCTCAACCCCGTCCTCTGACCGGCCATTGGCCTCCTGAAACAGTGAGGGATATCTTGGCGTGGCAAAGCACCCTTGACCCTCGGTGCCGACGCAAGATTCACGAACGCATCAAGGAAGGAGAAAGGAAAAAGGCCAATGGCGTTCTGATCGTCATCGAATCCCCGTTGATGACGTATGGCTTCGTGGTTCTCTATGACCGCCAACGTCCGGTGAAAAAGAGCAAGCTCGCAGATCGAAAGGATTCCAGCTATGGGTTGAAGGTGATACCCATCTCAGTGGTCAGAATCGACGATCGCTACCTTGCCCAGCGGAACATGCCTAAGTCAAAAACGCTTGCAGGCAAGAACTTGGCCGTCGTGGGATGCGGCACGATCGGCGGATATTTGTCGGACATGCTGGTCAAGGCCGGGGCGGGAACATGCGGCGGAAAACTCACGTTAGTGGACTTCGACTGCCTTCTCCCGCAGAACATCGGGCGCCATCGCTTGGGATTTCCAGACCTGCTGTCTAACAAAGCCGAGGCTATGGCGAAGGAACTGAAACGCTTGGCGCCAGGGGCCGAGATTCGTTCTCTTCCCGTTGATGTCAGGCAGGCCAAGTTGGGAGAACTGGACCTTCTCATAGATGCCACCGGGGAGGAATCCCTTGGGCACTGGCTGTGCGACCATCATCTACTACCTACGCCCATGCTTTCGGTCTGGATAGAGGGACCGGGTACGGCTGTCCGCGCACTATTGAGAACGCACGCATCTGGTGCTTGCTACCGATGTCTTTGGCATAGCAATAGAAGAGGTGAACTCCGCTCTACCGTTGATCCTCTTCCTGCCATCTTGGCGGGGCACGGATGCGAGGGCTTATACGTGCCGTTTCCTGCCTCGGTGTCAGTGCATGCTGCCAGCCTGGGCGCAGAGATGGCGCTTGATTGGGTTAACGGCGTCCATTCACCCGCACTTCGAACGAGGATCATCGACCGTACCCAGCAATCTGCCACGCCCGACTGTGATCCGCTGCGGAACCCGGAATGTCCTGTATGCAATTCATGAGTTCCTGGGCCAGTGGCGACAGGAGGACGCTGCTGCATTTTACGGATTCCACACTGGAGACTTTTTGCCAGCATATTCAGATTGTTGATACCGCCTGTGAAGCTGGTGGAATTCTGCTTGGTTCGGTTCATGGGGCTCACATGATTATCGAGGAAGCCACGGCCCCTACGGAACATGACAAGAGATTCCGATGTCTATTCGAACGGATGCCCTTTGGTCACGAATCTATTGCCCTGGCGCGATGGACGGCAAGTAACGGGACTATCCGCTACTTGGGGGAATGGCACACTCATCCAGAGGATCATCCTCATCCTTCTGGTCTGGACAGATCGGAATGGAACCGCTTATCAGCGAAGCGTCGGGACAAGCGGCCAATGGTCGCTGTCATCGTCGGACGAAAATCTCTATACGCTGAGTTGGTGCCGAAATCAGGCCGAGGTTTGGTACTTGCCCCTGTGGAATAGCGCGCAACAAATCCAGTGCGCCCCGGCGTGCCGCCGTCGGGTTCGCGGGCTGCGCCCCGCGCCTCGTTCCGAGTCGCGGCCATTCGACTTTGACCCCTGACGCCTTCGGCCCTGACGGGCCTGCGCGCTCCGCTTGCACAAGGGCCTGTGTGTGCAATGGGAGGGTGTAGGCGGTCTTGCTGTTCCCTTCACCGTATCACGGCGTTCTCGCCGTCAATGACTGCGCGTGCTCGCACGCTTGCGGCCTGATGGCCGTCTCCGATCCCTGACTGCTTGCGCTGCGCCGTGCTCGCCACGGTTCCGGGCAATTCCGCCCGAGCAACCGGAGCACGATCATGTCGCAACTGTCCTTTTCCTCGTTCGATTCCTCGCTGATGGTGCGTGACGCGCAGGGCCGCTACCTGCTGGCGACTGCCGAGCAGATTCTGGAGGCCGCGCGCCAGGCCATTGAGCGCAAGATGCAACGCGGTACGTCGTTCACATCGCCGGCGGCGGTCAAGGAATACTTGCATGCCAAGCTGGCCGGCTTCGAGCATGAGGTGTTCGCGGTGCTGTTCATGGACACGCAGCATCGGCTGATCGAGTACGCCGAGATGTTCCGAGGCACCATCGACGGCGCATCGGTGTATCCGCGCGAGCTGGTCAAGGAGGCGCTGCGGCTCAACGCGGCGGCGGTCATCGTTTCGCACAACCACCCGAGCGGTAATCCCGAGCCGAGCAGTGCCGACAGGACATTGACCCAGAGGCTGAAGGAGGCATTGGAGCTGGTGGAGGTGCGCGTGTTGGATCACATCATCGTCGCAGGCACCACCACCACGTCCTTTGCCGAACATGGCCTGATCTGATCCAAGGGGGCTTCGGCCCTCTTTTTACTGTGCCGTGCTACTCGGTTCCGTTGCGCTCACGCTGACGGAGGCGCTTCACGTAGGCTTCGTCCACCAGTTCGTCGGGGCCGAGATCCAGAGCGCAGTTCGCCAATGAGGCCAATGTCCGATCGGTCAGCTTGAACGCCCTTGGCAGTTGGCCGTAGTTCTCCGTGCTGTTTTCCTCGATCGAAGCGAACAGTGCCTTGAAGAAATCGGCCTTGGAGGGACGGGTCGCCGCAGTGGCGGCGGCCGTCAGTGGGTCTGTGGCCGCCATCTCCGCCTTCTCAGCATCCGATGCCAATTCGCGCATGAAGTCGCCCAATGAGGGCCAATACTTCAGATCGAACTGGCCCCGGAGGGCATCAAGCTTCTCTTGTACGTATGATTGGAACAGGTGGTTGTTCTGGGATGCCGCCTCGATCACGTCTCCAACGTGATAGTGGGTTTCGCTGCTGAAACCTGAGGTGTTGTGCAGATCGCTGCGTTGATCCAGAAGTTCTGCCAACTCAGTCGCCTTCCTCGCGACTTGCTGATTGACGTTGGTGAGGTCGTTGCGGGCGGTGCGCGCCTGCAGCATTTTCTGTGGATTCCAGAAAGCGGCCGTGCTCAACACGAGGCCGAGAAAGACCTGGAGCGCCGGCGGGCGGGCGTGGAGCTTTCCATGCAATTCATCGTAGGCATCTTTCAATTCGACGCCACGCGCCAGCAGTCGATCCGCGACCGCGTTCTCGCTGGGCAGAATGTGGTGCTCGATGTTGTACTGCTTCCCCTCCAGGAGGAGGTCTTCGCAGACTTGCTGCGGATTCACGGTTTGAGACGAACTCACGGTCTGTCCTTGATGTTTTAGACGCTTCACAGCGTATTAAACCCTGCCGGATTTGTCGGTACCCGAGCGACTGTTTATGAACCGGCTCTGAGGTACCCACGCCAATGCAATCCGGGCGTCCCCGGCCCTCTGGGAGATGGCCGGTCGCGCTGTCGTGCGCGTGGCGCATCGAGCCGCCTACGGCGTCTCGCCCCTGACGGGCTTCCATCGTTCCCTCGCTCCGCTCGGCTGACGCCTTCGGCCCGGCTTCCTGCTTCGGGCCTGCGCGCTTCGCTTGCGTGCGGTTCGGCACACAGGGACGGCCGTTGCCATGTCCAGCCGTCTCCCCTGACTTCATCACCTTCTCCGCGACCGTAGCCCGCTCCCGTGTGCCGTCAAGGCGCGCAGGGCCGTGTCCTCGCTGCGCTGCGGGCCGCACCAACCCTGCGCTTGTTTCCTTGACGGCCCCCGTCCGCGCGCTCCTCTGGCCGCGGGCGATGAACTCAGGAAAGACGGTGGCAACAGGGCCAACCGGGTTCCTCGTGCCAACCGCACAGAACAGCCGAAAGGCTGGGCTCCGAATCTAGGAATCCGGTGTGCGGTGTGAATAGCAAACCCTTTTCGTCAGGAGAAAGACCATGCAACTCGCATCCCGATTCGCTTCCCGTTCCCCCTCGCTGCGCAGCGATTACCCGCTGACCGATGACCAGATTCACCGCGTAGCGCCGTCCATCTTCGCGGACGCGCCGCATGAAAGCCGTTCGCAGCGATACGCCTATATCCCCACCGCCGCCGTGCTGGCCGAGCTTCGCAAGGAGGGGTTTCAACCTTTTATGGTGACGCAGACCCGCGTGCGCGACGAAGGCAAGCGCGAGCACACCAAGCACATGATTCGCCTGCGCCACGCCAGCCAGATCAACGGCGCGGAAGCCAATGAAATCGTGTTGCTGAACTCCCATGACGGGACGAGCAGCTATCAGATGCTGGCCGGAATGTTCCGGTTCGTGTGCAGCAATGGCCTTGTGTGCGGCGACACCGTGGCCGATGTGCGCGTGCCCCACAAGGGCGACGTTTCCGGGCATGTCATCGAAGGCGCTTACGAAGTCTTGCGCGGCTTCGACCGGGTGAAGGATTCCCGCGATGCCATGCGCGCCATCACGCTGGACGAAGGCGAAGCCGAAGTGTTCGCCCGTTCCGCGCTGGCCTTGAAGTACGACCCCACCGACAACAAGCCCGCGCCCATCACGGAAAGCCAAATCCTGATGCCGCGCCGGTTCGATGACCGCCGACCGGACTTGTGGAGCGTGTTCAACCGCACCCAAGAAAACCTGACCAAAGGCGGATTGCACGGTCGCAGCGCCAGCGGACGCCGCCAGCAAACCCGCCCCGTGCAGGGCATTGATTCCGATGTGCGCCTCAATCGCGCCCTCTGGATGCTGGCCGATGGCCTGCGCCAGTTGAAAGCCTGATTCCCCACGCGGCAGGGGCAGGCAGCAGCCCTTGCCGCATCCCTCGCTGCTGCATCCCTGAACCGTTAGGAGTTATCACCATGAATGCCATCACCCAAACCGAAGCCCGCGCCCTCAACACCGCCGCCGCTATCCCGCTGGAAGCCGCTGACCCGACGAAGAATCTGATTCTGGTTCCGCTGTCGCGGCTGGTGTCGCGTCCGACCGGGCGCAACGTGCGCAAGACCCCGCGCATGTCCATCCCCGAACTGGCCGCATCTATCCAGCGTGTCGGCCTGCTGCAAAACCTCATCGTCATCGCCGCCGCCGATGGCGAAAATTACGAAGTCGTCGCCGGTGGCCGCAGGCTGGCCGCGTTGAAGCTGCTGGCGAAGAAGCGCCGCATCAGCAAGGAATGGGAAGTGCCTTGCCTGCTGGTGGCCGATGGCACCGCCCGCACGGCCAGCCTCACCGAGAACGTGCAGCGTGAAGCCATGCACCCCGCCGACCAGTTTGAAGCCTTCGCGGCACTGGTGGCCGAAGGCCGACCCATCGAGGACATAGCCGCCGATTTCAGCGTGTCCCCGCTGGTGGTGCAGCGCCGCTTGAAGCTGGCGAACGTCTCGCCGCGCCTGCTGGCCGACTACCGCGCCGAAGCCGTGAGCCTTGACCAGTTGATGGCCCTTGCCATCACCGACGACCACGCCGCGCAGGAAAGCGCCTTCTACGACGCGCCGACGTGGCAGCGCAACCCTTCCCAATTGCGCGACCGCCTCACCGAGCGCGAGATTGACGCTTACCGGCATCCGCTGGTGCGGTTCGTGGGGCTGGACACCTACGAAGCCGCAGGCGGCGGCATCCGCCGCGACCTGTTCGCGGAAGGCGATGCGGGCGTGTATCTGACCGATGCCGCGCTGCTGGAACGGCTGGCGCAAGACAAGCTGGCAGGCATCGCCGCAGAGGTGAAGGCCGAAGGCTGGGCGTGGGTGGATGCCACGCCCGCCGTGACCCATGCCGACCTGCACGCTTTCCAGCGAGCGCCGAGGGAGCGCCGCGAGCCGACCAAGCGCGCGGCGCAGCGTATCGAAAAGCTGCAAACCAAGCTGCACGAACTGGCCGCAGCCGTGGATGACGCGCTGGACGCTGACGACGAGGAAAAGGCCGATGCCTTGCAGGAAGAAGGCGAAGCCCTGGGCGAGCAGTTGCAGGCGCTGGAAGATGGCTTGCAGGACTACGGGGCGACCGTGAAGGCCGCAGCCGGTGCCATCGTCACCATCGACCACAACGGGAAGGCCGTGATTCATCGCGGGCTGCTGCGCGAAGCCGAAGCCAAGGCGCTGCGCACGCTGGAAAGGCTGCGGCAGGGTTTCGGCAGCGAAAGCGAAGCCGGGAACGACGACGAAGGCGAAGACGACGAGCAGCCCAAGACCGCCGCCATGTCCGACAAGCTGGCGCAACGGTTGAGCGCCCACCGCACCGCCGCACTGCAAATCGAAGTCGCCCGGCATCCGCATGTTGCACTGGCCGCGCTGGTGCATGGCATGGTGCAGACCATCTTGCAGGGAAGCCACTACGGCCCCCGTAGTGATGCGTTGCCGCTGGGCGTGAGCCTAAAAGTGCAAGACCGGCTGGAAGGTATCGCCCCGGACATACCGGATTCGCCCGCCGCCGTGGCGTTGCGCGAGTTGCAGCAGGTCGCAGGCGAAGGCTTGCCGGAGGACAGCGCCGAACTGTTCGCCGTGCTGCTGGCGAAGCCGCAAGATGAACTGGTGCGGCTGCTGGCGGTATGCGTGGCCGTCACGGTGGACGTGGTGACACCCCGCACCACGCAGCGGCAACCGGGAGCGGAACTGGCACAGGCTGTCGGCTTGGACATGGCCGCATGGTGGAGGCCCACCAATGAGGGTTATTTCAGGCATGTACCGAAGGCCGCGATTCTGCAAGCCGTGGAGCAGTACGCCCCGGCGGACGTCACCCGGCTGGCGAAGTTGAAGAAGGGAGACATTGCCAGCGAAGCCGAACGGCTGGCGGACGGCACCGGATGGATGCCCACCATCTTTAAGGCCGAAGCCCCGCAGCCGGCCGCGCAGGACGTGTCGAGGGAAGCGGAAGCCGAGGTGCCGGAGGAGGCCGCCGCAGTTGATGAACAGTCGCAGGTCGAGGCACTGGCCGCGTGATCTTCACAACTATGCAAACAAGCGCCTTGGTTTCGGCCAAGGCGCTTTGCTGTCCGATCAGCACCGGCTCCATGCCGTTCCTGCTTGGAGCCGGTGGTCAAAAATCCGGTCGCGGCAGTGGCAGCGCCCGGTTGGACATCCACAGTCCAAACCGCCACGCCGCCACCTTCGGTCAGGCGACTTGGCGACTCCCAAGTATCTCGGGCGGACTTCATACTCGACTGGCCACAAGGCCGTCACAGCGCGAAAATGCAGGCTTCAATCGGCAGTTTCGCCGAGGTGTTATAGAGGATCGGTATGGCGGTGCCACAGAACAAACAGGAATTGCTGGATGCTATTCGTACCACCTATCAGAAATTGATGGTGGATCTCACCAGCGTGCCAACCGAGCATGCTCGTGAAGCGACGCTAGAGGGGCATGCGCAAGGCACACAGATGAGCGTGTCCGATCTGGTGGCTTATTTGATCGGATGGAATCTGTTGGTGCTGAAATGGTGCGATGGCAAAGCAAAAGGGCTACCAGTCGATTTCCCTGAAACCGGCTACAAGTGGAACGAGCTGGGCAAGCTGGCGCAGAAGTTTTATGCCGACCATGCTGGTGTGGCCTATGCTGATTTGCTGCGGCTGTTCGCTGATGTGCATGCCCGCATCGTGGCACTGGTCGAACAGGAAAACGATGCCTCGCTGTATGGTGTGCCCTGGTATGAAAAGTACACCCAAGGTCGGATGATCCAGTTCAATACGTCATCACCCTATGCCAATGCGCGGGTGCGGGTGCGCAAGTGGAAGAAGGCCAACGCCATCGCCTGACAAGTCTTCGTTCTTTGCGTGTCGGCGCACTGCGCCGCCGGGCTTTCGGGCTGCGCCCCGTGCCGCCTTTGTCGTCACGGCCATTCGGCTTCAATCCCTCACGCCTTCGCGCCTGCGGAGCTGCGCGCTGTGCTTGCCTCCAGGGGAAAACCCTGCGGGCTATCCCCGCCGCGCGATGCTTGGCGCCCCTTGATGCAGCCGAACCGGCTACGCCGGATCGGCCCGGCCAGCCCCCTCCGCGATAGACGGGGCGCTGACGAACACGCTGGCGCTTGCTGCGGCAGGTTGCAGGAATGCGCGCCGTCCACGACGCTGGCGGTTTGTCGCCTGTACGTCATGAAGGACTGTTCACCCCCAATCGACAGGATGGCCGCCCGGCCTTGCAATGGAGCTTCCACGCCACGCCTCACGCAAAGGGCCGCAAGCAGCGACAGGGATGCTTTCATCTTGTCGCTGGGCATTGTCCTTGCCCGTGTCAGGGCGCAGGCCGGTGATACCGTCGCGCGGGGATGCCGAGTCGGCCATGTCTCCATTCGGGAGCGGGCGGCCAGTACGTCCTTGTGTTGTTGTGAATCCTGGCGGTGGCTGGGCTTCATGGTCGCAACCTTCCAGCGAAAACAATTTCCCCTGCGCTGCGCGCATTCCTCGCGGGACAAACTCTTTTCGCTTCCAGGTTCTCCACGTTGTTGCGACCGCTACGCGGTGCGGCTAGCCCATCCCCCGCCGGACGGATCACAACAAGGACGCACTGGCGCGACCTTGTTCAACCCGAAAGGAGAAATCATCATGGCTAACATCGGCACCTTCACCGCAGAGAAAGACGGCTTCACCGGCCAGCTCCGCACCCTGACCCTCAACGTCAAGGTCAAGCTCGTTCCCAACGACAAAGGCGAGAACGAAAGCGCCCCGGACTTCCGCCTGCAAGCGGCCGGCCACGACTTCGGCGCGGCGTGGAAGAAAACCAGCGAGGCCGGGCGGGATTACCTGTCGGTGGCCATCGACGATCCTTCGTTCCCGGCAACGGTCTATGCCCGCCTGATCGAAGGCGAGAACGGCACGCACGAGCTGATCTGGTCGCGCAGCAAGCCCAAGGCGGCCTGACGGCCGCCCACCGCGCCCCGCCCATTGCGGCGAGGCGCGGTGCTGCTGATCGCAGCACCGCACGCACAGGGTTTCGGCAGTTGCCCCATGTCCCGCATGTCCAAGGCCAGCATTGCATTGGTGATGGTCGAATGGCTCGAAGCCCGTGGCAGTAGGAACAGCATGGCGTGTCGGCGCATTGCGCCGCCGGGCTTTCGGGCTGCGCCCCATGCCGCCAATGGCGTCATGTCCATTCGGCTTCAATCCCTCACGCCTTCGCGCCTGGCGGCGCTGCGCGCTCCGCTTGCGGGCATTCAGACGCGCTAGGGCGCGCCGCGCTCTTTCAGCACGGCCTCGAACTCCTGTCGCACCTGCGCCAGCAGCTCGTCGGCCTTGTGCGTGTCGTCGCCGGCGTAGGCCAGCGTCAACAGCGTCAGCGGATGCACTTCCATGACCTCGCACAGCTCGGTCAGCTTATGCAGAGTCGGGCTTTTCAAGTCGCGCTCCAGCGTACTCATGTAGGTGCGGCTGGACACGTCGGAGAACGCTTCTTGGCTCAAGCCTCGCGCCTTCCTGACTGTCCGTATTGCCGTTGCCAATGAGTGTTTCGCTGTCACTAACTTGGTTTCCCCACAAAAACCAAGATGACAGCCTATTGAGCCCTATAGGGCTACAATCTATAGTGTTCATTCATGGCTAAAAGACCCGCTTTCGTGCTTTTACGGAAATCCGCATCTGCGGATTCCGACAGAACCGGGGAATCGCATCCGTGTCTTTCCGGCTTCCGACAATTCCGCTTCGGCGCTTCTGCTCTTCGGCACCAGAGCGCATCCGCGCATCGTCGGTTTCGTGGAGAGACTGCCCATGACCCTGCCGCTTGTCACCGCTGATGAACGCGCCCGGCTGCTGGCCCACGGCGCGGCGCTCGCCACTGGGCAGCGGCTCGACCCGCTGCCCGTGGTGCGCCTGTTCACCCCGGACGCGCATGTGACCTGGCTGCTGGTATCGCTCGATCCTGCGGATGGCGACACGGCCTATGGCCTGATCGACCTCGGTATCGGGATGCCTGCGCTCGGGACGGTCAAGCTGTCCGACCTGGCGGGCATCGTCGGGCCGCGCAAGCTGCCGGTGCGATGGGATCGTTATTTCCAGGCGCTGCGCCCGCTGTCGGAGTACGTCCGGCTGGCGCAGGAGAACGGCGCGATCACGGACTGATGAAAGCCAGCGCAGTCCGGCCAACCGGGGCGCATTGTGACTATTTCAGTCTTAGCCAAGATCTGTACGGTCTCAATCGGCATTGATGCACCGAAGCGGTGCCAGCCTGTTGCAAACAGTCATGATCTTTGGCGCGGCCTGCGGCACGGTATCCGATGCCGCGCACCATTTCCGGGTGGCGCAGCCGTCGCATTCAGACGATTTCCGCAACGCGCAGGAGCCAAACGGTCTTGACACCGACAGTTACAGCTTAACCTTTCTTGATGACGACCTGATGGCGATTCGATAGCTCCCGTGCAGCGGAATCCGTGGCGGCGCATCCCAAGCACAGGGAGGTTCCGCCATGACTGATCGCAGCGCCGAACATTGGTATCCGACAGCGGCCTATCTCTACGTTCTGCACCTCGACGGCCCTGCGCTGGCCTGGGAATACCTGCGCAGGAATCCCGGCTACCGCCGCGACTGGCTGCGCCGTCGCCGCCGACCGGACGCAGCGCAGGCATGGGGTCTGCGCCTGCTGGAAGATCCAGCCTTGGATGCGCGCGACGCGCATCCGGCCTGGTTTCCCGATCACGATGCCGTTGTGCAGCTTTACCCGGATGCCGACCCACCGCCCGAAGCCCATGCCTTCGAGTTCTGGCGCGTGCCTGGCCGCAAGCAACTGATCCACGACGGCAAGCGCCTGGTGCTAGTGTCGTACTGGCCCGGCTGCTGCCTGCGGCTCGCGCTCGGGCCTGGCCTGGAAGACGGCATGGCCTACCTCTACGCCACCCGCGCCTGCGCCACGCCCTGCGCGCGCTATCGCACGCTCGCGGCCGAGCTGGACGCCCTG
Source organism: Stenotrophomonas sp. BIO128-Bstrain (assembly GCF_030128875.1). NCBI lineage: Bacteria > Pseudomonadati > Pseudomonadota > Gammaproteobacteria > Lysobacterales > Lysobacteraceae > Stenotrophomonas > Stenotrophomonas sp. BIO128-Bstrain. Next base: position 3,045,121 of record NZ_CP124620.1, on the reverse strand, counting down.
GCCGCCGCCACGGTTGCCGCGCCTATGGCGGCGGCCCGTCCCCGGCCTACGTCGGCCGCGGTGCTGGAGCTGCACACCTTGCAGGCGCTCGACGCGACCCTGGCGGGCGCGTCCTTGCGCGAAGTGGCCGAAGGGCTGTTCGGTGCCGATGCCGTCGCCGCCGACTGGCACAAGGACAGCGCCTTGCGTGCCCGCGTGCGGCGGCTGGTGCGCCGTGGCGAGGCGCTGATGCGCGGCGGCTATCGCAGCCTGGCGCAGCTTCCGCCAGTTGCATCGCAGTAAGGGGGACGTTTTGCAGTCCCTGCAATTCGTCCCTTAGCAAGAAGCCCCGCTTTCTTGAAAGTGCCTCTATCCGGCCGCGTGGTGTGGCCGGGCTTGATGGAGGTACTTCCCATGCGACCCGCTCCCTTGCGGCCTGCCGCCGCTGCTGTCGCTGCGCCCGCGCAGCCCCAACGCTATCTCACCAACGACGAAGCCGCCGACTACCTGCGCCTGTCGCCGCGTACGCTGGAAAAACAGCGCGTGATCGGCGGAGGCCCCAAGTTCCGCAAGTTCGGCCGCCGCGTCATGTATGCCGTGGCCGACCTCGATGCCTGGGCCGATGCGCGCAGATTCGATGCCACGTCCGACCCCGAGTACGCCGAGCGCCATGCGGGTGACTACCGTGATCGCCGCTGATCGACGGCTCGCCGGTGGCCCTCGCCATGTCCAGTCCATCGCTGCCGCATTGGCAGCGACCAGCACAGCAGCGGGAACAGCTCGACCTGTTCCGCGCGCTGCCGGGCGACGGCATGGCACCGCGCGACAGCCAGGACTTGATGGCCTTTCCGTTCTTCTCGCTGGCGAAGTCGCGGCGCACGGCGCCGATCGACTTCCGCGCCGGCGGCATCACCATCCGCGTGGAAGGCACGCAGGAACACGGCATCGCCACGATCTGGGATGCCGACATCCTGATCTGGGCCGCCAGCCAGATCGTGGAAGCCCGCGACGCGGGCATCCCGACCTCGCGGCTGATGCAGGTGCGACCTTACGAGATCCTGCGCTTCATCGGGCGCGGTACGTCGCTGCGCGACTACCAGCGCCTCAAGGCGGCCCTGGATCGCCTGCAATCGACCACGGTGGCCACGTCCATCCGAGAGACAACAGGCCGGCGCCTGCATCGCTTCTCGTGGATCAACGAGTGGAAGGAGCTGGCCGATGCCAGCGGCACGCCGCTGGGCATCGAGCTGATCCTGCCGGACTGGTTCTATGCGGGCGTGGTGGATGCCGCCCTGGTGCTGACCATCGACCCGACGTACTTCCGGCTCACGGGCGGCATCGAGCGCTGGCTGTACCGGCTGGTGCGCAAGCATGGCGGCCGGCAGGAGCATGGCTGGCAATTCGATTTCCAGCACCTGTACCGCAAGTCGGGCAGCGTGGCGCGCTTCTACGACTTCGCCGCCGACCTGCGCGTCCTGGTAGCACGGCAGTCGTTGCCCGGCTACGTCCTGAGCATCGAGCGCATGCCCGGCGAGAAAACCGAACTGCTGACCTTCCGGCCCGTGCCGCCCACGGCACGGGGATAACTGCGGGAAAACCTGTTAATTCACTCGTGCTATCAGGCAACAGGAGGCTCGTGCTATCAGGCAACAAATCCTCGTGCTATCAGGCAACAAAATCGGCCGAAAAGCCGCGCCAGCGTTGGGTTTTCGCGTCCCTTAACTTCCCTAACAGTAAATACATAACTTTTAGTAGAAGCGCGCCGTTTCGGTGGACAACCGCCCAACGGCACCAAACGCAGAAGCGAAAGACCGGCTTTCCAGCAGGGAGGGCCGCGCCGTGATCCTCGCTCTGCTCAACCAGAAAGGCGGCGTCGGCAAGACCACGCTCGCCACGCACATTGCGGGCGAACTGGCGCTGCGCGGCCAGCATGTCGTCCTGCTCGATGCCGACCCGCAGGGTTCATCGCTGGACTGGACGCAGCGCCGCAGCCAGCAGGGCTTGCCACGGCTGTTCAGCGCCGTGGGCCTTGCCCGCGAAACGCTGCATCAGGAAGCACCAGAACTCGCCAGGCGAGCCGATCACGTCATCATCGACGGCCCGCCGCGCATCGCCGCCCTGGCGCGCTCCGCGCTGCTGGCGGCCGAGCGCGTGCTGATCCCGGTGCAGCCCAGCCCCTACGACCTGTGGGCCAGCTCGGAAATGGTTTCGCTGATCCGCGAGGCGCAGGTGTTCCGGCCTGCGCTGCGTGCGGCCTTCGTCATCAACCGGCGCGTCAGCACCACCATCATCGGCCGCGAGGCGCGGCAATCGCTGGCCGAACAGCCGCTGCCCGCGCTGCGTTCGGAGGTGCATCAGCGCATCGTCTTCGCCGACAGCGTGGCCGCTGGCCGGCTCGCACGCGAGACAGCGCCCGACAGTGCCGCTGCCCGCGAAATCACCGCCCTGGTGGACGAACTGCTGCGGTGGCCGACATGACAGCGCAGCAGCCACCCAACCGCAAACGCACGGGCAAGCGCGTCGGCATCGGCGCACGTCCGCCCGCGAATCCGCACGCCGAGGCGTGGATTCGCCAGGGCGACGCCGATGCGCTGGGCAAAGGCGACCTCTACACCGCGCGCCTGACCCTCGACATTACGCCCGCCATGCGGGCGCGCATCAAGGTGTCGGCCTTCACGCAAGGCATGACCGTGGCCGACTTGTTGCGCGGCCTGCTGGAGCGGGAGTTTCCCGAGCACCGCAGGGAGAACACACCATGACCGCATCCGCTTTGCCTGCCGCGAACGCGGCACCGGCTGCGCCGTTGCCTGCGCTTTCGGCACTCGCCGGACAGGCCGGCAACGTGCCGTTGACGCGCGTTTCGCTGGCCTACCTCGAACACCGCTTCAAGCTCTACCTGCGCTTCGGCGAACCTGCGCGCACGCTGCGCCTGGACGACTGGCGGCGCTGCGCGGTGTTCCTGCCGGGCGCGATGCTCTGCCGCATCCGCTGGCAGGCCAACGATTACGGCACGATCCGCTGGCAGCTCATGGTGATGCAGGCTTGCACACCGCTGGACGCAGCGCAGCGCATTCCCGGTGTGCAGCCGGGCGCGCGCCTGCTGCTGCACACCGAAGGCGATGCCAACGTGCGCGCCGTGCTGGAACGCATCGACGCCATTGAGGCGCTGGGCATCGCCGCCATCGACGTGTCGCCCGCGTACTGGCGCACGCTGGGCAACCGTCTTGCGGCTCGCCTTGCGCTGCCCGAATACACCGCCGAGCGGCATACCGCCTGGCTGGCCGGGAAGGTGCTGCCATGACGGCCCCGATCACCACGGCCAACGCGCCCGCCGTTGCGCCGCGTCCTCGCTCGCGCCTGCGCGCTCGCATCGTCGTGGCGACACTGGCCGCCATCGGCTTCGCTGCGCTGGCCTGGGCGGCTTTCGTGTCGCCGCTGCCGCGTCTGACCTACAACCCGTCCGACAGCGTGGCGGTCGGCTGGTATCGCATCGACCCGCGCACCGCCTCGCTGCCACGTCGGTTGTCCGTGGACAGCATCGTGCTGGTGCCGCTTCCGGCTACGGCCGCCGCGCTCGCTGCGCAGCGCGGCTACCTGCCGACCCGCGTGCCGCTGCTCAAGCGTGTGGGCGCGGTCGCGCCGCAACACGTCTGCATCGTCGCCGGTCAGGTACGCATCGACGGCGTGCCTTCGGCCGCCGTGCTGCCAGCCGACCGGCTGGGCCGGGCGCTGCCATCCTTGCAGCTTTGCCGCCGTCTCGAACCGGGCGAACTGTTCCTGTTGAGCGTGACCAATCCGGCATCGTTCGACAGCCGCTACTTCGGCCCGGTCAGCGCATCTGCCGTGATCGGCGTCGCGCATCCAGTGTGGCTGGAGACAAGCCCATGATGGCCGCCGACTCGCTGCACGTTGCCGTGCATCTTCTCGTGCCATCGGGCGTGTCATTCCGCTGGCCGCTGCTGTGTCGTCGCGCCTGCCGTGCGGGTGCATTCGCACTGCACGTCGCGCTGCATCCGGCGCAGCCGTCCAACGTGCAGACGTCTTGCCTCGAACGCGCCCGGCCTGCGGCCATCGCCGCGTTCGCCGGGGCGCTGGCTGCTCGTGTAGCAGCGCCGCCGGGCCGCCGCTGCCCGGAGCGCCAGCGAGGGGCAAAGGCGGAAGGCAAGACAAAAGGACGCGGCACCGGGCCGCTTCGAAAGCCTGTCTGCACATGGGGGGAACGCAGCACGGAGCGGCTTCGCTGCCGTGCCGCGTTCGGCGCGAGGGTCGCGCCAATGCAGGCATGTCCGCGTGCTTCGCACGACAGGACACGCCAGAGCTTGCAGGGAGAACGGCGATGACCGACCGCCGCGACGACGATTTCCGGGTGCGCCCCAGCGCCCCGAAGAACCGGGGCAAGGGCCAGGGGCAGAGCTTCGTTTCCAAGGTGCTCAAGCAGGCCGGCAAGGCTAGCAGCGGTAAGTCGGCGGTGCGCCGTCCTGGGGCTGTTGGCACCGGCCAGCGCCCCGGTTCGCGCCTGGGGCGCGGCCATACGGCGGCGCGCTTCGCGGGCGCGGAGCTGACGCCCATGTCTCGGCGCGTGACCATCAAGACGCTGCTGGTCAATCACCAGCGGGCCAGCCCGCGATCGCTCGCCAAGCACCTGCGCTACATCGAGCGAGACGGCGCGGGCCGCGATGGCGAACAGGGCCGGGCCTACGGGCCACAGGCTGACGAAGCCGACCTGGATGCCTTCAAGGAACGCTGCGCCGATGACCGCCATCATTTCCGCTTCATCGTTTCGCCCGAGGACGGGGCAGAACTGGACGACCTGCGCACCTACACCCGGCATCTGGTGAACCGCATGGAAGCCGACCTGGGCACGCGGCTGGATTGGGTGGCGGTCGATCACTGGAACACCGACAACCCGCATACCCACCTGATCGTGCGCGGGCGCGACGACACCGGCAAAGACCTCATCATCGCGGGCGACTACATCGCCCACGGCTTTCGCCATCGTGCTGCCGAACTGGCGACCGAATGGCTGGGGCCGCGCACCGAACTGGAGATCCAGCAGACCTTGGGGCGCGAGGTGCAGCAAGAGCGATGGACGAGCCTCGACCGCACACTGCAACGCGAGGCCGGCGAGGATGGCCGGGTGCAGGTCGAACGCTTCAACGAACCCCGGCTGCAACGCCAGCGCCTACTGCTGATCGGCCGCCTGCAGCGCTTGCAGCGCCTGGGCCTGGCCGACGAAATGCAGCCCGGCACCTGGGCCATCCATGCGGATGCCGAGAAGACCTTGCGCGCCCTGGGCGAGCGTGGCGACATCATCCGCACCATGCAGCACGCCATGAGCGGCCAGCCGCGCGAGCTGGCGGTGTTCGAGCCGGGCGACGACGGCCGTACCGTCATCGGCCGAGTGGCTGCAAAGGGGCTGGCCGACGAGCTGCACGACCGCGGCTATCTGGTCATCGACGGCGCAGATGGCAAGGCCCACTACGTCGCATTGAACGCCCGCGACGAGCTGGCGAACTATCCCACCGGCGCGGTAGTGGAGGTGAAGGGTTCGGCCGACGTGCGCGCGGCCGACAAGAACGTCGCTGCGCTGGCGAGCGATGGCCTGTACCGCGCCGATCATCACTTGGCCATTGAACAGGGCCGGGCCAAGCCCGGTCGCGACCCGCAGGAGGTTGTCGCCGCCCACGTTCGGCGGCTGGAAGCCCTGCGCCGGGCGGGCATCGTGGAGCGCATGGCCGAAGGGCTATGGAAGGTGCCGGACGACCTGGCCGAGCGTGGCCGCCAGTACGACGCGCAGCGCCTGGGTGGCGTGGCCGTGGAACTGAAGTCGCACCTGCCCATCGAGCGGCAGGCCCGCGTCATCGGCGCGACCTGGCTTGACCAGCAGTTGATCGGCGGCGGCCGCGGGCTGGGCGACCTGGGCTTTGGTGGCGATGCGAAGCAGGCCATGCAGCAGCGCGCCGACTTCCTCGAAGAACAGGGGCTGGCGCAGCGGCGCGGGCAGCGCGTCATCCTCGCCCGCAACCTGCTGGGCACGCTGCGTAATCGAGAGCTGGCGCAGGCCGCCAAGGGCATTGCCGCCGATACCGGGCTGGAGCACCGCCCGGTGACGGACGGGCATCGCGTGGCCGGCATTTATCGGCGCTCGGTCATGCTCGCCAGCGGGCGCTACGCAATGCTGGACAACGGCATGGGATTCAGCCTCGTGCCGTGGCGGCCGGTGATCGAACAACGCCTGGGGCATCAGATCGCCGCGACGGTGCGCGGCGGCAGCGTATCTTGGGAAATTGGCCGGCAACGCGAGCCGAGCATTTCTTGAGGCCGTTCATTGACTTGTCGAAAGTCCTATCGCCTCTATCAACCTGGGCTTCTGGCTCGCGAAAGTGCCATAGAAGACCTCGTCGTCGATGATCGTGATCGGGGCCACGCGCGTACCGGTTCGAGACTTGACCTCTGCGGAAATCTTAGGGTTGGTCAGGTCGCGCTCTGCAAACGCAATGCCCTGCTGGGACAGCCACTCCTTCAGCGCCCGGCAGTCTGGGCATGTCGGAGTGCTGTAGATGAGGATGTGCGGCGTGCTGGCCTGGGGCATGGTTGCGCCTTTATTTGCCCCGAGCAGTCAGCCAATTTCTCATCATGGCAATCTCGCTTTCCTGCGCGGAAATGACTTCCTGGGCCAACTTTCGAACATCCTGGTCCTTGCCGTACTGCAGCGCCACCTTGGCCATGTCGATCGCGCCCTGGTGGTGCGGGATCATGCCGCGCATAAAATCGACGTCTGCATCGCCGCTGAAGTTGATCATCATGTCTGCATGCATGCGATCGTTCCCGGCACGATAGACGGCCGTCGAGGCATCGCCTGAGCTACCGGCCGCCACAGGTTGGCCATTTTCCCCCAGCCACTTGTTCATCATGGCGATCTCGCCTTCCTGCGCGGTGATGACCTCCTGGGCCAGCTTGCGGACCTCCTGGTCCTTGCCGTACTGCAGCGCTACCTTGGCCATGTTGATCGCGCCTTGGTGGTGCGGAATCATGCCGCGCATGAAGTCTACGTCGGGGTTGCCAGTGAACTGCGCCCCCATCCCGGCGTGCATCTGGTCATTCACGGCGCGATACGCGGTCGTGGAGGGACTGTCTGTGGACGACGCGCTCGACGGCATTGCGTGTTCCTGGTGACCTCCTCTGGCAATGGCCTGCGCCGCTTCACCCGGCGGGTCCACGTTCTTTTGGACGGCCATTAGGCCCGCGGCGACCACCACCGCTCCGACGATGAACAAGAGGCTGAACTTGTTGACCTTCATGAAGAAACTCCTTGGATGAGGCTGATGGAGTCACTGTAGGGCTTCCTATTGTTGGAAGGTCAAGCTCCTTGTTTCGCTTCGTCACCTGGGCGCTGCACGGCTACGGGCTCATGCCAAAAGTGCTCGATTCCAATGTCGTCTATTTCAATACCTGCAATGAAGCGCCTCGCGCCCAGCCACATGTGATCACCGATGGCCTCGCAGTTTCTGCTTCCACAGGAGCTAGGAATTGCGTGAAACTACTGCTTTCCAATGACGCAATTGAGCTCTCGCTTCCTCATAAGAGGCCGGTGTGCAGAACTGAATGAGACGTCTCGGATTCTGTGCTAGAGGAATCGAATCGTTGTATAAATCGTGAGGAGCCTGATCATTCACAAAGGAAATAACATCGCTTTCAGCGCTCTTTAGTCGCTGCTTGAGGTTTTCGAAGTCCAGGTCAATCCATTCCGCACGAAGCAGCAAGGCAGACGTCCGCACTTTCCGTGTCATCTCATGCATTCTCAGATGAATAGGATTCAGGCTACTTGCAGTAGGGGCCACCGCCCTTAAGGATGCGACATTCCAAGCAACGAGGTCCGTGTGAATGGCCAGAACACTGATGTCGATAGAGTGCGGGCTGTCGGATAGGCATACGATTTTTTGGTATTCGTCGCGTGAAACTGTGGCCACATCAACAGAGAACTTGCGATGAAGCGTCATGAGCGACCGAAGCAGCTCTGCTTTAGTACGTGGGACGTTCATTGGATCGCCTTGCTAAACCTACCGCCAGTGACCAAGGACGTCGCAGTATGTTCCTGAAGGCTAGGCTGCATCAGCGACCTTCGCAAATCCAACAGTGATGTTTTGAGTTCCATTAAATGAGCCACACGAACATCGAGGTCGAAAAGGTGCTTGCAAATGCGTGCATTCGCAGCATCGCCAGCCCTATTTGGCTCACTGACCAGACATAGAATTTCGCGAATATCGTCGATTGACATTTCCAGGGCGCGACACATACGAATCCAATTCAAATAGGTCACATGTTCAGGATCGTAGTGGCGGTAGTTGTTTTTTCCTCGCCCAGGCGCCTTTAGTAATCCTTGACGCTCGTAAAATCGGATGGTTTCAGTGGTCGTTGAAGTCGTCTTTGCTAGTTCTCCAATTTTCACGCATCCCTCCATTCGAACTAGCCGTATCCGTTCTGGAAGCGGCGGCCCCATAAAATCTGACAAACCTACATTGACACTTGGCTCGTTGCCTTTGAGCTTCGTCGAACGGCAAAGCGAATCAGCCCTGGTGTCCGATCTGCGCTTTTAGGCCGCTCTTGCCGACGATCGCCTGGAAGACCGGGCCGGGCCCTTCAGGCGAACTTTCCCTTCTATCTATGTAGGCAAGGGGCGAGCAAACTGAGAAAGCACGCTTAGTGAGACGTGCGCAGTGACTGGCTGGAACGATGGTCTTTTCCCTGCCCGTCATCTGGCTTCTCGACACCGCGGAACCGCAGCAAGCGCAACGCGTTGAGCGTTACCAATGCCGTCGCCCCGGTATCGGCAAGAACGGCAACCCAGAGGCCGGTCATGCCCAGAACAGTGGTGACCAGGAACAGACCCTTGAGTCCAAGCGCGAACACCACGTTCTGGTGGATGTTGGCCATGGTCGCGCGCGAAAGCTCAACCAAGTGAGCCACATCGCTGACCCGACTCTTCAGAAGCGCAGCATCAGCGGTTTCCAGTGCCACATCAGTGCCGCCACCCATGGCAATACCGACGTCAGCTGTAGCTAAAGCCGGCGCGTCATTGATTCCATCGCCAACCATGCCAACCTTGTCATCGCGCTTCATCTTGTTGATCAAGTCCAGCTTGTCCTGCGGCAAGAGTTCAGCCTTCCAGTCGATTCCCAGGCTGTCGGCGATCGCCTGAGCCGTGCGCCGGTTGTCTCCGGTCAGCATGATCGACTGCACTCCCATGGCCTTGAGCCTGGCGACGCCCTCGCGGGCATCTCGGCGAGGCTCGTCGCGCATTGCAAGCAATCCCATGACTGCCCCCATCTTTTCCTCAAAGAGTACGACCACCGTTTTGCCTTCATCTTCAAGTGTTTCGATGCTGCGGCGATGCTCGGCGGTGAGAGTGGCAACCTGCGAAGCATGCGTTGGCGAGCCCACGGCCAGCGCTTTGCCTTCCACCACAGCCCGAACAGCTTTGCCGGCTATAGCAGAAGCGTCGGTAGCCTTCGGAACGATCGTGTTGGTGCTATCAGCATGTGCGACGATCGCCTTGGCCAAGGGGTGGTTGGAGCCGGATTCGACTGCCGCAGCCATCGCCAGAATTTCATTCTTCTTGAATTGCTCGTAGGCTACGACTTCGGTCACGCACGGCTTGCCTTCCGTCAGCGTGCCAGTTTTATCGAATCCAATGGTTCGGACGCGACCGATGGTCTCCAAGGCGTTTCCGCCCTTGATCAGCAAACCACGGCGTGTTGCTACCGCCAGACCTGAAGCGATGGCCGCGGGTGTGGACAGCACCAATGCGCATGGACAAGCAATTAAGAGAAGGGCAAGGCCACGGTACAGCCAAGTCGCCCATTCCCCCCCCATGGTCAGCGGCGGTACGACCACGATCAGCGCGGCAATTGCCATCACCGCCGGGGTGTAGTAGCGGCTGAACTTCTCGATGAACCGGGCCGTGGGAGCCTTCGAGGACTGGGCCTGTTCGACCAATTGAATGATGCGCGAGATGGTGTTGTCCGATGCGGTCTTCTCAACCCGCACTTCCAGTGCGCCGTCGACGTTGATCGAACCGGCGAAAACCTCGTTGCCGATCGCCTTCTGGCGAGGTACGGACTCGCCCGTAATGGGTGACTCATCAAGGCTCGACTCGCCATGCAGAATTTCGCCGTCCGCAGGAACGCGGTCGCCGGGGCGAACCAGGACGCGATCATTGATTTTCAGCGAGGACGCAGGCACGGTGCGTTGTCCCCCGTTGGGATCGAGCAGAACGGCAGTCTTCGGCACCAACGATGCCAGTGCTTTGATACCGGCGCGCGCACGGCCAGCGGCCACGCTCTCCAGCAGTTCGCCGACGGCGAAGAGGAAGACAACGGCTGCAGCTTCTTCGGCTTCGCCGATAACGAGCGCGCCAATCGCCGCGACCGACATCAATGTTTCGATGGAAAAATGCGACCCCGACTGCGCCAATGCGAAAGCCTTACGGGCAAACGGGACGACACCCGCGATCACAGCAGCGGCAAAGATCCACTCGGCATAGCCCGGAACCAGTTGCGCGATCGCATAGGCTGAACCCATCAACGCGCCCAGTCCGATGACATGCTTGCCTTTTCGGGTCTGCCACCAGCGCTGATTGCGCGCAGGAGAGGCTGGAGCGATCGGCGATGCACTCGCACCATCGGTGCGTCGCATATCTGACACGCCGAAGCCGAGGCTCTTGATTGTTTTCTCGATGTCGCCGACTTGGGTGCTCGCTCCTGTCGCCAGCGTTAGCTCCAGCGTCTCAGCGGTGAAGTTAATGCGAGCGTCTGAAACTCCTGGCATGCGGGCCAGCGCTGTTTCGATCTTGCCGACGCAACTGGCGCAGTCCATGCCCTCGACGCGCATCGAGACGTTGGGTGGCGACTCGGGATCTGCGCGCCGCGTGGCGGGGGCCCCATGTTGATGGGTTCCACATGCACCATGGGTATGGCTGTGTTTGTGCTCTGAATCGCAGCCGTGATCGTGATCGTGATGATCCCCGTGCGCATGGTCATGGCCCGCACAACCAGCTCCTGTCATATGCTCATGCGGGTGGGAGACGCCGTTTTGCTTTGCGTGTCGGTCATCGAGACCTCGGTGAGCATGCCCTCCGTCCTGATGACCGCCGCAGCAGCCTTCTTGCGATGGCTCGTGCTTGCCATTGTGATCTTGGGCCGCATGGCTATGAGCCCCATGGTCATGGTGGCCGGAGCATGCGCTATGACCATGGGGGACGTGATTGTCGTTCGCGCGCGGTGCCGACTGGGGCATCGCGGACGCGGGAAGCTGCTCGACGCCGAAGCCGAGCGAGCGGATCTTCTTCGCAATCACGTTTGCCGTCGTCCCGCCGGTCGCATCACGGGTCAACGAGAGAGTTTCGCTCGTGAAATTGACGCTCACGTCGGATACACCACTGAGGCGCGCCAGCGCTGTTTCGATCTTGCCGACGCAACTGGCGCAGTCCATGCCCTCTACACGAAAGCCCAGCCGTTCACCGGGCTGACCCGTGCGTTCCGCTGTTTCCAAAGACATAACGATCTCCTGGTTTTAACTCGCGTGGCCGACGTACAACTTGGTGCCCTCAACCCGCCAGAATTCATATAAACAATAACACACATGAAAAGATGTTTATATGTTCGGTAAAAAAATATCCCGATCACTTGGCGGTCTTTAGGGCCTTCCAACCCGCACGTCCGGCCACACGGAATGCATCGTTACATTTGCTCGTAACGCGCCAGCGCGGCGCGATAGGTCGGCGACGACGTGTCCGGTGTCGCGTCACCGCGCCAGAACTGATCCAGGCCGGCAGCCTGCCACTTCTGCAGGTCCGCCTGGACAGCTTGGCGAGTCAGGGCAGCAGGCGCTTGGTAGTCGGCGCCGAGTTTGGCCTTCAGGTAGCGCTGGTAGGCAGCGTTGTAAGCCGGGGAAAACACAGCCGTCGTGCGGGCGGCATAGAGGGCAAGACCCGCGCGCTTCCACATTTCCAGGTCGGCTTGGACTTCTGCGCGGGTTTTACCTGCAGCCGGTGCCTGGTACTTGTCACCTTGCACCAGTTGCAGGTAGCGCTGGTAAGCAGCTTGGTACTCGGGGCTGAAGGTATCGGGGCTGGAGTTGCCTTGCTGGAACTTGTCCATGCCCGCCAGCTTCCATGCTTGCATATCCGACTGGACTTCGGCGCCGGTTAGGGCGGCCTGCAACGGTTGAGCATGGGCAGCACCGACACACAGGGCGGCGGCAAGCATAGCTGCAACACGAAGTTTCTGGGACATATCCGTTCTCCTTAACGCTATGAACATTGACACGATGGAGCAGCTCCATAGCGAGACTGCTTAAACGAATCATATCATACATATGAAGATGTGTTCATGTATAAATATAAAAGATGCGGTAATGAGCCGTTGCGCACCCTTGCTGCACAAATGGAACAGGAGGCGCACAAGAAGTAAGCGGGGGCGCCGGTCAATCGTGCCTTAAGCCTCCGCTGGCGCGGCACCAGCCTCGTTCAAAAGTAGAAGACCGAAAAAACCAAGGGCGAACACCGTCGTTTTGGTGTTCGCCCCCACTTTTGCCTGAGGTCAATTTTTTGATGACTAAGGTCGCACAGCCAGCGAAACCGAGCGCGTTTGCGCAGCGCTAGTCATCGGTTCTGTCTTCGGAGATATGCTCTGCCATGTCCCTCAGTACCTGACTGACGTGCAGATCCGCGATGCTGTAGAAGATGTGCTTGGCATGACGCTCGCCGCGAACTAGGCGCGCGCCTCTCAACAGCCTCAGGTGATGGCTGACCAGCGACTGAGAAAGGTCCAGCGTCTCGGCAATCTCACCCACGGGAACCGATCCCCGCATGCACTGCAGCAATATCTTCAGTCGCGATTGATCTCCTAGCAGGCGAAATGTCTCCGCCAGCACGGACACTTCGGCCTGAGAAATCTCCAATGTCTCGGTCTCGGTCTCGGCATGGTGATGGGGCATCGTCGTTGCCTCGCTGCTCGATGGAATTGCGTGGGTTTCATCGCTCATGGCTTCGGATACTCCTGTTAAACGCGCACTGGAAAATGCGCATCACTGACGATGCCCATTGGCTGAGTCGCCGTGCTCATGGTCTTCATGGCCGTGATCGTGCTCGTGATCTACAGCGCCTTGGGCCACGGCTTGAAGGCTGCAAGCGGCCTCGTCCGCATCAGTGTTCCAGTCAATGGCGACTGTGGCGTGCTCGACACTGAAACGCTCCTTGAGTTCTTTCTCGACCAACTTGGCCACCGCCTTCGCTTGCTCATCCGCCTTTGGCCGAATGTGCAAAGTCGCCAGGGTGCGGCCTGAGGTCAGTTGCCAGACATGTACATGGCTCACCGCTGCCAGCCCCGGCACCGAGTTCATGAGGCCGTGCTCGACCTGTTCTGGCGAAGCGTTCTCAGGCGCCCCTTCCAGCAGAATATGAATTGACTTGGCAAGGAGCTTCCAGGCACTGCGCAGGATGAGCGCCGCCACGAGAACGGACAGGATGGGGTCGATAGGCGTCCACCCCGTGAGCATGACGACAACTGCAGCGACGATGGCACCCACCGATCCCAGCAGATCACCCATGACGTGCAGGACAGCACCCTTTATGTTGACGTGGTCGGTGTCGCCCCGCGTCATGATCCACAAGACCAACACGTTCACCAGCAGGCCGGCGATCGCCACGATCATCATCGGGCCTGCGAGGATCTGCGGGGGATCGAAGAAGCGTTCCCATGCCTCGTATCCGATCCAGCCGACGATCGCGAACAAAGTCACAGCATTTACGAACCCGGCAATCACCTCGAAACGCAGATAGCCAAACGTGCGTTTGCTGTCGGCTGCCCGGCGTCCGAATCGGAACGCCGCATAGGCCAGGGCCAGCGCAACCGCATCGGTAAGCATGTGGCCTGCATCGGCAAGCAGCGCAAGAGAGCCGGACAGCACGCCGCCCACGGCCTCCACCACCATGAAGGTGAAGATCAGGATGAAGGAAATCAGGACCTTGCGCTCGTTGGCGCCGGTTACGGTCGGCGTGTGGGAATGGTCATGGTCATGACCATGGTCGTGCGACGAGTTCGGTTGGGACATGGGACCTCGCTGACGAAAGGCGTTGGATAAGTTTCGGGAACAAGTATAACGCATGAATACGTGTTCATGTGAAGTATTTTCCACGCTTCAATCGTTGCAACCACGCCACGTCTGGCCTCGGGCCATACGAGCTTTTTAGGGCTATGCCCTCCGCTGACGATTGTTGAAAAACTTCCAAAATCACAATGTCTTCTTTCTTCATGTGAACACATGTACAATTGTTCTATCGTTCACTCTTGATCAATGCGCCCGCAGAAGCTCGCACCTCAAGAAATTGATAGACCAACCGGCTTTCTGCCGTCGGTGGAGATTTAGATGTTCAGTATTCGGAAACGAAGAAGTTTGTTTGTAGGCTTATGCGCGCTGTGGGCGGCGGCTGCGTCCGCTCAGCCCGTGAATGACCGGCCCGTGCAGCCAGCCGTCGAACCCACTTCGATGGTGCAGTTGTGGCAATCAGCGTGGGAACGTCAGCCCGAAGCAACTGCCGAATCTTCTTGGCGGCAGGCAGCACAGGCCCGGCGTGCGACTGCCGACAGCCTAACGTCAGGGCCGATGGCATTGGAACTGTCGGGCAAGACCGACCGATTCACTGACCGCGATGGTGCCCGCGAGTATGAAGTGGGCGTTGCGATTCCGTTGTGGCTTCCGGGCGAGCGATCATCGGCAGCGCGCTGGGCCGATGCCGAGAGCTTAGCGTTGACCGGCCGAATCCAGGCCGCGAAGCTGCGCACCGCAGGCCAGGTGAGGCAGGCGTGGTGGAGCTGGCAGCGTGCGGTCGCCGAACTCACGGCTGCGCGAGACCAACAGGGTAATGCGACCAAGCTTGCGGCAGACGTTGCGCGTCGGGTACGCGCCGGCGATCTGGCGCAAGCTGACCGCAACCAGGCGGATGGAGCCGTGGCGCTGGCACGCACCGTACTCGCACAGGCGCAGGCACAGGAAGAGTCCGAGCGGCAAGCGCTGCTGGCAATGATCGGCAGTGATTCGCTCGCCGTTCCACCGGTCCTGGCCGTCGAAGAACTGTCCCTGCTTGGAAGTGCGATCGGAGCTTCGTCTGCCGTTCAAACCGTTCCCGAAGAACATCCACTGCTGCAGGAGTTGCAAAGCAAGGCGCAGGCGGCACGCCGGCAGGCCGAACGCGTAGCGGTTCAGAAGCGGGACAACCCCGAGTTGACACTCTCTACCACGCGCGATCGCGGGGCTCGGGGAGAACACTATGGCCAGACCATCACGGTCGGCGTGCGCATTCCCTTCGGTTCGGGCAGCCGACATACCGAACAGTGGGCCAGTGCGAACGCGGTGGCGCTGGAAGCAGACTCCGAACTCGTGGTTCAGAGGTCACGCCTGCTGGCTGACATACGCACCGCTCAGGCCCGCGCTCGTGCGGCCCAAACGCAGTTGGAGGCGGCGGCCGAACGGCAGCGGCTGGCACAGCAGACGCGAGGTTTCTACCAAAAGTCCTTTGCATTGGGCGAAACCGACATGCCTACCCGGCTGCGTATCGAGCAGGAAGCCACGGACGCGGAACGCCAAGCCTTGCTGGCCCGGGTCGAACTCGCCTCTGCCGTGTCGCTGTTCTTGCAGGCGCAGGGGGTCCTGCCTGAACAGACGCCTGCTATTCAGCAATCCCCTAACGTGCGCTGAAAGCGCGCTTCATCTTATGAGCACGGAAACTGCCATGAACATACGAAAAAACTGGCGCGCCGCGGCGATCAGCGTCGCGCTGGCCTGCGCCGCCACGGCGTCGTGGGCACACGAAGGACATGACGACGCGCCTGCGGCGCCGGCCGGCGAGGCGCTTCCGCGCTTTGTCGCAGCCTCTGACGATTTTGAGCTGGTCGGCGTCCTGCACGGTCAGCGCCTGGCGCTGTACCTGGATCATGCGCCGGACAACCGTCCGGTTGCCCAGGGAGAGCTGGATCTGGAAATCGGCGGCAAGACCGTGAAGGTACAGCCCCACGGCGAAGGTGAATTCGAGGTTGAACTCGCCGAAGCACTGCCTGATGGCGAGACACCGATCATGGCCACGGTCACAGCCGGTGACCAAGTCGACCTGCTGGCGGGAGCGCTAGACATTCACGTCGATGACCATGCGCAAGATGGTGCATCCAAGGTCCTTTCTGCGCCCTATGCGTGGGGCGGTGGCGCCCTTGTCGGGGCAGGGTTGCTCCTGTGGGGGCTGCGCCGCCGCTCGGCTTCCGAACGGAGTGCAGCATGAGAGCGATCAAGCAGTTTGCAGCCCTGAGCCTGGCCGCGGCCTTCTCGCTCAGTCTCGCTGGCAATGTCCAGGCACACGAGGGACATGATCACGGCGATGCCGCTCCGGCCCCTTCGGCCAACGGTCCTCAGCGACAACCCGATGGCAGTGTTTTTCTGCCCAAACCTGCGCAGCGCCAGATCGGCGTGCGCACACGCCCAGTACAGCCCGAACCCCTGGCTCGCACGCATGAGTTGGCGGGCAAGGTGGTCATGGACCCAAATGCGGGCGGACGCGTGCAGTCGATGCTGATGGGCCGGCTGGTGCCAGGCCCGCAGGGGTTACCCAAGATCGGACAAGCGGTCAAAAGAGGCGACGTGCTCGCTTATGTCGAACCCGCCAACGGCGTTCTCGAACGGTCCGGACAACAGGCCCAGATCGCTGAACTGCAAGCCGCCCAGGTGCTGGCCCGCAAGCGCCTGGCCCGCGTGCAGGAACTGGCGGACACGGTCCCTCGCAAGGAAATTGAGGTTGCGGAAAGCGAAGTCGCCAGCTTGGCGGCACGCGCCCGCGCACTATCTGGTGGCCTGTCCGGGCGCGATGTGCTGAAAGCCCCCGTCAGTGGTGTCATTGCCGCGAGCCCGGCCGTAGCTGGTCAGGTGGTAGATGCGCGTGAGCTGGTGTTCGAGGTCGTCGATCCCACCCAGTTGTATGTCGAAGCGTTGACCTATGACCCCGGCCTGGCACAGAACCTGGCGGGCGCCCACATCGCGGTCAATGGCCGCAACGTGGCCTTGGAGGTGGTTGGCGCGGCCAGCAGTCTTCGCGAACAAGCCTTGCCACTGCTCCTCAAGAGCGCGGGCGGCAACCAGTCGCGCCTGGTCGTCGGCCAACCGGTGGCCGTCTATGCCCAGGAGTCTTCCACAGTTCAAGGCTATCGGGTTCCCGTGGCCTCGCTCATGAAGAATGCCGCCAATCAGAACATCGTGTGGGTCAAGCATCAAGCGGAACGCTTCGAGCCGCGCGTCGTGATCACGGCCCCGCTCGATGGCGACTCCATTGCGGTGACCTCTGGCATTGAGCCAGGCGACCGCGTGGTGATTGAAGGTGCCGCGCTCATCAATCAGGTTCGATAAGGGGCACCACTCATGTTCAAGTGGATACTCGAAAACAGCTTGCGCAACCGGCTGCTGGTGATCATCGGTGCACTAGTGCTGATGGCCTACGGTGCGTTCACGCTGTCACGCACCCCCGTTGACGTCTTCCCTGATCTCAACAAGCCGACCGTCACGCTCATGACGGAGGCCGGAGGCATGGCGGCCGAAGAAGTGGAGCAACTGATCAGCTTCCCGTTGGAAACAGCCATGAACGGCTTGCCCAACGTGGAGAGCGTGCGTTCGGTCTCCAGCGCGGGCCTGTCGTTCATCTACGTCACTTTCGACTGGAGTACCGACATCTTCCGCGCGCGCCAGATGGTCTCCGAGCGGCTTTCCTCCCTGGAAGAAGGCATTGCGCCGGGCGTGACGCCCACCATGGGGCCGATCAGCTCGGTCATGGGCGAGATCATGCAGATCGCGATCCCCATCGGCGCCAAGCCCGGCAAGGAAACGTCCGGTAAGCCGCCGCTTTCGGCGATGGACACCCGTGAGTACGCCGACTGGGTACTGCGTCCGCGGCTCATGGCCATCCCAGGCGTTGCGCAGGTGATCCCGATCGGCGGCGAGGTCCGGCAATTCCAGGTCCAGCCCAACACCTCTCGCATGGGCGAACTAGGCGTGACGGCCGACAACCTGGACGCCGCTCTGAAGAACTTTTCGGCCAACACGTCCGGCGGCTTTCTGGAACTCAATGGCCGCGAGTATCTGATCCGAAACCTGGGGCGCACATCCCGACTCGATGATCTGCGCAATCTGCCGCTCACGGTCCGTGGCGGACAGCCGATCTTGCTGCATCAGGTCGCAGACGTGCGCTTCGCTGCCGCAATCAAGCGCGGCGATGCCGGTTTTGAGGGCATGCCGGCCGTCATTTTGGGCGTACAGAAGCAACCGACGGCAGACACGATCGCGCTGACCCAGGCCATCGAGTCCGCGCTGGCGGATATGAAGGGGGCGCTGCCTGCGGGCATGTCTGAGCCGCAAGTGACGTTCCGACAGGCCAACTTCATCGAAGCGTCCATCCACACCCTGCAAGGCAAGCTCATCGGTGCGGCCGCCTTCGTCGCGGTAATCCTGTTCTTCTTTTTGGGCACACTTCGCCCGCTCGTGATCGCGCTGACTGCGATCCCGGCCTCCATCTTCGTCACCGGACTGGTGTTTCACTACTTCGGCATGTCGATCAACACGATGACGCTTGGCGGTCTGGCAATCGCCATTGGCGGGCTGGTCGATGACGCCGTGGTGGATGTCGAGAACATCATGCGCCGACTCAAGGAGGATCGCGCCCGCGACCCCAGCAAGCGCTTGAACCCGCTGGAAATCGTCGCCCAGGCCTCTATGGAGGTCCGGTCGGCCATCCTGTACGCGACGGTCATCATCGTGTTGGTGTTCATGCCGATGTTTGCCTTGCCTGGCATGGAGGGTCGTCTCTTCGTGCCGCTGGGTATCGCCTTCATCGTCTCCACACTGGCCTCGTTGCTGGTCTCTGTGACGGTGACGCCAGTGCTGTCCTACTACCTCCTGCCAAAGATGAAGTCGCTCGATCATGGCGACACCCGTGTCCTGGCCTGGCTTAAGTCACGCTATCAAGCCGGGCTGTGGCAAGTGCTTCGCCGCCCACGTGCCGCAATGAGCATTGCGGGCGTGGCTGTGGTTCTGGCAATCGCAGCAGTGCCGTTCTTCCCGACCACCTTCCTGCCTCCCTTCAACGAGGGCACGCTGCTCGTGGGCCTGCGCCTCAACCCCGGCGTAACGCTCGCCGAGTCTTCCACGCTGGCTCGACAGGCAGAGCTCCTGGTGGCCCAGGTCCCTGAAGTGCAGCACGTGGGACGGCGAAGCGGGCGTGCCGAACTGGATGAGCATGCCGAAGGTGTCCACGTCAGCGAACTAGATGTGGGGCTGCTGCCGGCCTCGGAACTCACCCGCTCCATGGATGAGATCACGGCCGACATCCGCTCCCGTTTGGCGAACCTGCCCGGCTCGGTCGGTATCGGACAGCCGATCTCGCACCGGATCGACCATATGTTGTCGGGTGTTCGGTCCCAGATTGCCATCAAGATCTTCGGTGAAGACCTGGACACGCTACGGGGTCAGGCCGAACAGTTACGCACGAAGCTGGCTGGCATTGCGGGCGTGGCCGACCTGGAGGTCGAGAAGCAGGTACTGGCACCGCAAATCAAGGTGCGGGTGGACTACGCCGCCGCCGCCCGGTACGGCATTGCCGCGCCGCAGATCCTGTCCACCCTGCAAGGTCTGGTGGAAGGAGAGCGGGTGACCGAGGTCGTCGAGGGAAACCGCAGGTTTGCGCTAGTGATCCGCCTGCCGGAGAACGCGCGCTCGGTTGACGGCTTGCAGCGACTGCTGATCGACACGCCCATGGGCCGCATTCCGCTGTCGCAGGTGGCCGTCATCGAGGAAAGCGACGGCCCCAACCAGGTCAGCCGCGACGATGGACGCCGGCGCATCGTGCTTTCGGCAAACGCCCAAGGCCGGCCGCTCTCCGACGTCGTTGCCGACATTCGCGCCGTGGTGGCGGAAATGCGTCTGCCCGAAGGCTACTTCATCACCATGGGTGGGCAATTCCAGGCCCAGGAGGAGGCCTCGCGTCTGGTCGGCATGCTCTCCATCGTTTCCCTGGTCCTGATGTTTGTCGTGTTGTACACGCGCTATCAGTCGGTGGTGCTCTCGGGGCTGATCATGGTCAACATTCCCCTGGCACTTGTCGGAGCGGTGGTGGGTTTGTGGCTGTCTGGACAACCACTGTCGATCG
The DNA here is from genome assembly GCF_030128875.1 of Stenotrophomonas sp. BIO128-Bstrain. Classification (NCBI taxonomy): domain Bacteria; kingdom Pseudomonadati; phylum Pseudomonadota; class Gammaproteobacteria; order Lysobacterales; family Lysobacteraceae; genus Stenotrophomonas; species Stenotrophomonas sp. BIO128-Bstrain. Next base: position 3,024,909 of record NZ_CP124620.1, on the reverse strand, counting down.
CTGCGCTGGTGGGCTTCATCACACTGGCCGGCATCTCAGTACGCAATGGCATCTTGAAGGTCAGCCATTACCTCAACCTCATGCGCCTGGAAGGCGAGTCGTTCGACCAACGAATGATTGTGCGCGGTTCGCTGGAACGTCTCAGCCCGGTGCTGATGACTGCGCTGGTAACCGCCTTCGCGCTGGCACCGTTGCTGTTCGAGGCCGAGCGTCCTGGGACCGAGATTCTGCACCCAGTCGCCGTAGTGATCTTCTCGGGTCTCGTGAGCTCGACGCTGCTCGATACGTTCCTCACCCCGACTATGTTCTGGCTGTTCGGTCGCAAGCCGGCCGAGCGCTTGGTCGACGAACGCAGCGAAGAGGCCTTTTGATGCGGCCGCACTCGACCGCCACTCCCTTTCCGATACTTTCCACCACCCCAGGAGGCTTATCCATGCAACTCTTCAAACGCTCAGTGCTGGCCGGCATTGCCCTGACCATGGCGTCTGCGACCGCTTTTGCCGCCGATGATCACGACCATGAACACGATCACACGCCTCGCCACGCTGGTGTCGTCGTCGAAGCCAATGACGTGGACTACGAACTTGTTGTTCAACCCGCGCTCGCCCAACTTTATTTGCGCGACCATGGCAAGGAGGTCAATGTCAGCGATGCCAAGGCCAAGCTCGTGTTGCTCGCGGGCGCGCAGAAGCAGGAGGTGCAACTGTCACCTGCTGCCGACGGCAGCCGCCTGGAAAACAATGGCGCTTTCGCGGCAAAGGGTGCGAAAGCCGTAGTTCAAGTCGAGCGTGGGGGCAAAGTCAACAGCATACGATTCGTCCTTCCGTAAAGGCGGGCAACCGTTTTGGGACAGGCGGCCATGTGTCGCCGGCCCGATTCTCCAGCGATATCAGCGTTGGCAGACTTCGCGTCTGAACCACCTCAGGAGATTGCACATGGACAATAACTTCGATGTCATCGTCATCGGTGCGGGCTCCGCCGGCTACTCGTCGCTATGGTCTTCGGCGATGTGGATGGCCATGTCCAGCAGCACCTGGTTCACGTGCTGGTCGGCCACCTCATAGAAGATCTGCTTGGCCTGGCGCACGCCCTTGACCAACCTCGCTCCACGCAGCAGCCGCAGGTGGTGACTCACCAGTGATTGCGAGAGGTCGAGAGTTTCTGCGATGTCACCAACCGAAGTAGACCCCTTCATACAGCACAGCATGATTCTCAGCCGGGACGGGTCGCCCAGGAGGCGGAAGGTCTCGGCCAGGATCGTCACGTCGTTCTGTGACAGGGAGGCCAGATCGACGTTTGGGCCCTTCTGCGGAGCACTGGCTGGTTTGCGTGGAGTCATCTCTCAAAAATTCCTACTCTCGAACGGCTGTTCTCGCCCTTCAGGATCAACGAGGCCGCGACCGCTTGAAAGCGCGCGTAGCCCGGGACCAGGGCGAACCTGGCAGCCAAGGCCCATCGTTTCCCCGCGCACCGGACCATATCTGAAACCTGACACTACCCGAAAAAATCGCTTGACCTTCCCACGATGGTAATCCCTAAGCTCCCCCGTGTCTAATATCAACTCTGGGAAACAAACATGAGCACGCCGATAACGAGTGATGCTCGTGCCGCCGCAGCAGCGATCAGCCTGCCCATCGAGGGCATGACTTGCGCGAGCTGCGTCGGCCGAGTCGAGGCCGCCCTGGCCAAGGTGCCGGGCGTGGACAGCGTATCCGTTAATCTGGCCACCGAGCGGGCGAACATCCGCCTGTCGACGCCTGTCGATCGCATGGCGTTGATCCAGGCGGTCGAGAAGGTCGGCTACGACGTGCCTGCTGGCACGGTCGAACTGGCTGTCGAGGGTATGACCTGCGCGTCCTGCGTGGGCCGTGTCGAGAAGGCGCTCAAAGCCGTTCCAGGTGTCACTGAAGCCACGGTCAACCTGGCAACCGAGCGCGCGACCGTGCGCGGTGTCGCCGCCGCACAGGACCTGATCGCGGCCATCGAGAAAGTCGGCTACGAAGCCAGTCCGGTCGATACCGGCGCCCACGCCGATGAGGAAGCTGTCGAGAAGAAGGACGCCGAGCGCGCCAAACTCAAGCGCGACCTGACCTTGGCCGCCGTGCTGGCGCTGCCGGTGTTCGTGCTTGAAATGGGTTCGCACATGATTCCTGGCATGCACGAGTGGGTCGCAGCCACGATCGGCATCCAGCAGAGCTGGTATTTGCAGTTCGTGTTGACCCTGCTTGTGCTCGCCATTCCCGGGTGGCGTTTCTACGAGAAGGGCTTCCCGGCCCTGTTCCGCCTGGGTCCCGACATGAACTCGCTGGTGGCGGTCGGCACGGCTGCGGCCTTCGGCTATTCGATGGTCGCCACCTTCGCGCCCGGGCTGCTGCCGGCTGGCACGGTGAACGTCTATTACGAGGCGGCCGCCGTGATCGTGGCGCTGATCCTGCTGGGCCGCTTTCTTGAGGCGCGGGCCAAGGGCCGAACGTCCGAGGCCATCAAGCGCCTGGTCGGCCTGCAGGCCAGGGAGGCGCACGTGCTGCGCGACGGCAGCATCGTGGACATCCCCATCAACGATGTGGCCCTGGGCGACATTGTGGAAGTGCGCCCCGGCGAGCGGGTGCCGGTCGATGGCGAAGTGACCGAGGGCCGCAGCTTCGTGGACGAGTCGATGATCACCGGCGAACCGATCCCTGTCGAGAAGACGCAAGGCAGTACCGTGGTCGGCGGCACCGTCAACCAGAAGGGTGCGCTGACGCTGCGCGCGACTGCGGTGGGCGGGCAAACCATGCTGGCGCAGATCATTCGCATGGTCGAGCAGGCACAAGGCTCCAAGCTGCCGATCCAGGCCGTGGTGGACAAGGTGACGCTGTGGTTCGTGCCTGCCGTCATGCTGGCCGCCGTGCTGACCTTCCTGGTCTGGCTGGTGTTCGGCCCGTCGCCGGCGCTGTCCTTCGCGCTGGTCAATGCCGTGGCGGTGCTGATCATTGCCTGCCCGTGCGCCATGGGCTTGGCGACGCCGACCTCCATCATGGTCGGCACGGGCCGGGGTGCCGAGATGGGCGTGCTGTTCCGCAAGGGCGAAGCGCTGCAACTGCTCAAGGACGCCAAGGTGGTGGCCGTGGACAAGACCGGCACGCTGACCGAAGGCCGCCCGGTCCTGACCGACCTGGAGATCGCCGAGGGCTTTGATCGCAGCCAGGTGCTGGCGAAAGTCGCTGCCGTGGAATCGCGCTCGGAGCATCCTATCGCGCGCGCCATCGTCGAGTCGGCCGTGGAAGGGGGCATCGCGTTGCCGACCATGACGGATTTCGATTCGGTCACGGGCATGGGCGTGCGCGCCACCGTGAACGGCGCGCGCGTCGAAGTCGGTGCCGATCGCTTCATGCGTGAGCTGGGACTGGACGTCGGTGCGTTCGCGGGCACCGCCGAGCGGCTGGGCAACGAAGGCAAGTCGCCGCTGTACGCTGCCATCGAGGGCCGGCTGGCTGCCATCATCGCAGTGGCCGACCCGATCAAGTCCAGCACGCCCACGGCCATCGCTGCCTTGCATCAACTCGGCTTGAAGGTCGCCATGATCACTGGCGACAACGCGCGCACAGCACAAGCCATCGCCAGGCAGCTTGGCATCGACGAGGTGGTGGCCGAAGTGCTGCCCGCGGGCAAGGTCGAAGCCGTGCGCCGACTCAAGGCCAGCCACGGCCAGATCACCTACGTAGGCGACGGCATCAACGACGCCCCGGCGCTGGCCGAGGCAGATGTGGGCCTGGCGATCGGCACAGGCACCGACGTGGCGGTGGAATCGGCCGACGTGGTGCTCATGTCCGGCAACCTGCAGGGCGTGCCCAACGCCATCGCGCTGTCCAAGGCCACCATCGGCAACATTCGCCAGAACCTGTTCTGGGCCTTCGGCTACAACACGGCGCTGATCCCGGTGGCCGCGGGCGTCCTGTATCCCGCTTATGGACTGCTGTTGTCACCGATCTTCGCGGCCGGCGCGATGGCGGTGTCGAGCGTGTTCGTGCTCGGCAACGCGCTCCGCCTGCGCCGCTTCCAGCCGCCACTGGCGGCGGATACCGCTCATTAAGAAAGGAGGAACACCATGAACATCGGTGAAGCATCCAAGGCTTCGAAGGTCTCGGCCAAGATGATCCGCTACTACGAACAGATCGGCCTGATTCCCCCGGCCGACCGCACCGATGCAGGCTACCGCGCCTATACCCAGGACGACGTCCACCGCCTGCATTTCATCCGGCGCGCGCGAGACCTCGGCTTTTCGGTGGCCGAGATCACGGACCTGCTGGGGCTGTGGAACGACAAGGCGCGCCAGAGCGCTGACGTCAAGCGCCTGGCCCAGCAGCACATCGCCGAGTTGGACCGGCGCATCGAAAGCATGCTGGAGATGGCCGGGACGCTCAAGGCTCTGATCCGGTGCTGCGCGGGCGACGAACGGCCCGAATGCCCAATCCTGCACACGCTGGAGCAGCCCGATGCCGGCGGCGACGAGCCCGAAGCGCGCACCGGCGCCGTGCCGCGCCGCGAGCGTGCCAACGCAACGCCGAAAAAGCCGCGTTCTCATTGATCGGCCAGAAGATACGTGCCCAAATCACCGTCTTACCTCACCCTGAACTGGCGCCTGAGGGCGCCGTGCTGAACGTGCCAGCCGGCACCTCGATCTGCGAAGCGCTGCTGGACAACGGCATCGAGATCGAGCATGCCTGCGACATGAGTTGTGCATGCACGACCTGCCACTGCATCGTGCGCAAGGGCTTCGAGTCGCTCAACGAGGTCGAGGAGTGCGAGGACGACTTGCTCGATCGGGCGTGGGGACTAGAGGCGCAGTCACGCCTGAGCTGCCAGGCCATCGTTGCGAACGAGGACCTGACCGTCGAGATCCCGAAGTACACGATCAACCACGCCAAGGAGAACCACTAGGGCTTGGCGTACCGCTGCAGGCGGGGTTGCTGGTAAGCGAAGGATTGAGGTCGATGCAGCCTGACGACCGATCCGCGATCCAAGTGCCTACACACCCTTGCTTCAAGGGGGTCTATGTTGATCGCTGGGAACTCAAGTGAGCCTGCGTGGGCGAGAACAGCACACGCCGCTGGGCTTCGTGCCCCTGACCGAGAACCTGGTGGTGGCGGCGAGGGCCATTGAGATGAGAAAGAAGGTTCCCTACCTTGAGAAGCACTGAGCGCCGCGCCAGATACGGCACGGCGCGTGTGTCCGCATCGCGGTCGACCTACGTGCGGATCGACCGCGAGGAGGTTTTACTGCGCACGCGGTGGGAAGCCAGCTTCGCTGAGGGCCGCGGCGATCTGCTCTTGGGAAGCCGAAGTCTGCACCTCGACGCGACGGCTCGGCGGGTCCGTGATGATCGTGGCATTGGGGTCGATCAACTGGATCGTCTTGGTTACGGTGCGGGCGCAGCCGCCGCAGGTCATGTCTTCGAGATGGAATTGCATGGAAAACTCCTTTCCGGTTGGGATGCTCTAAGTTTGATCCTTGTCACGGTTGGAAGGTCAAGCGCCATTCACATAACATTGATTTACATATGAACATATGTATAATTATATGCCATGCATCTGAGTTCAATTTGACTGGTACTACAGCAGGTATGCATCTCGTCCCCTACATCAACAAGGATCATGGAAGGACAGGGCTATGGAACTTCGTCACTTGCGCTGCTTTCTTGCTGTGGCTGAAGAACTGCACTTCGCCCGTGCCGCCGAGCGCTTGCACATAGAGCAGTCGCCGCTGTCGCGCACCATCAAGGAGTTGGAAGAAGACCTGGGCGAACAGTTGTTCGTACGCACCAGCCGCAGTACGCGGCTGACGCGGGCGGGCAAGCTGCTTATGGCACATGTTCCGCGCATTTTCACAGCCTTGCAGCAGGCTCGCGAGAGTGTGAAGGCGGCGGCAAATGGCTTCCACGGCCAGTTGCGCATTGCACTGTCCGATGGCATTACCCCGTCGCGCCTGCCAACCTTGTTGGCGCTATGTAGGCAGGAAGAACCCGAAGTTGAGATTCGGCTGTTTGAAGTGCCATTGTCGCAGCAACTCAAGGGGCTGCATGACGACCTGTACGACGTGGGATTCGCCCAGTCCGATGAGGTGGGCGAAGGCATCGTGGCCGAAGCGGTGTGGAGTGATCAGCTAATGGTGGCCGTGCCTGCGCGCCATCCCCTGCTCAAGCACAAGCGCATCCCCCTCGAAGAAATGCTGCGTTACCCGCTGGTGCTGTGCGATCCGCTCGCGTGCGAAGGGCATGCGCGCCAGGTCGAACGGGTACTGCGCCGCGCGGACTTGGAGCCGCTGATTGCCGAGCGCGTGGCTTCCTGCGATTTGATGATGGCTCTCGTATCCGCAGGTTTTGCGCTGGGGCTGACTGGTGCAACCCACATCGCGGCTAGCCGCGAGCCGGGTGTGGTAGCACGGCCCTTGGCGGGCCGCTCCCCCGTGCTAACGACCTATGTGTTGCATCGAGAAGGCGAGTGTTCGGAAGTGCTGGCCCGGTTCATCGAACGGGTGCAGGCCATCGATTTGCCCGAACGCGCACGGCCCAGGCCGCCACCTGAACCCGAACCCCCGGAGGACACAGAGCCATGAAGCGAATGATCCCCTTGCTGCTGGTTGCGGCACTCACGGCCTGCGGCCCGTCGGAGACGCCCAAGCAGGCCAACGTGCCGACCGTAGAAGAACTGGCCGCCGATCCGGCACGCTTGAAGAAACTGCGCCAGCAGTGCAAGACTGATCGCGCGACGCTGGGCGATGTGCTTTGCAACCGCGTTGCCGAGGCTACCCGCAAGCGGTTCTACGGCGACGGAAAGACGCCCTACACACCATCGGAGACACCACCGAATTTCTGATCGGCAGTCCTTCGCCCAAAAATCCTGTTCTTCTTTGTCAACACGCCGCAGCGCGCCCGCGCCTGCGGCGTTTTTACTGGGTTCTGCACAGCCTGCAACCTTGCTGATTTCATCACCTTGCTTCCGATAACGGTCTTTGACCGGCACTGACCCGGCACTGATCCTCACGCTATGCGGCACGTCCTTGTGCCGCGTTTCGACGAGGAAACAGCGTAGGGGAAATCGGAGGCCAGTCAATGCAAGCTCAGGGTGTGCTGTTCGGGCAGATCGCCGCCGTATTCGGCATCGTGATCGCCGGTGTGTGGAGTGCAACGCAATGGACAGCCGCCGCTCTGGGCTACCAACTACGCCTTGGCTCGTCGTGGTTCGACTTCTTTGGAACGCCGGTCTATCACCCCTGGCGACTGTTCGAGTGGTGGTTCTTCTTCGATGCCTACGCGCCGCACGTCTTCGACATAGGTGGCGCAATTGCAGGCGGCAGCGGTCTGGTAGCCGTGGTGGTTGCCATCGCCATGTCAGTGTGGCGCTCGCGGCAGTCGCGTCTGGTCACCACTTACGGTTCGGCACGCTGGGCCCATGCGGATGACGTTCGGAAAGCCGGGCTGGCGCAGCCGGCCGGCGTTTTCCTAGGCCTGCATCGCGGCCAGTATCTGCGGCACGAAGGCCCGGAACACGTCCTGACCTTTGCGCCCACGCGCTCGGGCAAGGGCGTCGGCCTAGTTGTTCCCACCCTGTTGAGTTGGCCCGCGTCCGTCGTCGTTCACGACATCAAAGGCGAGAACTGGACGCTTACTGCCGGCTGGCGTTCGCGGTTCAGCCATTGCCTGCTATTCAACCCGACCGATGCGAAGTCGGCCGCCTATAACCCGCTGCTGGAGGTTCGGCGCGGCGCACATGAAGTGCGCGACGTGCAGAACGTGGCCGACATTCTGGTCGATCCCGATGGCGCACTCGAACGTCGCAACCATTGGGAGAAGACTTCGCACGCGCTGCTGGTCGGCGCGATCCTGCATGTGCTCTATGCGGGCGAGGACAAGACGCTGCGCGGCGTCGCCAACTTCCTCAGTGACCCGGCTTGCCCGTTCGAGCTGACGCTGCACCGGATGATGACGACGAAGCACCTGGGCGATGCACCGCACCCGGTTGTCGCATCCGCCGCGCGCGAAGTGCTCAACAAGTCGGACAACGAGCGTTCCGGTGTCTTGAGCACCGCCATGTCGTTCCTCGGCCTTTACCGCGATCCCACGGTGGCCGAAGTCACTTCGCGCTGCGACTGGCGCATCGCCGACCTGATTTCCGCCGAGCATCCGGTATCGCTCTATCTGGTGGTGCCGCCGTCCGACATCAGCCGCACCAAGCCGCTGATCCGGCTCATCCTGAACCAGATCGGGCGGCGACTCACCGAATCGCTCGACGGTTCCGACGGCATCCAGCGCAACCACAAGCTGCTGCTGATGCTCGATGAATTTCCGGCGCTGGGCCGCCTGGACTTCTTCGAGTCGGCGCTTGCCTTCATGGCTGGGTACGGCATCCGCAGCTTCCTCATCGCTCAGTCCCTCAACCAGATCGACAAAGCCTACGGCCAGAACCATTCGATTCTGGACAACTGCCACGTTCGCGTGACGTTCGCCACCAACGACGAACGCACGGCGAAAAGGATTTCCGAAACGCTCGGCACGGCGACCGAACTGCGCGCGCAGCGCAACTATGCGGGCCACCGACTCGCGCCGTGGCTCGGGCACCTGATGGTGTCGCGGCAAGAAACCGCACGTCCGTTGCTTACGCCTGGCGAGGTGATGCAGCTCCCGCCCGATGACGCTGTGGTGATGGTGTCCAGCGTCGCGCCGATCAAGGCGAAGAAGCTGCGCTACTACGCCGACGCCAACTTCAAGAGTCGCGTACTACTGCCGCCCGCGCTCGCGGCCGGGCAATACGCCGACGCGCCGCCGTCACGGCCAGACGACTGGAGCGGGTTGGCGATTCCCGCCGTACCCGGCGCGCCGGCCTTGGCATCCGCAGACGACCTGGGCGGCCCTGATGACGGCGGCCCGCGCCGCCAGCCGGAGCTATCCGAAACCGTCGCTTACGACCTCGAAACGGACGCACACGCGACCGACCTAGGGCTGCTCGATGACGACGACGACCTGCCGCTGCCGCTTCCCGGCCAGTTCGACCCGGCCATGCAGCGCACGGCCCGGCTGGCTTCCCTCGACCCCAATGACGGAATCGACCTATGAGCCAATACCGCCTCAATCTGTTCATTCAGCACGAGCACGCCAAGCGCCTCGACGAACTGGCCGCCAAAAAAGGCGTGTCCAAGTCGTCCATCGTCGCCGCGGCGCTGGCGTCCTGGCTGTCGCCGGACGCCAGCGATCAGCGCGAGGCCGCGATCGCCAAGCGGCTGGATCGCCTGTCGCGGCAGGCCGAGCGCCTGGAGCGCGACCAGAACATCCAGATCGAAACGCTGGCGCTGTTCATCCGCTACTTCCTGACCGTCAGCACGCCGGTTCCCGAGGCGCACCAAGACGCAGCCCGCGCCCAAGGCAAGGCGCGCTTCGAGCAGTTCATCGAACAACTTGGCCGCCACCTGCTGCGTGGCCGAAGCCTGGTGCGCGATGTGGTGGAAGAACTGCATCCCGACCCGATGCGGATGGATGACGCGGTAGTGCAGGCCGAAGCCCATGAACGCGCTGCGGAGCGTGCCTCATGAGCACCGCCCCGAAGATCCCGCCTGAACCCCGTTCGTCTGCCGCGACCTCGCTGGATCGCCGTATCCAGATGCTGCGCACGGCAATGGGGCCACTCATCGCCACCGCGCTGGAAGACCCGGACGTGGTGGAAATCATGCTCAACCCCGACCGCACCTTATGGGTGGATCGGCTGTCATCAGGCCGCACGCCGCTGGGCGTTGAACTGCCCGAAGCCGATGGCGAACGCATCATTCGCCTAGTGGCTGCGCACGTCGGCGCGGAGGTGCATCGCGGCCAACCGCTGCTGACCGCCGAACTACCGGAAACCGGCGAGCGCTTCGAGGGTATCTTGCCGCCGGCCGCGCCTGGCCCGGCTTTCGCGCTGCGCAAGCGGGCGGTGAGCATCATCGGCCTGGATCGCTACGTCAGCGACGGCATTCTGACCGTCGATCAAGCGGAATTTCTGCGCCGCGCCGTGCGCGAGCGCCAGAACATCCTGATCGCGGGCGCGACCAGCAGCGGCAAGACCACGCTGGCGAACGCGCTGCTGGCCGAAATTGCCGCCACCGGCGACCGCGTGCTGGTGCTCGAAGACACCATCGAGCTGCAATGCGCGGCCCGCGATCATGTGCCGCTGCGCACCCGCGCGGGCGTAGTGTCCATGACCGAGCTGGTGCGCGCCACGATGCGGCTGCGCCCCGACCGTGTGATCGTCGGCGAAGTGCGCGGCGGCGAAGCCCTTGACCTCATCAAAGTGTGGGGAACGGGACACCCCGGCGGTATCGCCACCATCCACGCCGGTTCCGCGCTGGGCGCGTTGCTGCGCCTGGAACAACTGATTCTCGAAGTCGCGGTGAACCCGCCGCGGGCGCTGATCGCCGAGGCGGTCAACGTCGTCATCCACATCGCCGGACGTGGCCGCAAGCGCCGCGTCGGAAGCATTGCCCGTGTCTTCGGCTTCGACGGCACGGGCTATCGCCTGGCGGACGCGCTGGAAACGCCGTTTCCCGAGCTGCCGCCGGGTCTTCTTGCAGCCGATGCCGCTGCGCTTTCGTCGACCCCTGACCACTCTGGAGAATTGCCATGACGCACGCCCATGCTTTCCGCTTTTCCGTAAATCTGCTTCCCCGCCTGTCCTGCCTGTCGCGGCTGCGCAGCCTGGGCCGCCCGGCGGGGCAAGGTCTGCTGCTGGCCGCGCTGCTGCTGTTGCTGGCTGGCACGGCACAGGCCGCCGGTTCGTCGATGCCCTGGGAAGGGCCGTTGCAATCCATTCTGGAGTCAATTCAAGGGCCGGTGGCCCGCATCGTCGCGGTCATCATCATCATCGCCACGGGCCTCGCGCTCGCCTTCGGCGATACGTCAGGCGGTTTCCGCAAGCTGGTCCAGATTGTGTTCGGCTTGTCCATCGCGTTCGCCGCGTCTTCTTTCTTCCTGTCGTTCTTCTCGTTCTCCGGCGGGGCCGTCGTATGAGCACGGTCAACGATCTTCCTGGCTTCGAGGTGCCGCTGCATCGCTCGCTGACCGAGCCGATCCTGCTGGGCGGTGCTCCGCGCACCGTGGCCATTGCCAACGGCACGCTAGCCGCCGCCGTCGGGCTGGGCCTGCAATTGTGGATTCCTGGCGTGGTGCTGTGGATCGTCGGCCATTCGCTGGCGGTTTGGGGGGCGCGCGTCGATCCGCAATTCATGCAGGTCTTCGCCCGGCACATCAAGCACAAGCCGCTGCTGGACGTGTGAGGGAGATGCCATGCTTAACCTTGCTGAATACCGTCAGAGGCCCGCGTTGCTGGCCGATTGGCTGCCCTGGGCTGGGTTGATCGCGCCAGGCGTGGTGCTGAACAAGGATGCTTCATTCCAGCGCACGGCACGTTTTCGCGGGCCGGACTTGGACAGCGCCACGCAAGGCGAGTTGATCGCCACGTCGGCGCGGCTGAACAACGCGCTGCGCCGGCTGGGTTCGGGCTGGGCACTGTTCATCGAAGCCGAGCGCCGCCCTGCTGCCGACTACCCGCGTTCGGACTTCCCCGAACCGCTGTCCTGGCTGGTGGAGGAGGAGCGCCGCGCCGCCTTCGAGGAATCGGGCCATCACTTCGAGAGCGGCTATCACCTGACGCTGGCTTACTTGCCGCCGGAGGAATCCCGTGCCCGCGCCGCCAAGCTGCTCTACGAGCACGCACCCGGTGACGGCGTGGACTGGCGCAGCCGGCTCGATGCCTTCACGGCGGAAACTGATCGCGTCTTTGACCTGCTCGATGGCATCATGCCGGAGATCGCCTGGCTCGACGACGCTGAAACGCTGACCTACTTGCACGCCACGCTTTCGACGCGGCGCTATTGCGTGGGCGTGCCCGAAGTGCCGTTCCACATCGACGCGCTGCTGGCCGATTCCGCCCTGGTCGGTGGCCTCGCGCCCATGCTGGGCGACCAGCACCTGCGCGTGGTGTCGGTGCGCGGCTTTCCGACCTCGACCTGGCCGGGCCTGCTGGACGACCTCAACCGCCTGGGCTTTGGCTACCGCTGGAGTACGCGCTTTGTCTGCATGGACAAAGCCGAGGCGGAAAAGGAGCTGGGCCGCCTGCGCCGTCAATGGTTCGCCAAGCGCAAGAACGTCGTCGCGCTGCTGCGTGAAACGATCTTCCAGCAGGAGTCGCCGCTGGTCGATACCGACGCCAATAACAAGGCCGTCGATGCGGACGCCGCCTTGCAGGAGCTGGGCAGCGATCAGGTCGCCTTCGGCTACCTCACCGCCACAGTGACGGTGCTTGACGCCGACCCGGCTGCTGCCGACGAAAAGTTGCGCATGGTGGAGCGCGTCATCCAGGGCCGGGGCTTCGTGACCATCCCCGAAACCTTGAACGCGGTCGATGCCTGGTTGTCGTCCATTCCCGGCAACGCCTATGCGAATGTGCGCCAGCCCATCGTTTCCACGTTGAACCTGGCGCACATGATGCCGCTGTCGGCGGTGTGGGCCGGGCCAGAGAAAAACGACCACCTTGACGGGCCGCCGCTGATCGTCACCCGCACCGATGGCGCGACGCCTTTCCGGCTGGTGACGCACATCGGTGACGTCGGCCACACGCTGGTGGCTGGCCCGACCGGCATGGGCAAGTCGGTACTGCTCGCCATCTTGGCGATGCAGTTCCGCCGCTACTTCGGCTCGCGCATCTTCGCCTTCGACATGGGGCGCTCGATGCGCGCCACGATTCTCGGCCTGGGCGGCGAACACTACGACCTCGGCGCTGATGGCGGTATCGCCTTCCAGCCGCTCGCCCGCATCGACGGCGGGGGCTACCGCACCTGGGCGGCCGAATGGGTGGAAGGCCGCCTGCTGCATGAAGGCGTAACCGTCGGCCCTGATGAGAAGGCCACGATCTGGTCGGCACTTGGAAGCCTGGCCGGTGCGCCTGTGGAGCAACGCACTCTGACCGGGTTCTCCGTACTGCTGCAATCCAACGCGTTGCGGCAGGCGCTTTCGCCCTATGTGCTGGGCGGCGCGCACGGCAAGCTGCTGGACGCTGACCTCGACCGACTGGGCATGGCTGCCGTGCAGGGCTTCGAGATGGAAGAACTGATGCACAGCCCCGCCGCCGTGCAAGCGGTGCTGCGCTACCTGTTTGCCCGCTTCGATGAGCGTTTCGACGGTGCTCCCACGCTGCTGATCCTCGATGAAGCCTGGCTGTTCCTCGATGAGCCGTCTTTCGCGGCGCGCATCCGGCAATGGCTCAAGACGCTGCGCAAGAAAAACGTGTCGGTGATCTTCGCCACGCAGAGCTTGGCGGACATTAAAGACTCGACTATCGCGCCCGCGATCATCGAGAGCTGCGCTAGTCGGATTTTTCTTCCTAACCCGCAGGCGACCGAGCCGCAGATTCGCACGATTTACGAAGGCTTCGGCCTCAACAGCCGGCAAATCGAAATCGTCGCCACCGCGCAGCCCAAGCGCGACTACTACTACCAATCGCGCCTCGGCAATCGCCTGTTCGACCTCGACCTGGGGCCGGCCGCGCTCGCCTTCGCGGGCGCATCCACACCGCAAGACCAACGCGACATCGACCGCGTGCTGACGCAGGCCGGCGCTCCCGGCTTCGCTGGCGCTTGGCTGCGCCATCGCGGCCTTGATTGGGCCGCCGACCTGCTGCCGTCCTCACCGGCGGCGGCGTCTTTCCTTTCCCAACCACGACAGGAGAACCTGCCATGAAGACCCGTGTGCTTTCTGTTTCGCTCGCCGCCGCGCTGGCCGGCTCGCTGATGCTCGCCCAGCCGGCGGCGGCCCTCACCTTCGTTGATCCAGTCAACTTGGTGCAGAACACGCTGACTGCCATCCGCACGCTGGAGCAGATCAACAACCAGATCAACCAGCTTCAGAACGAAGCACAGATGTTGATGAACCAGGCGCGCAACCTGGCGAATCTCGACTTCAACATCGTCAACCGGCTGCGCTCGACGCTCGCCACGACCGAACGCCTGATTGCCGAAGCGCAAGGGCTGGCCTACGACGTGCAGAACATGGATCGGGAATTTGCGCGGCTGTACCCGGAGCAGTACGCCGCTACGGTGAGCGGCGACCAGATGCTGCGCGATGCCCGCGAGCGGTGGAAGAACACGCTCGACGGCCTGCACACCGCGATGCGGATGCAGGCGCAGGTGTCGCAGAACCTCGCCCAAGACGAAAGCGCGCTGGCCGACCTCGTGAGCCAGAGCCAATCGGCCACCGGCGCGCTGCAAGCCATGCAGGCGACCAATCAACTGCTGGCCTTGCAGGCTAAGCAGTCCATCCAGGCGCAGCAGCTCCAGATCACGCAGGGCCGCGCGGCCTCTCTGGAACTGGCGCGGCAGGCAGCAGCCACCGAGCGCGCCCGCGAAGTGCGGCGGCGCTTCCTCGGCACCGGGACGCCGTATACACCGCAGTCCGTCAACTTCTACAACCACTGACAGGAGGCGGCCATGCGATGCGTTCATGTCCTGTCGGTTTCGCTGCTGGTCGTGCTGCTCACCGCGTGCGGCCAGCAGCCAACCGAAGACCAGGCTGCGACCTTGGCCGCCGACCCCGTGCGGCTCAAGGCGCTGCGCGCGCAATGCGCGACCGATCGGCAGGCCGTGGGCGAAGACGCTTGCCGCATCGCCGCGGACGCCTTCCGGCGGCGCTTCTTCGCCGGCCACACCGGGCCGGACGAATACGGCTCGCTGGCTGAACTGCCGCCCATTCCAGCCAGCTTCGATACGCCTGCCGACGATCTGCAAGGGGACGATGCGCCGCTCACTCCTACGGAGGACACGCCATGAACGATGTGACCATCATCGACAGATTCCTCGATACCTTCTCGCGCTACATCGACTCGGGTTTCGGGCTGTTGCAAGGCGAAGTGGCGTTCCTGACGGCCACGCTCATCGTCATCGACATGACCATCGCGGGCCTGTATTGGGCAATGAGCCATGCGACTGGTCAGGGCGAGGACGTGATCGCCAAGCTGCTGCGCAAGGTGCTCTACGTCGGTGCCTTCGCCTACATCATCAACAACTTCAACTGGCTGGCCGGCATCGTCTTCCGGTCGTTCGCCGGCCTGGGCCTGACAGCCACCGGCTCGACGTTGAGCATGGAGAACTTCCTGAAACCGGGCCAACTGGCGAAGACCGGAATCGACGCGGCTGCGCCGATCCTCGACCAGATCGGCGATATGGCCGGTTTCCCCGAAGTGTTCGTGAACCTCGACCCCATCGTCGTGATGTTCCTCGCTTGGCTGGTGGTGATCCTCTGCTTCTTCGTGCTCGCGGTACAGCTATTCATTACGCTGATCGAGTTCAAGTTGACCACCTTGGCGGGCTTCGTACTGGTGCCGTTTGCGCTCTGGAACAAGACGAGTTTCCTGGCCGAAAAAGTGCTCGGCAACGTGGTTTCGTCGGGCATCAAGGTCTTAGTGCTGGCTGTCATCGTCGGTATCGGTTCGGGCCTGTTCGCGGAGTTCCAGGTTCATCCCGACGAGCCTTCCATCGACCACGCGCTCGTCATCATGCTGGCTTCTCTCGCGTTGCTCGCGCTCGGCATCTTCGGGCCGGGCATTGCCACGGGCCTAGTGTCTGGTGCACCGCAGCTCGGTGCGGGCGCGATGGCAGGCGCTGCAGTCGGTGCTGTCGGCACCGGCGTTGCCATTGGTTCCGCCGCAACCGGCGTGGGTGGTGCCGTCATGGCCGGGGCGCGCATGGCCCCGGCTGCCGCCAAGCTGGCCGGCTCTGGTGCGCGTGCCGCCACGACGGCGGCCAGTAGCGCCCGCTCGACATTTCAAGCAGGTTCAGCCGCCGCGGGTGGCGGGGCCAAGGGCGCGGCGGCTGGCCTCGGCAACGTCGCCAAGGCAGGCGCGCAGGCGGCGGGCCGCCGCGCCGCGTCCGGCGCTTCGGCTGCCGGGCAGAAGGTGGCCGGTTCCTTCCGCGCCGGCTGGAACGGCACAGGCGCTGGTGCTGCCGGCGCAAGCCAGGCCGCCGCCGGCGAAGCGGCAGAAGGTGCCGCCGACTCGCCCAAGCAGGAACAACCCGCCTGGGCCAAGCGGATGCACCGCCGCCAGCAAATCACCCATGCCGCGACCACCGCCGCCCACACGCTGCGCGGTGGCGACGGCGGCGGCTCCGGGCAAGGCCCGAGCCTGCGCGATTCCGATACCTGACCTTTAAGGAGAAACCCATGCGATTCAAGCGACCGCAGGTGCGCTATGCCGATACGCCGCAGCCTGCCACCCCTTATCAAGCCGCCGCGCAGGTGTGGGACAACCGCATCGGCTCAGCCCGCGTGCAGGCGAAGAACTGGCGGCTGATGGCCTTCGGTTGCCTCACGCTCGCGCTGCTTATGGCGGGCGGCTTGGTGTGGCGCTCGGCGCAGTCCATCGTGACGCCCTATGTCATCGAGGTCGATCAGGCCGGACAGGTGCGAACCGTGGGCGAGGCCGCCACACCCTATCGGCCCGCCGATGCACAGATCGCACACCACCTGGCGCGCTTCGTGACGATGGTGCGTTCGCTGTCCGTTGATCCCATCGTCGTGCGGCAGAACTGGCTCGATGCCTACGACTACACGACCGACAAGGGCGCGGCCGTGCTCAACGATTACGCCCGCACCAATGACCCGTTCGCTCGCATCGGCAAGGAGTCGGTGACGGTGCAGATCACCAGCGTCGTCCGCGCCAGCGACACATCTTTCAACGTGCGCTGGACGGAACGCCGCTACGTCAATGGAGCCGCTGCCGGGCTGGAACGGTGGACGGCCGTGGTGTCCATCGTCCTGCAAACCCCGCGCACCGAAGAACGCCTACGCCGCAATCCCCTGGGCATCTACGTCAATGGCTTGGCGTGGAGCCGCGAACTGGATTCTTCTGAAGGAGCCAAGCCATGAACCTGCCTTTCCGCATTTACGCTTTCGTGCTGACACTCGCGGCCACCACATCGTCATTGCTGGGCTGCGCCTCGCAGGGCAAGCCGCCGCCGACCATCTCGCTTGATGAGCCGGTGCTGGCGCAGCCAATGCCCGAGCCGCCCAAGCCGGTAGAAGTCATCGCAGTCCCCGAGCCGTTGGCACTGCCTGCGCAGTTGAAGCCGCTGCCGGAAGTCGATGCCGCCCCGGCTGCCCCGGAGCCCGTCGACGAGAAGGTACGCGTTTCGCGCGCCAACGCCGAGGCCCGCATCGCGCCGACCCGCGAGGGATACGTCAATGCGATTCAGGTGTGGCCCTTTACCGATGGCGCGCTCTATCAGGTCTATGCCGCACCGGGGCGCGTGACCCTGGTTTCGCTCCAGCCAGGCGAAGAACTGGTGACGGTGGCCGCTGGCGATACCGTGCGCTGGATTGTCGGCGACACGTCCAGCGGCAGCGGCGACGCGCTGCGCGTCAATGTGCTGGTCAAGCCCATTCGCTCAGGCTTGAAAACCAATCTCGTCATCACCACCAGCCGCCGGACGTATTTGCTGGAACTGACCTCGACGGAAAAGGCGTGGATGGCGTCAGTGTCCTGGGACTATCCCAAGGACAAGATGCTGGCCTTGCAGCGCCAGAACCAGGCGGCGCAGGCGGCAGCGCCGGTCGATGGTGGCCTGTCGCTGGAGAAGATCCGCTTCCGCTACGCCGTGTCTGGCAGCAATCCGCCGTGGAAGCCGTTGCGTGCCTTCGACGATGGCGAGAAGGTCTATATCCAGTTCCCGCCAGGTATCGCGCAAGGCGAGCTGCCGCCGCTGTTCGTCATCGGCGCACAAGGCGACGGACAACTGGTGAACTACCGTTTCCGTCCGCCGTACTACATCGTGGATCGGCTGTTTGGCGCGGCCGAATTGCGCCTGGGCGGCGACAAGGGCGACGTGGTGCGGATTGAGCGCACCGATGGCGTGGAGCGGAGGAACTGACCATGACCCAGGACGACACCCCCGACCTTGCAGCGCCGCAGGCGGCAGACAAGGTCGCGCCCGAGGCTGTGGCGCTGCGCGCCCAGCCGCGCCCGGTCACACGCCTGAACCGGCGCACGTTGGCCATCCTCGCTGGCGGCCTGTCGGTAGCCGTGCTCGGCGCGCTGATGTGGTCACTGCAACCTCAGCGGCGCGGCGCGGGCGAACAGACCGAGCTATACAACGTGGATCGCGTGTCGAAGTCCGATGGGCTGGATGCGTTGCCGTCGGACTACTCGAAGCTGCCGCCCGCCGTCCCCGATCTGGGGCCGCCGCTGCCGGGCGATCTCGGCCCGGCCATCGTCAAGTCGCAGCAACCGGTGACGGCCGCTTACGCGGCCCCCGATCATGACCCGAACGACGCGCTGCGCAAGGAAGCCGAATCGGCCGCGGCTTCGTCCGTGTTCTTTCGCTCGGGTTCGCAGAAAGCCGCGCCAGTGGCGCAGTCGCAGGCCGCCGCCGCGCCAGGCTTCGCCGCCAATGCGGCGTTCGACCCGATGGCCGCCGGGCCGGCCTCGACGGCCGCCCAGACTGCCGACCCGACCGCGGTGCAGAACCGGCAAGATCAGAAAGAGGCTTTCCTGAAAGGTGGTTCTAAGGAAACCCGTAATTCCGGCAATCTGACCTTGCCGGCTTCGCCGTATCAGGTCATGGCCGGGACGGTGGTTGCCGGGGCGCTAGTGACGGGCATCAAGTCCGATCTACCGGGCGACGTGATCGCTACCGTGACGGAGCCGGTCTATGACACGGCCACCGGGCGATTCCTGCTGATTCCGCAGGGTTCGCGCATCCTGGGCAAATACAACAGCCAGGTCAGCTACGGGCAAAGCCGCGTACAGGTGGTGTGGAACCGAATCATTCTGCCGGACACGTCTTCGCTGGCGCTCGACAACCTAGCTGGCACCGACCCGGCCGGCTATGCCGGGCTGGAAGACGAAGTGGACTGGCATTGGGATCGCGTCTTCGCCGGCGCGGCATTGACGACGCTGCTGGGCATCGGCGCCGAGCTGGCCGCGCCCGAGAACCGGCAGGATGGTGATCGCGTCATCATCGCCGGGCGCGACAGTGCGCAGGACAGCATCAATCAGGTCGGCCAGGAGATGACCCGCCGAAACCTCAACATGCAGCCCACGCTGACCAGCCGGCCCGGCTTGCCGGTGCGGATCATCGTGGCGCGTGATCTGGTATTGCGTCCCTACCAGCCGCTCTTTTTCAACAAGGGAATTTCACGATGAGCACGACCAAGAAATTGCGGCTCGGCCCTCTGCCTCGCCATGAAGTCATCAAGCTGACTTTCTCGTGCCCGGCCAGCCTGAAAGCAGATCTCGACCGCTACGCTGCGCTGCACGCGCAGGCGTATGGCGAGACGGTCGATGCCGCAACGCTGATCCCGTACATGCTCGAAGCATTCATCGTTGGCGACCGGGGATTCAGGAAGGGAAGTGTGGGCAAGGCCGCAGTCCCTAAGCCAGGTTGACGATGCGGACGCATCCACAATACGCGCACGATGAAAGCGCAGCCCTCGGGCTGCGCTTTCGCTTTGTGAGGTGGTTTGTGACAAGCCAGGACTATGATGACGATGCGACTTTGCCCGCTGTGCCGCCCCTGGGTTTACTTTCGCGAAACGCCTATGCGGCACCTAGCTCGCAAAGAGGCAAGCTCGTGCAACGGCCTAAATCTGGCCTAACCTGTTGCTCCATAAGACCTTTCGCGCCGCTGCATGTCTGCACTAATGGCTTGACAGCGGACATTTTTTGGTTCTTCGCCCATGGGCGGTGCAGGTAGAGGCGCGTGCTGAGTCTTTTCCTCCGCGGCGGTCGGTGGGTCGGGCGCTGGGCCCCCATACCCTTGTAGGCGAAATAAAGGAGGAGGGGGCGGCCGCAGGCCGACGCCGGGGGACATTCGCCGGAAAGGGTATGGGGGCCCAGCGCCCGACCCACCGATCGGCCCTACGACCAAGGTCGGACGGCCCGCGCTTCACCATCGGACTATGCTCGATCACATGACTTTGTCTGGGAGGGCTGTCATGCGTTACGAAGATGTCTATCGACGTTCGGTCGATGAACCCGAGGCGTTCTGGGACGAAGAGGCCCAGCGCATCTACTGGCACACGCCGCCGCAGCAGATCCTCGATTACAGCAACCCGCCGTTCCGGCGCTGGTTCGTGGGCGGGGAAACCAACCTCTGCTACAACGCGGTGGACCGCCATCTGGTCGATCGCCCCGACCAGCTCGCGCTGGTCGCGGTCTCCAGTGAAACCGGCGTCACCCGCGAGATCACCTACCGCGAGCTGCACCGCGAAGTAAATGCCTTCGCCGCCGTGCTGCTGCGGCTGGACGTGCAGCGCGGCGATCGCGTGGTGATCTACATGCCGAACATGGCCGAGGCAGTCTTCGCGATGCTGGCCTGCGCGCGCATCGGTGCCATCCACTCGGTGGTGTTCGGTGGCTTCGCCGCGCACAACCTGGCACTGCGCATCGACGACGCCGAACCCAAGCTGCTGATCGCCGCCGATGCCGGCAAGCGCGGTGGCAAAGTGATTCCCTACAAGGCGATGGTCGATGCCGCCTGCGCCGAAGCCGCTTCGCCGCCGCCGCACGTGCTGATCGTCTCGCGCGGGCTGGACCCGGCCGAGCCGAAGGTGCCCGGCCGCGACGTGGACTACGCCACGTTGCGCGCCGAGGTGGGCGACCAGGATGTGCCGGTGGTGTGGCTGGAATCCAGCGAGCCGAGCTATCTGCTGTATACCTCCGGCACCACGGGCAAGCCCAAGGGCGTGCAGCGCGACGTCGGCGGCTACGCGGTGGCGATGGCGCAGTCGATGGAGACCGTGTTCGATTGCAAGCCCGGCCAGGTGATGTTCTCCACCTCGGATGTGGGCTGGGCGGTCGGGCACTCCTACAACGTGTACGGCCCGCTGATCGGCGGTTGCACCTCGCTGCTGTACGAAGGGCTGCCGACCAGTCCCGATCCGGGCATCTGGTGGGCGCTGTGCGAACAGTACGGCGTGCGCACGCTGTTCTCCTCGCCCACGGCGATCCGCGTGCTCAAGAAGCACGATGCGGACTTCATCCGCCGCCACGATCTGGCCTCGCTGAAGTACGTCTTCCTTGCCGGTGAACCGCTCGATGAACCCACCGCGCACTGGATCAACGACGCACTCGGCAAGCCGATCATCGACAACTACTGGCAGACCGAAACCGGCTGGCCTGCGTTGACCCTGCTTCCGGGCGTGGACATGAAGCCGGTCCGCTTCGGTTCGCCTGGTTTCCCGAATCTCGGCTACCGCATGAAGGTCATCGACGAGAACACCGGTGACACCGTCGCACCGGGGCAGAAGGGCGTGCTGGTGATGATTCCGCCCCTGCCGCCGGGCTGCATGACCACCGTGTGGAAGGACGATGCGCGCTTCATCCAGAGCTATTTCAGCCACTTCAAGGAACTGCTCTACAGCTCGCTCGACTGGGCGATCCAGGACGAGGATGGCTACACCTTCATTCTTGGCCGCACCGACGACGTCATCAACGTGGCCGGCCACCGGCTGGGCACGCGTGAGATCGAAGAGTGCATCGCCGGGCATCCGCTGGTGGCCGAGGCTGCCGTGATCGGGGTCAAGGACGAACTCAAGGGCCAGGTACCGCTGGTGTTCGTCACCCTCAAGCAGGCCCTTCAAGGCGACGGCAGTGCCGTGGTGGCCGAGATGATGCAGCGGGTGAGTGGCACGCTGGGCGCGGTCGCACGGCCGGCGCACATCCATATCGTCAACGCGCTGCCCAAGACGCGCTCGGGCAAGCTGCTGCGGCGCTCGCTGCAGGCACTGGCCGAGGAACGTGACCCGGGCGATCTGTCGACCCTGGACGACCCGGCGGCCCTGGACGAGATCCGGCGCGCGCTGGGCAACTGACCGGCCGTCGTCCTGGCGTGCCCCACGCGTCCCCACGGTCCGCCTTCCCCCGAGGGCGGGCCTTCAACGCCTGCCGTGCCACCGCCCAGGACCATGCTGCAGCGCATTACCGGCAAGCGGAGCGCTCCGGTAAGCTGCGCAGGCGATCGTTGCAGGCCTCACCGGCCCGACGCCGCGCGCTGGGGACACGGCGCGCCACGCGCGGCCCGTGATGCGCATCGGCCTGGAAGATCGCAAGGGGGCGCGTACGCATCGGCGAATGGCCGGGTGCCACGCGCGGTGATGCACCACGTGAGGGGGAACACATGGCGTATATCCATGCCAAGACGGCCGCTGGCCGTCAGGAAATCGAGGACCGTGCACGGCGCCTGCCGCCGTCGCTGCGCTCCATTCTGCTGATGGTGGATGGTCAGCGCGATGACACTGCGCTGACCGCTCTGTTGCCGGGCCTGCGTGCACCGGAGGACGCGCTCGCGCAGTTGTCCGCGCAGGGCCTGATCGAGATCGTCGGCGGCAGTGTCGCGCCGGTTGTTGCTGCGGCCCTGACCGCCGGACGCGAGCAGGATCCGGACCTGTACAGGCGACTGTACGACTGGATGAGCGAATCGGTGCGCAGGCATCTCGGTCTGAAGGGCTATTTCATGCAGTTGAAAGTGGAGCGCTGTACCGATGCCGGCAGCCTCGAGAAGCTGTGGCCGGACATGGCCGCCGCGATCAGCAAGGCGAAAAGCCCGGCGTTGGCCAACCGTTGGCTCGACGAAACGCGCGCGCTGGTGCAGGCCGATCCCGTGGTCGCCTGAGCCGAGGCCTCCACGGCAGTCAGCCAGCGCGGTGTTTAGAATGCGCGCTGATTCTGTGGCTGGAGAGCGGTGATGGTGGATGAGATCGAGGACGACGGCGCACCCGGGTGGGATGCCATCGATGCGGCGTTGAAGGCGGTGTATCCCACGCAGGCGCCGCAGCATTACGGCCCGGTGCTGCGCTCGCTGCTGGGCGGTGAGGACCCGTTGGACGGCATCAGCGCGTACTGGAACGATGCGCCGCTGCCGCACTGGCACTTCGTCAGCTACGGCTTCTCCGAACTGTATGAAAAAGAGAGCGATGATCCGGCCACCAGTGGCTACGGGTTCGAGCTGAGCTTCCGGGTGGCCGCCGAAGCGGGCAGCGAGCCACCAGCGTGGGCGATGAACTTCCTGCAGAACCTGGCGCGCTACGTGTTCGCCAACGGCAAGGTGTTCCAGCAGGGCCACTACCTCAACGCGGGCGGGCCGATCGCCGCCGATACCGATACGCTGCTGCGGCACGTCGCCTTCATGCGCGACCCGCAGCTGCCCCCGCGCGAGACGCCCAACGGTTCGCTGGAGTTCCTGCAGGTGATCGGGCTGACCGATGACGAGATGGAGGCGGTGAAGCGCTGGTCGACCACCGGCGTGCTCGAGACGCTGCTGCCCAGGATGCCGCTGTGGATCACCGACATCGCGCGTGGCTCGCTGCTGGGCGACCCGGCACTGGCTGCCGCCGTGGCAGAGGGGGCGGCACGCGAGGGCTCGCAGACGGCCTATCTGTTCCTGGAAAAGCTGGCCTGGTCGGTGCAGGGCGAGGGCGCTGGGCAGCAGTTGACCCTGACGCTGGGCGCGCGCCAGGTGGAATCGCTGCTCGCGCTGCTGCCAGCGCGGTTGCTGTTCGGGCAGCCGTTGACGCTGGTCGGCAATGACCGGCAGATCACGCTGTCGCCAGCGGCGGTCAATGCGCTGGTGGTCGACGCCGATGCGCTGGACTGCCAGTTGGCCCCGGCCACGGTGCAGGCGCTGGTTGCCACGGTCATGCCACGCCGCGGGACCTATGCGATCCCGGGCTGGCCGGCGCTGCAGGTAGTGGTGGAGCCGAGCGAACTGCGCGATGCCGAGGGCACTGTGGTACGTACGATCGGGTAGAGCCACGCCATGCGTGGCTCCTTGTCCGGCCGGACGCGTCTGTTCTGGCCGGACCGCCTGCAGCCACCCATGGGGTGGCTCTACAGGAGGCCTTCGGCCTTCAGCACCGCCTGCACGCCGGTATCAGCCTCCATGCGTTGGTTGAAGGCGGCGAGGTTGTCCAGGCCGCTCAGGTCGATCTTTGCGCCCGCAGCCCAGCGCAGGGTGATGTAGAAGTAGGGGTCGGCGAAGCTGCGGAACCCGGCCAGCCAGGGGCGATCGGCCAGCTGCGCATCGGCGCGCTCGAACAGGCCACGCAGGCGCTTGCGGGCGGCGGCGCGGAGCGCGTCGTACTGGGTGTCGTCTTCGATGAAGGCGCCCGGCGCGAACAGCGGCTTGAACGCCGGGTGCAGGTCGGAGTTGACGAAGGACAGCCAGCGGGTGGCTTCGGCGCGCTGCTTGGGGCTGCCATCGCCGGTCAGGCCGGCCTGCGGGTGGGTATCGGCGATATAGCCCATGATTGCCGCGTTCTGGGTCAGCACGAAATCGCCATCGACCACCACCGGGACCGAACCGGCCGGATTGATGGCCAGGAACGGCGGTGCCTTCAGGGTGTCCTTGTCGAGCAGTTCCACCTCGAACGGCTGGCCGGTCCACTGCAGGGCGATGTGGTCGGCGGTGGAGCAGGCTCCGGGCTTGCTGTACAGCTTCATGGGAACTCCGTTGCGGATCGGTGGAAGGTGAGCCGCCCACTATTCCAGAGCTGGCCCTTCATCCTCAACGGTATGGCCGTAACAGATCGTTACGACGCGCGCGGCTTGAGTTTCTGCACGCGGTAGAACGTGTGGTCGCCGATGGTGGCCACCTGGTAGGCGTTGCGCCAGCTCGGGTTGGCGATCGCCATGGCGGCGAAGTGGCTCGCGCCGGGCACGATCTCCTTGCGCTCACCGGCGGGCAGGGCCCAGTTGCGCTCGGCATCGAAGGCCACGGTCATCGCTTCCTGCCAGGCATCGGCGTTGCCGAGCTGGGTGCCGGGCGCGACGATGGTCGGGGCGAACTGCTTGCGCGCGGTCACCACCTGGCACATCGAGTCGCCCCACAGACCGCTGTCCAGCCGGCGCAGGGCCACCTCGGCAACGGCTTGCTGGCCGCGCAGGGTCTGGTCACGCGCTTCGAGGTAGACGGTCGTGCTCAGGCACAACGAATCGGCGGCAGGCTGCGGCAACAACTGTGACAGCCAGAGAATCCAGGCCAGTTTCATAAATCTCCTTGCTCCGTGTGGGCCGCACCTGGCTGTCCATCCGATCGTGCGGACGGGGCGTGGGATACGACTTGGCGTCATGGGGAGGCGGCCATCGGGGCCGCCCGGGGGCGGACCCGAACAGACGTGGGGTCCGCGCGCTCACTCGAACTGGGTGGTGAGCGGGAAAGTTGGCGCACGATAGGGGGGGATTTCCCAATACATCCTGAACCCGAAAGCTTGACATTCAGGTTGGGAGGTGGGGCTGAATCGGCGGTTCAGCCCCGTATTCAGGTCCGCTCGGACCGGCATCAGACCCTGATCCAATCCCGGCTCAGAGTGCAGCGGCGACCCGGCTGCCCTGATTGATCGCGCGCTTGGCATCGAGTTCGGCGGCGACATCGGCACCGCCGATCAGCTGTGCGGTGATGCCGGCGGCCTGCAGCGCGGCGTGCAGATCACGGCGCGGTTCCTGCCCGGCACAGACCACCACATGGCTCACCGGCAGCAGCTGTTCTTCGCCCTCCACGCGGATACGCAGGCCGCTGTCGTCCACGCCCAGGTACTCCACGCCGCCGAGCATGCTCACGCCCTTGGCCTTGAGCGTGGCGCGGTGGATCCAGCCGGTGGTCTTGCCCAGGCGGGCGCCGGGCTTGCCCGGGCTGCGCTGCAGCAGCCACACCTTGCGCGCGGGGGGCTCCGGCGCCGGCCTGGCCAGCGCGCCACGGCCCTCGAAGCTGGGGTCCACGCCCCATTCGGCCATCCAGCGTGCCGGGTCCAGCGCCGAGGAGGGGCCCTCGTGGACCAGGAACTCGCCGACATCGAAGCCGATTCCGCCGGCGCCGATGATCGCGACCTGCTCGCCCACCCGGACCCGGCCGAGCAGCACGTCCAGGTAGGTGACCACCTTGGGATGGTCGGCGCCGGGGAAATCGACCCGGCGCGGGGTGATGCCGGTGGCGATGACCACCTCGTCGAAGTTGGCCAGCGCGGCCACGTCGGCCACGGTGTCCAGCCTCACATCGACACCGGTCTCGTCCAGCTTGTGGCGGAAGTAGCGCAGCGTCTCGTGGAATTCTTCCTTGCCCGGGATGCGCTTGGCGACGTTGAACTGCCCGCCGATCTCGCTGCCGGCATCGAACAGCGTGACCGCGTGGCCGCGCTCGGCAGCCACGGTCGCGCAGGCCAGCCCGGCCGGGCCGGCACCGACCACGGCAATCCGGCGCGGCGCGGTGGTCGGGCGGTAGACCAGCTCGGTCTCGTGCACGGCGCGCGGGTTGACCAGGCAGCTGGCCGTCTTGTTCTCGAACACGTGGTCCAGGCAGGCCTGGTTGCAGGCGATGCAGGTGTTGATCGCCTCCGGGCGGCCGGCGCGCGACTTGTTGGCCCACTGCGGGTCGGCCAGCAGCGGCCGCGCCAGCGAAACCATGTCGGCGCCGCCCGCGGCGAGGATGCGCTCGGCCACGTCGGGCATGTTGATGCGGTTGGTGGCGATCACCGGCACGCGCACATGCGGCTTGAGCTTGGCGGTGACCCCGGCGAAGGCGCCGCGCGGCACCGAGGTGGCGATGGTGGGGATGCGCGCCTCGTGCCAACCGATGCCGGAGTTGATCAGGGTCGCGCCCGCCGCCTCGATGGCCTGGGCCTGCTGCACGATCTCGGCCCAGTTGCTGCCGTCGGGCACCAGGTCCACCAGCGAGAGCCGGTAGATGATGATGAAGTCCGGCCCGCAGGCCTCGCGGATGCGGCGCACGATCTCCACCGCAAAGCGCATGCGCTGCGCTGCGTCGCCGCCCCAGCGGTCGTTGCGCTGGTTCGTGCGTGGCGCGATGAATTCGTTGATCAGATAGCCTTCCGAGCCCATCACCTCGACGCCGTCGTAGCCGGCCTCGCGGGCCAGCCGCGCGCTGCGCGCGTAATCGGCGATGTGCCGGTCCACGCCACGCGCGGACAGCGCCCGCGGGGTGAAGGGATTGATCGGGGCCTTGAGCCTGGAAGGCGCCACCGACAGGGGGTGGTAGGCGTAGCGGCCGGCATGCAGCAGCTGCAGGCAGATCCTGCTGCCGTTGTCGTGCACGGCCCGGGTGACCTGGCGATGCGGGCGGACCTCCCACGGCCAGGAGAGCTTGCCGCCGAACGGCTTGAGCCAGCCGACCACGTTGGGGGCGAAGCCGCCGGTGACGATCAAGCCGACGCCGCCGGCCGCCCGCTCGGCGAAATACGCCGCCAGGCGCGGGAAATCGCGCGCGCGATCTTCCAGACCGGTGTGCATGGACCCCATCAGGACCCGGTTGCGCAGCTGGGTGAAACCCAGGTCGAGCGGGGCGAACAGATGCGGATAGGCGGCGGATTCAGCGGCTGGCGACATGTGGATACGCTTGCGTACGGAAGCCCGCAGGGTGCCGCGAAAGCCCCTGAAGAGCAAGCGCATGTGTCCTGCCACGTACCGACCGGCGGTCGGTGCGGACGCCCGTTATGGGGTGACGGTTGCCGGGGCGGGCTTGCGGATGCCGAACAGCGGCAGCGTGATGCCGCACAGCGGGCCGATCAGCAGGGCGAAGGCGAGGGTGCCGACACCGACATTGCCGCCCAGCCACCAGCCGATCAGCAGCACGGTGCCTTCGATCGCGCTGCGCACGATCCAGATCGGCCAGCCGGTGCGGGCGTGCAGGCCGGTCATCAGGCCATCGCGCGGGCCGGGGCCGAAGCGCGCGCCGATGTACAGGCCGGTGGCCAGCGCGACCAGCAGCAGGCCACACAGGAACATGGGGATCTGCCAGGCCAGGCCGTGCACCTCCGGCAGCAGCCACAGCCCGAACTGCGCGCTGGGGCCGATCAGCAGCACGTTGAGCACGGTGCCCAGGCCCGGCTTCTGCCGGATCGGCCACCACAGCAGCAGCACCAGCGCGCCGATCACATTGGTGGCCACGCCGAAGGAGAGCGGTGTCTGCAGCGCGATGCCCTGCGAAAGCACATCCCAGGGCGCCACGCCGATCGCGGCGCGGATCATCACCGCCGCGCCGAAGCCATACAGGAACAGACCCAGCAGGAGTTGCAGCAGGCGCAGGGGCAGGGAAGTGGGCATGGCGATGTCACCGGAAGGGCCACTGACTGTAGGCGGCGCCGGGCCGCGCCGACAGATACAGATGACCGCGAATGTGCGCTGACACGTTGCCGCGCCGGTTACGCCCAGCCCGACAGCACCAGCTTGCCGATCACCCCGCCGCCTTCCAGCCGCCGGTGCGCCTCGCGCAGGTTCGCCGCATTGATCGTACCCAGGTGCGTGTGCGCGGTGGTGCGCAGCTCACCGGCGTCGATCAGGCTGGCGGCGCGGCCCAGGATGCAGTGCTGCTCGATCATGTCGGCGGTCTGGAAGCGCGAGCGCGCGAACATGAATTCCCAGTGGATGCCAATGCACTTGGCTTTGTAGGGATCGCCGATCCGCAGGGGTCCACGGGGTTCGACGATCAGCCCCACATGCCCCTGCGGGGCCAGCAGTTCGCCCAGCGCGTCCCAGTAGTGGTCGGTGTCGGCCAGGTTCAGCGCGACCTGCACCTGCGTGATCCCCAGCGCCTGCAGCTGCGCCGCCAATGGCTGGCGATGATCGATCACGTGGTCGGCGCCCATCTGCAGGCACCACGCACGGCTCTGCTCGCGCGACGCGGTGGCGATCACGGTGAAGCCTGCATGGCGCGCGAGCTGGATCGCGATCGAACCGACGCCGCCGGCACCGCCGATGATCAACAGATGCTGGCCGCGATGGCGGCGATCTTCGAACTGCAGCGGCATGCGCTGGAACAGCAGCTCCCAGGCGGTCAGCGTGGTCAATGGCAACGCCGCGGCCTCGGCGAAATCCAGCGTGGTGGGTTTGCGCCCGACCAGGCGCTCATCCACCCACTGGTACTGCGCATTGCAACCGGGGCGGGTGACATCGCCTGCGTAATACACCTCATCGCCGGGCGCGAAAGCGCTGACTTCCGGGCCGACGGCTTCCACGACACCGGCCGCGTCGTAGCCCAGGATCCGCGGCGGGTGTTCGTGCTGCGCGCGCGGCGCGCGCTGTTTGGTATCCACGGGATTGACGGAAACAGCGTGTACCCGCACCAGCAGGTCGCGCCCCTCTGGCGCGCCGGGGGGCGCAACATTCACGTCCTGCAGCGCGGCGGGGTCTTCAATCGGCAGATACTGGGTCAATCCCACGGCTTTCATGTCGGCTCCGGAACGGGGGAATCCTCCCCATCATACGGATCACGCCGTCCCTGTTTTTGCGCTGAATCAAGGCGCCATCGCGATTTGAACCCTAACGTGAAAAATGTGTCGCGACGTCGCCTGAATTAGGCAAAACCCTTGTCATTGCTGGGTCTTGCGGAATTTCATCAACCTGTATAGGGTGCCACCAGCTGGACCCGGTAGAGGTCTGGCGGTCGTCTTCACATGTTACGTGACTGTTAACATCACCTTCACTCGCCTGAGCATAATGTTCGCGGCGGTGGCGTGCTGAATCGGCAGTCTGAAAACGACGCAGTAGTGCTGGCCCATGCCTCTACCGGTTTCATACCCCCGAAATAGGAGCTGTACTCAATGAACAAGAAGATCCTTACTGCCGCGCTGCTGGGCGGTCTGGCTTTCGCCCAGGCTGCATCGGCGCAGGATTTTGACGACCGCTGGTACCTGACCGGTTCGGCCGGCTTCAACTTCCAGGATAGCGACCGTCTGACCAACGACGCTCCGTTCGTTACCCTGGGCCTCGGTAAGTTCATCAGCCCCAACTGGTCGCTG
This sequence comes from Stenotrophomonas sp. BIO128-Bstrain, assembly GCF_030128875.1. Lineage (NCBI taxonomy): Bacteria > Pseudomonadati > Pseudomonadota > Gammaproteobacteria > Lysobacterales > Lysobacteraceae > Stenotrophomonas > Stenotrophomonas sp. BIO128-Bstrain. Next base: position 2,995,112 of record NZ_CP124620.1, on the reverse strand, counting down.
GACGGCGAGCTGAACTACCAGAACCCGAACTTCGATGCCAACCAGGATCTGAACTGGAGCCAGTACGGCGCGTCGCTCGACCTGCGTCGCCACTTCATCCAGGAAGGCCGCGGCTGGAACCCGTACCTGCTGTTCGGTCTGGGCTACCAGAAGTCGGAAGAAGAGTACGCAGCGCTGAACACCAACGGTCCGCGTGAGCGCAAGGACGGCAACTTCGCCGCCAAGCTCGGCGTCGGTCTGCAGACCACCTTCGAAAAGCGCGTCGCCGTGCGTGCCGAAGTGGCCTACCGCGCTGACTTCGACGACCAGAGCGTTGCTGCTCCGAGCGAAGACTGGTTCGGCGACGTGCTGGCTTCGGTCGGCGTCGTGATCCCGCTGGGCCCGGCCCCGGTTGCTGCCGTGCCGGCTCCGGCTCCGGTTGCCCCGAGCTGCGCCGACCTGGATGACGACGGTGACGGCGTCAACAACTGCGACGACAAGTGCCCGAACTCGCAGCCTGGCCAGACCATCGGTCCGGACGGTTGCCCGGTCCCGGTGTCGATCGATCTGAAGGGCGTGAACTTCGACTTCGACAAGTCGAACCTGCGTCCGGACGCGGTTGCGATCCTGAGCGAAGCTTCGGAAATCCTGAAGCGTTACCCGGATCTGCGCGTTGAAGTGGCCGGTCACACCGATTCCAAGGGTACCGACGCTTACAACCAGAAGCTGTCCGAGCGTCGTGCTACCTCGGTGTACAACTACCTGACCCAGAACGGCGTTGACGCTTCGCGTCTGGTCGGTCCGATCGGTTACGGCGAGAGCCGCCCGATTGCGCCGAACACCAACCCGGATGGTTCGGATAACCCGGAAGGTCGCGCCAAGAACCGTCGTACCGAGCTGAACGTCCAGAACTAATCCTTCTGGCAGTACAGTCTCATCAGCAGGGCCCGGCATTGCCGGGCCCTGTTTTTTTTTGCCTCTGGTTGGCCAGAAACAGAGAAATCAACAATAAATCCAACAAGTTGCCGTATTCATTGAAGGTGGCGCTTGAAAGACGTTGTGGCGCTGTTAAACTCGCCGCGTCGACCCCTTCCTGGATGCATCCCATGCAGCGTTTTGCACTGGCCGCCGCGCTTGGCCTGGCCCTGGTTCCCACCGCCCACGCTGCCGTGGACTGTTCGGCACCTGTCAGCGCATCACCGCTGCCGCTGCCAGCCACCGCGATCGCACCGGTGGCCGAAGAGCTGTACATCCGCAACGTGCAGCTGGGCATGCCTGCCGGCGTGCTGACCTCCAACTTCGACCAGGAACAGTCGCTGGACCGCGTGCTGCAGCGCCTGCGCATCGACGGCTGCCAGAACATCGCCAAGGCGATCCCCAGCGCACCGGTGATCAACCCGAACGATCCGGCCGCCTACAAGCCGCAGACCGAGTTCGACAACACGCCGTGGCGCTTTGACATGAGCCAGAACGGCAAGCGCATGACCGCCGAAGAGTTCGACGCCTGGATGAAGGCGCGCGGTGTGCGCGTGGTCAAGGCGCGCCCGGTACCGGCTGCCGTCCCGGCCGCCGCCACCGAAGCCCCGGCTGAGACCAAGCCGGCGGACAAGAAGTAAGCCGCCTGAGCGGAGCACGATGACGACACGCCGGCCACCCGCCGCGAACGCGTCCCGACCACGCCGCCCCGAGCGGCGTGCGAGCCCCGCAACAGGCGGCCGCAGCACCGCCTCCAGCGCCACCCCGACCGCACCGCGCCATGGCTTGGCGCGGGTACTGTCCAAAGCCGGGCTGTGCTCGCGCACGGAAGCGGCGCGCTGGATCGCCGAGGGCCGGGTCACGGTCGATGGCCGTGTCATCAACAACCCCGAATTTCCGATCATCGACGGCCGCCACCACGTGCGCGTCGATGGTCAGCCGCTGGACGCCCCCAAGCGCGTGTACCTGCTGTTGAACAAGCCGCGCGGCCTGGTCACCACCGCGCAGGACGAGCGCGGCCGCGACACCGTCTACCGCTGCTTCGACGATGCCGGGCTGCCGTGGATTGCGCCGGTCGGGCGCTTGGACAAGGCCAGCGAAGGCCTGCTGCTCTTCAGCAATGATCCGCAGTGGGCCGCGCGCCTGACCGATCCGGCCACCGGTCCGGACAAAACCTATCACGTCCAGATCGATGCCATCCCCGACGCCGCGCAGCTGCAGGCGTTGTGCGCCGGCATCGAGGACGAAGGCGAATGGCTGCGCGCGCGCCGCGCCACGCTGCTGCGCAGCGGAGACAAGACCGCCTGGCTGGAAATCGTGCTGGAGGAGGGCCGCAACCGGCATATCCGCCGGTTGCTGGCCGCCTTGGACATCACCGTGCTGCGCCTGGTACGCGTGGCGATCGGCCAGCTGCCGCTGGGCGAGCTGGGCAAAGGCGCTTGGCGCGAGCTCAGCCAACACGATCTGGATCTGCTTCATGCCGTGGCCGACAGCGCCGCGGCGACACCGTGACCTTGTGGCCTGCCGGCAGGTGGCAGGCCAGTCGACCCGGGCAATGGATGGCCTTCGAAGGGACGTTCCGTTCAACACCGGGAGTAAGACCATGCACGTCAGTACCCTCAACCGTTCCCTGTTCCGTGGCGCCTGCCTGCTGTTGCCGGCCGCGCTGCTGACCGCCTGCGGCGGCCACAAACAGATCGCCAAACAGGATCCGCCGGTGACCGACAAGGTGGTGGAGATCAAGATTCCCGAGCTCGATGGCCGCGGCAGCTACCGCTTCCTGATGAGCGATGGCGACAAGCGCATGAGCGCCGACGAGTTCGATGCCTGGATGAAGGCCAACGGTATCCGCGTGGCCAAGGGCAACGGCCAGGATGGCCCGGTCGCGGCACCGGTGGTGGTGGCCAGCAAGGAAGAGGCCAAGGACAAGAAGAAAAAGAAGAAGTAACCCGCCGCGCGCGTCGCCCCAACGGTAGAGCCGACCGTTGGTCGGCTGGAGCACGCAAAGCGTGCCCCGCATCCGATGTCCACACCCGACGGTAGAGCCGACCGTTGGTCGGCTGAGGCACGCAAGGCGTGCCCCCATGCCGGAGGTTCATGACCTGCGACGAGAGGCAGCCGACCAACGGTCGGCTCTACCTCCGCAATGCGCGGGTGCTACGGCCGTGCCGACCGTTGGTCGGCTGCGGCCCTCAGCCCTTGATCACGCCCAGCTCGACGCCGATGCGGGTGAACGCATCGATGGCGCGGTCCAGGTGCGCACGCGTGTGCGCGGCGCTGATCTGGGTGCGGATGCGGGCCTGGCCCTTGGGCACCACCGGGAAGAAGAAGCCGATCGCGTAGATGCCTTCTTCCAGCAGGCGCTCGGCGAACTTCTGCGCGAGCGGCGCGTCGTACAGCATCACCGGGCTGATCGGGTGCACGCCCGGCTTCACGTCGAAGCCGGCAGCCGTCATCTTCTCGCGGAAGTAGGCGGTGTTCTCGGCCAGCGTGCTGCGCAGGTCGTCGGCGGCGGCCAGCATTTCAAAGGCCTTGATGCCGGCGGCGACCACGTGCGGCGGCAGCGAGTTGGAGAACAGGTACGGGCGCGAGCGCTGGCGCAGCAGCTCGATTACTTCGGCGCTGGCGCAGGTGAAACCGCCCAGTGCGCCGCCCATGGCCTTGCCCAGGGTGCCGGTGATGATGTCGATCTTCTCCAGCACGCCCTTGACCTCGGCCGAGCCGCGGCCGGTCGCGCCGAGGAAGCCGGTGGCATGGCATTCGTCGATGTGCACCAGCGCGTTGTACTTCTTCGCCAGCGCGGTGATCTCATCCAGCGGGGCAATGAAGCCGTCCATCGAGAACACGCCGTCGGTGGTGATCAGCTTGGTCTTGCAGCCGGCCGCATCGGCGGCCTGCAGCTGGGCTTCCAGATCGGCCATGTCGCAGTTGGCGTAGCGGAAGCGCTTGGCCTTGCACAGGCGCACGCCGTCGATGATCGAGGCGTGGTTGAGCGAATCGGAAATGATCGCATCGTGCTCGCCCAGCAGCGGCTCGAACAGGCCGCCGTTGGCATCGAAGCAGGCCGCGTACAGGATGGTGTCCTGCTTGCCGAAGAACCCGGCGATCTGCTTTTCCAGCTGCTTGTGCAGGTCCTGGGTGCCGCAGATGAAGCGCACCGAGGCCATGCCGAAGCCGTGGGTATCCAGCGCGTCCTTGGCCGCCTGGATCAGGTCGGGGTGGTCGGCCAGGCCCAGGTAGTTGTTGGCGCAGAAGTTCAGCACGGTACGGCCGTCGTCCAGGGTGATCTCGGCCGACTGCGGGCTGGTGATGATCCGTTCGGACTTGAACAGGCCCTGGGCGCGGATCGCCTCGAGTTCTTCAACGTAGTGCTGGGTCAGCGAGGCGGTGGTGGCGTCGGTCATGGCAGGCAGTCTTCGGCACGGGAAACCCGGGATTTTACCTGTCGCAGGCGGCCGCCGGGTTGCACGTCCGGTCGATCGCGCCGGGGCCGGCGGGGAACCGTTGCAGACGTGATTGTTGCATCGCAATATCAATCAGGTTAAAAAACTGTAAACCGCACCGTTCCGCCCACCCCCACGTCTGGAGAGACCCCGCATGAACCACGCCACGCGCTGTACCGCCGCCGTTGTGCTCTGCGCCGCCCTGCTTGCCCCGTTTGCCGCCAGTGCCCAGGACGAGGCCGCCTCTCCCTTCAGCTGGAACGTGACCGGCGTGTCGGACTACGTGTTCCGAGGTGTGTCCCAGACCGATGAAGATCCGACGATCCAGGCCGGTTTCACCTATACCTCGCCGGTCGGCCTGTACGCCGGTGTCTGGGGCTCGGGCGTGGACTTTGGCGATGGCGGCCCGGATGCCGAGGTCGACTACCTGATCGGCTACGCCTTCGACGTGACCGACACCGTCAACCTGGACCTGCTGCTGAACCGCTACACCTACCCGGGTTCCAGCGAACTGGCGTACAACGAGTTCATCACCAAGACCACCTTCGCCAAGCAGTACAGCCTGACCGTGACCTACACCAACGACGTGTTCAATTCGGGCACCGATGCGTGGTACTACGCCGTGGGTGGCGAGTGGGCGCTGCCGCAGGACTTCACGCTGAGCGCCAACGTCGGCCGCAGCACCTTCGAAGAAGGCATCTCCAAGGATTACACCGACTGGAACGTCGGCGTCAGCCGCCAGTTCGGCCTGTTCAATCTCGGCCTGGGCTACTACGGCACCGACGGCAACGGCCGCGACAACTCCGGCAAGCTGGCCGACAGCCGCGTGGTGTTCACGGTCGGCATCGGGCAGTAACCGGCGCCCGACACCGCCGACAACCTCGCGAACCAGAAAAGGCGCCCGGATGGGCGCCTTTTCAATATTGGCCTCACACGGGACCCCTTGCTGGAGCGCAGCCCTCTTGTTGTTCAAGGGGGCGCGCCAACGGCGCCGGGACAAGGTGGAATGGACCATTGATCAGCTGTGCCGAAGGCGCAGGTGATCAATTCCAGCTCAACACCACCTTGCCGGCCTTGCCCTGTTCCATCAGGTCGAAGCCCTTCTGGAACTCATCGATCGGCAGCTGGTGGGTCATCACCTTGCCCAGCGGGAAGCCGGACAGCACCAGCTGGGTCATCTTGTACCAGGTCTCGTACATCTTGCGGCCGTAGATGCCCTGCACGGTCAGGCCCTTGAAGATGATCTTGTCCCAGTCGCAGCCCGCGCCCTTGGGCATGATGCCGAGCATGGCGATCTTGCCGCCGTGGTACATGCAGTCGAGCATGTCGTTGAACGCGCGCGGGTTGCCGCTCATTTCCAGGCCCACGTCGAAGCCCTCCATGTGCAGCTCCTTCATCACGTCCTTGAGCGAGGTGTTGGACACGTTGACCACGCGGGTGGCACCCATGTCGGCGGCCAGCTTCAGGCGGAAATCGTTGACGTCGGTGACCACCACGTTGCGCGCGCCGATGTGCTTGCAGATGCCCGCGGCGATGATGCCGATCGGGCCGGCGCCGGTGATCAGCACGTCCTCGCCGATCACGTTGAACTCCAGCGCGCAGTGCGCGGCGTTGCCGTACGGATCGAAGAAGGCGGCCAGCTCGGACGGGATCTGGTCCGGGATCGGCCACAGGTTGCTGGCCGGCATCACCATGTATTCGGCGAAGGCGCCGTTGACGTTGACGCCGATGCCCACGGTGTTCGGGCACAGGTGCTGGCGGCCGCCGCGGCAGTTGCGGCAATGGCCGCAGACGATGTGGCCTTCGGCCGAGACGCGCTGGCCGATTTCATAACCGGTGACGCCCGGGCCGATCTCGGCGATGCGGCCGACGAACTCGTGGCCGATGGTCAGGCCCGGCTTGATCGTGCGCTGGCTCCACTCGTCCCACAGGTAGATGTGCAGGTCGGTGCCGCAGATGGCGGTCTTTTCCAGCTTGATCAGGACCTGGTTCGGGCCGGGGGTTGGGACCGGAACCTCTTCCAGCCAGATGCCCTTGGCGGCTTCGCGTTTGACCAGGGCCTTCATTGTTTGCTGCGCCATCGGGGTGGAACTCATCTGGGGGAAAACGCGGATTATAGAGCCGCTGGCGTTTTTCCCATGTTGCAGCGCGGGTGGGCCGGGAGGTGGCCATGCCCATCATGGCCGCACTGCGTGCGGCCAGCCGACCATGGGTCGGCTCTACCCGGCTTCGGGCCGGGGCAGCGGCTGGGCTAGAATCGGCGGTTCTTTCACCAGGGGCTGCTCAATGCGCTCGAACCTGCTTGCCTTCTCCGTCGTCGCCAGCCTTGGGCTGGTCCAGGTCGCCCATGCCGCTGAAGGCATGTGGGTGCCGCAGCAGCTGCCGGAAATCGCCGGCCCGCTCAAGCAGGCCGGCCTGAAGCTGTCCCCGGAGCAGATCTCCAACCTGACCGGCGACCCGATGGGCGCGGTCGTGGCATTGGGTGGCTGCACCGCCAGCTTCGTCTCCCCGCAGGGCCTGGTGGTCACCAACCACCACTGCGCCTACGGTGCGATCCAGCTGAATTCGACGGCCGAGAAGAACCTGATCAAGGACGGCTTCAACGCCCCGACCCTGAAGGACGAACTGAGCGCCGGCCCGAACGCCCGCGTGTTCGTGCTGGACCAGATCACCGACGTCACCGACCAGGCCAAGGCCGCCATCGCCGCCGCCGGCAAGAACCCGCTGGCCCGGACCCGCGCGCTGGAGGCGTTCGACAAGGCCCAGACGGCCGCCTGTGAAGCCGATGCCGGCTTCCGCTGCCGCCTGTACAGCTTCTCCGGCGGCAACACCTACCGCCTGTTCCGCAACATGGAAATCAAGGACGTGCGCCTGGTCTACGCGCCCCCGGGCAGCGTCGGCAAGTTCGGTGGCGACATCGACAACTGGATGTGGCCGCGCCACACCGGCGATTTCTCGTTCTACCGCGCCTACGTGGGCAAGGACGGCAAGCCGGCCGCCTTCTCGGCCGACAACGTGCCTTACCAGCCCAAGCACTTCCTGACGTTCGCCGACCAGCCCCTGGGCGCCGACGACTTCGTGATGGTGGCCGGCTACCCGGGGCGCACCAACCGTTACGCCCTGGCCGGCGAGTTCAATGAAACCGCCAGCTGGACCTACCCGACCATCGCGCGCCACTACAACGCGGTGCTGAAGATGATCGACGAGGCCGGCAAGGCCGACCCGGACGTCAAGGTGAAGTACGCCGCCACCGCGGCCAGCATGAACAACGTGGCCAAGAACTACGCGGGCCAGTTGGAAGGCTTCAAGCGCATCGACGCGGCCGGCCAGAAGCAGGCCGAAGAAGCCGCCGTGCTGGCCTGGCTGAAGAAGCGCGGTGCCGCCGGCAAGCCGGCCCTGGCCGCACATGCGCAGCTGATCCAGCACCTGGACACCAGCAAGGCCACGCGTGAGCGCGACCTGTTCGTCAGCCAGTTCAACAGCACCTCCGCAGTGGGCTCGGCGATCACCCTGTACCGCCTGTCGATCGAACGCAGCAAGGCCGATGCCGAGCGTGAGGTCGGCTACCAGGAACGTGACCTGCCCTCGATCGAAGGCGGCCTGAAGCAGATGGACCGCCGTTACGTGCCGCGCATGGACCAGCAGCTGCAGACCTACTGGCTGAGCCAGTACGTGGCCCTGCCGGCCGCGCAGCGCAGCAACGAGGTGCTCAACCAGTGGCTGGCCGGCAGCGACAAGGCCGCCGTGGATGGCCTGGTCGGCAAGCTCTCGGGCACCAAGCTGGGCAGCCTGGATGAGCGCCTGAAGTGGTTCAAGGCCGACCGTGCCGCCTTCGAAGCCAGCACCGACCCGGCGATCCAGTACGCGGTGGCAGTGATGCCGGCGCTGCTGCAGCAGGAAGAGCAGAAGAAGACCCGCGAAGGCGAGTCGCTGGTATCGCGCCCGCTGTACCTGCAGGCCGTGGCCGACTACAAGAAGAGCAAGGGCGAGTTCGTCTATCCGGACGCCAACCTGTCGCTGCGCATCACCTTCGGCAACGTCATGGGCTACGGCAAGGACGGCGTGAACTACACCCCGTTCACTACCCTGGAAGGCGTGGCGGCGAAGGAAACCGGTGAAGACCCGTTCGATTCGCCCAAGGCGCTGCTGGAAGCGGTCAAGGCCAAGCGCTATGGCGGCCTGGAAGACAAGCGCATCGGCTCGGTGCCGGTGAACTTCCTGTCCAACCTGGACATCACCGGTGGCAACTCCGGTTCGCCGGTGCTCGATGCCAACGGCAAGCTGGTCGGCCTGGCCTTCGACGGCAACTGGGAATCGGTGAGCTCCAACTGGGTGTTCGATCCGGTGATGACCCGCATGATCGCGGTCGACAGCCGTTACATGCAGTGGATCATGCAGGAAGTGGCGCCGGCGCCGCAGCTGCTGAAGGAACTGAACCTCAGCAAGTAAACCGACACGTCGGTTTCGATGACCCCGCAGCGAAATCTGCGGGGTTTTTTTATGTGCGACGTACAGTCAAGCCCGCGGCGTCTTGTTTTCCCCCGTGGGGGGGCGCCGACCTGGGCCGGGCAGGGGAGGCCAGCAAGCCAGCATGCCCGCAAGCAACGAAGCGCAAAGCGCCGCACAGCTTCACCGCCGCGACCGGGTATGATCCCTGTTCGGTGTGGTTTCACAGGACGTGAACGAAACGCCGCAACCTCTCCCCCCAAGGACCCCTTGTCCGCATGCGCATCCTGCTTGCCCGTCACGGCGAAACGCCGTGGAATGCCGAAGGCCGCTACCAAGGCCAGATCGATATCCCGTTGTCGCCGATCGGCGAAGCCCAGGCCAAGGCCTTGGGGGAACGCCTCAACTCGGTCGACATCACCCGCGCCGTCGCCTCACCGCTTGTGCGTGCCCAGCTGACCGCCCAGCTCGCCCTTGGCGCCGAGCGTGCCCCGATGCTGCTGACCGAGCCGGACCTGCAGGAAATCGCCCACGGCGAATGGGAAGGCCTGCTGGCCAGCGAAATCCACGAGAAGGATCCCTCCCGCCTGCGCGCCTGGCGCGAAGAGCCGGATACCGTGCTGATGCCCGGCGGCGAATCGCTGCGCCTGGTGCTCGAGCGCAGCTGGCGCGGCCTGGCCCGTGCCGCCGAAGGCCTCGGCGAGCATGACACCCTGCTGGTGGTCGCCCACGACGCCGTCAACCGCGTGATCCTGTGCCGCATCCTCGGCCTGCCGATCTCGCGGCTGTGGACCTTCCGCCAGGCACCGACCACCCTCAACCTGCTCGAAGGGCCCGACCTGGACCAGCTGGAAGTGGTCCGCCTCAACGACTGTGCCCACCACACGCCGTTCTTCGGCGAAGCCAAGCACCGCGCGCTGTAACGCACTGCGTCCCATCCTGCCGTCCGCCCCAACGATTCCGATCCAACGACCATGACCACCACCGCCCGCCCGCAAACCCTTTCCGACTGGCTCGGCTACATCGAGCAGCAGCACCCCGCCACCATCGACATGGGGCTGGACCGGGTGCGTACCGTGGCGCAGGCGATGGAGCTGGGCGCACCGGCCGAGCGCAGCATCGTGGTCGGGGGCACCAACGGCAAGGGCTCCACGGTTGCCTTCATCGAGGCGATCGCCCGTGCGGCCGGCTGGAAGGTCGGCGCGTACACCTCGCCGCACCTGCTGCGCTACAACGAGCGTGTGCGCATCGATGGGCACGACGCCAGCGATGACGAACTGATGGCCGCCTTCAACGCCATCGAAGACGCGCGCGGCGATACCACGCTCACCTATTTCGAGTACGGCACCCTGGCCGCGCTGCATCTGTTCGCACAGGCCGGGCTGGATCTGGCCGTGCTTGAAGTCGGCCTCGGCGGGCGCCTGGATGCGGTGAACATCGTCGATGGCGACGTGGCGGTGATCACCACCGTGGACATCGATCACAGCGATTGGCTGGGCGAGGACCGCGAAGCGATCGGCACCGAGAAGGCCGGCATCATCCGGGGCTGGAAGCCGGTCATCCTGGGCGAAATCGATCCGCCCTCGAGCGTGCTCGCGCGTGCCTACCTGCTCGGGGCCAATGCCATCCGCGGCGGCAGCGACTTCTTCGCCGAGGCCATCGATGGCGAACGCTGGCGCTGGCGTGATGTCGGCTTCCGGCTTGAACTGCCGCACCCGGCCCTGCGTGGCCCGATCCAGCGCGCCAATGCCGCCACCGCGATTGCCGCGCTGCGTGCCCTGGATCGCCCGCTGCCGCGCACCGCCTTCATCGAGGGCGTGGCGGCCGCGCGCATCCGTGGCCGCCTGCAATCCTTCGATCGTGATGGTGTGGAGGTGCTGGTCGATGTCGGCCACAACCCGCAGGCTGCTCGTGAGCTGGCGGCGGCGCTGAAGGCCAGTCCCGTCACCGGCAGCACCATCGCCGTGTTCGCTGCCCTGCAGGACAAGGATGCTGCCGGTGTCGTGGATGCCTTGGCCGATCAGGTCCAGCAGTGGCATCTGGCCGGCCTGGAGGGCGCGCGTGCGCAGAGTGCCGCGGAACTGCAGGCACGCCTGGCTGGTACCGGTGCGGCCGCCGCAACGCCGCACGCGACCGTCGTGGAGGCCCTGCAGCATGCCGTGACGCAGGCCAACGCCGGCGACCGCGTGCTGGTGTTCGGCTCCTTCCATACCGCCGCACAGGCGCTGCAGACGCTCGACCCCGGCGCCTGAGGGCGCTTTGCGGCGCCGTTCAGCCGCATCAGCCGCCGCACACGCGCGCACCCGTATAATCGCCGTGGCATTCCGCCGCGCCGCCTGCCTGCCTTCACGTGGATACTCCTCTGAAACAGCGACTGATTGGTGCCATCGTCCTGGTGGCGTTGGCCGTGATTTTCCTGCCCATGCTGGTCAAGGGTCCCGCACCTGACAGTGGTGTCGCCAACGTGCCGATCAGCGCACCGGCCGCGCCATCGGACGGTCAGTTCGAAACCCGCGAGCTGCCGCTGGTTGCACCGACCGGTGGTGCCACCGGCCTGCAGAGCGGGGCATCGACCACCCAGCCGCTGGCCGACAGCGCTGCCGTCGCCGCCGATCCGGCCGCGGCCGATACCTCGCCGGCCGTGGCCGCCGGCAACTACGCCGTGAGCTTTGGCGCCTACGCCAGCGAAGCCGATGCCGACCGCGTCATCGCCTCGTTGAAGAGTGCCCAGCTGGCGGGCTTCCGCGAGCCGGCCACGATCAACGGTCGCCAGGCCTGGCGCGTGCGCGTGGGCCCCTACGCCGACCGCGCGCTGGCCGAAGCGGGCCGCCTGCAGGCGGTCAAGGTGCGCAACGACGTCAAGGCCGAGGTGATCACCCTCGATGCGCGCGCCGACACCGCGGTTGCCGCGACCCCGGCCGCCACCGCACCGACTCCCTCGGCTGCACCGCCGGCCTCCAGCGCCGCCGCCGCGCCATCGGGCAACACGGTGAAAACCGAATCCCTGCCGGCCGAACCGGTCGCGGCCGCCAAGCCGGAACCGAAGCCGGCCGCGCCCAAGCCCGAACCCAAGCCGGCACCGGCACCCAAGCCCGAAGCTGCCGCTGCGGCGCCTGCTGCCCCGGCGGCCCCGGCGGCCAGCAGCGTCGGCTTCGCCGTGCAGCTGGGTGCCTTTGGCCAGGCCACCGAAGCCAACGCGCTGCGCGACAAAGTCCGCGCCGCCGGCTTCAGCGCCTTCGTGGAGCAGGTCCGTACCGACAAGGGCACCCTCAACCGGGTCCGCGTCGGGCCGGTCGCCAACCGCGCCGATGCCGAGAACCTCAAGGCCCAGGTCGCCGCCAAGGTCGGCGTGGCCGGCATGGTCCGCCCGCATCCCTGATGCCTGACCTGCGCCGCCCCGCATCTGCTGGACGGCGCCTGCCGCGCGGCCTGACGGCATGATCGACATCGTCCTGCTGGTCCTGATCGGCGCCTCGGTCCTGCTGGGGCTGATGCGCGGCTTCGTCGGGATCGTGGTCGGCACGCTGTCCTGGCTGCTGGCCGGCTGGGCCGCATTCCTGTTCGGCAACGACGCGGCGCACTGGTGGGCCGCCCCCCTGGAACCGGGCACCGGCCACTATGTTGCCGGCTATCTGGGGGTGTTCCTGATCGTCATGATCGCGGTGGGCCTGATCGGCATGCTGATCAAGGCCGCCGTGAAGGTCACCTGCCTGACGGGCGCCGACCGCGTGCTGGGCGGCGCGCTGGGCCTGGTCCGGGGCGCCTTCCTGGGCTGCGTGCTGCTGATGCTGGCCGCCTTCACACCGTTGCCGCAGGAGCCGGCCTGGCAGACTTCGCAGGTGCGCCCGCTGCTGCAGCCGGGCGTGCGCTGGATGCAGGCGCAGCTGCCCGAGATGGCGTTGCCGGAGGTGAATCTGCCGCAACTGCCGACGATGGATTTGGGCAAGCCGCTCGCGACAGGCGATAATGGCGTCCTTGGCGAGGTAGTGGCAGGGCGCGGATGGCCGCGTCCCGTTGACGAGGGGAGGGAGACGGCACCTGCCGACGCTGCGGCGCGCGGGCCGGCTTCCACACTGCCAGTCAATATCGAGCCGGCGCACCCGCGTCCGGACGACACCGCTCCGGCACGGAACGGTACCCCCGGCCAGGCACGGCCACCTTCACTGTAGATGGGCGCAGCCCAGCGGAGAACTCGCACCATGTGTGGCATCGTCGGAATCGTCGGCAACCAGAACGTCGCCGGGCAGTTGTATGACGGCCTGACCGTCCTCCAGCATCGTGGCCAGGACGCGGCCGGCATCGCCACCGCCGATGGCACCCGCCTGCGCGTGCAGAAGGCCAATGGCCTGGTGCGTGATGTGTTCGATTCCAAGCGGATGTCCACGCTGGAAGGCCGCGTCGGCATCGCGCACGTGCGCTATCCCACCGCCGGTTCGGAAGGCATGGACGAGGCGCAGCCGTTCTACGTGAACTCGCCGTACGGCATCGCGCTGGCCCACAACGGCAACCTGATCAATACCGAAGCCCTGCGCCAGCAGGTGTTCGAGCAGGACCGCCGCAACGTCAACACCGATTCGGACAGCGAAGTGCTGCTGAACGTGTTCGCCTTCGAACTGGACGCGCAGCGCCAGCTGACCCCGGAAGCGGCGATCCGCGCCGTGGCCGCCGTGCACCGCCGGGTCAAGGGTGGCTATGCGGTGATCAGCGTGGTGCTGGGCCTGGGCCTGGTGGCCTTCCGCGATCCGCATGGCATCCGCCCGCTGGTACTGGGCAAGCGCGCCCACGCCGAAGGCGATGAATACATCGTGGCCTCCGAATCGGCCGCCCTGGACGTGCTCGGCTTCCAGCGCGTGCGCGACGTGCGCCCGGGTGAAGCGCTGGTCATCACCGCGCGCGGCGAGCTGTTCTCCGAAGTCTGCGCCGAGCCGGTCGAGCACAGCCCGTGCATCTTCGAGTACGTGTACTTCGCGCGCCCGGATTCGATGATCGACAACGTGTCGGTGCACAAGGCGCGCATGCGCATGGGCATCAAGCTGGGCGAGAAGATCCTGCGCCTGCGCCCGGACCACGACATCGACACCATCATCCCGATCCCGGATACCTCGCGCGATGCCGCGCTGGAGATCTCCAACACCCTCGGGGTGAAGTACCGCGAAGGCTTCATCAAGAACCGCTACATCGGCCGCACCTTCATCATGCCGGGCCAGGGCGAGCGCGTGAAGTCGGTGCGCCGCAAGCTCAACCCGATCCACCTGGAGTTCCGCAACCGCGTGGTGCTGCTGGTGGATGACTCGATCGTGCGCGGCACCACCAGCCAGCAGATCGTGCAGATGGCGCGCGACGCCGGTGCCCGCAAGGTCTACCTGGCCAGCGCCGCGCCGCCGGTGCGCTATCCGAACATCTACGGCATCGACATGCCGGCGGCCGAAGAACTGGTCGCGCACAATCGCAGCATCGAGGAAATCGAGAAGCACCTGGGCTGCGACTGGCTGATCTACCAGGACATCGAGGACATGGAAGCGGCGGTGAGCGAAGGCAATCCGGAGCTGAAGTCGTTCGATTCCTCGTGCTTCAACGGCGTCTACCCGACCGGGATCGAGCCGGGCTATTTCGAGCGCATCCAGCAGCTGCGTTCGGACGATGCCAAGCACAAGCGTCGCGCCTGAGGGCCGGGCATGAGTGATGTGTTGGACAGCGCGGCCGGCGATCTGCTGCAGGCCGCGCAGCAGTGCCTGGCCGAGCCGGATCCGCTGCGCAAGGTTGCCTTGACCCAGCACTATGCCGTGCAGTTCCGCGCCGGTCGCCTGAAGGCACCGGCCGATGCGCCGCCACCGGCGCCGATCCGGATGCCGGGGCGCCCGGCCAGGCCGACCCTGGTCCACCCGCGCGATCTTCCGCGGCGTGGCCTGGGCAGCGTGGAGGGGCGTGCCGCGTTCGTGCATGCCATCGCGCATATCGAACTCAATGCGATCGACCTGGCCTGGGATGCGGTCTACCGATTCCGCGGCCTGCCGACGTCGTTCCATGCCGACTGGGTCAGTGTGGCCGATGACGAATCGCGCCACTTCATGCTGCTGCACGATCGGCTGCAGGCCAATGGCTATGCGTACGGCGATTTCGACGCACACAACGGCCTGTGGGAAATGTGCGAGAAAACCGCGCACGACGGGCTGGCGCGCATGGCGCTGGTGCCGCGCGTGCTCGAAGCGCGCGGGCTGGATGTCACCCCGGGGATGATCGTGAAGCTGCGTGCCGGTGGCGACCATGCCACCGCCGATGTGCTGGAGATCATCCTGCGCGAAGAAGTGGCGCACGTGGCCGCCGGCTCGCGCTGGTACCGCTGGTACTGCACGCGTGAAAACGTCGAGCCGCGACCGCGGTTCATGGCGCTGCTGAAGGAATACGCCGGCGGCTACCTCTATGGCCCGTTCAATCTCGAAGCGCGCCTGCTGGCTGGCTTTGATGAGGAAGAACTGGCCGAGCTGATCGAACAGACCGAGCTGCGCGGTCAGGTGTTGGCCAGCACCACGCGCTGACCGCTCGCGGTCGGCCGGTTGACGTAGAACAGGCCCGGCCCGGGTCGATACGGCAACTCCCGGGTGCCTTCATCGGCGGCGTAGAGCAGCGCGGTATCGCCCAATGCATCGAAGTTCCAATGTGCTGACTGCATCAGGTAGCGCTGGCGCAGCAGCAGCTCCTGCGCGGCGTCCAGCGGCTGGCCGGCCAGCAGCCGCGCTGCGATCGGTTGCAGCTCCATCGGCAACGCCAGCGCAGGCAGCTGATCGGGCGAGGTCGTCCACGCCACGCCCGCCGCGGCGGCGCGCTGGTGCAGCAGCCGCAACGCGATGAACTGGTAGCGCGCATCGATCTCGCGGCGCAGGACGACCGCCGCGTACCCACGCAGGGTGAGTTGCGGCAGCACGGTGCGGCTGCCGGCGATGCGCTGCTGCTGCCACTGGTGCCAGACATCGACCCAGATCGCGTCATCGCCCAGGCCGAGCGTGCGCTGCCAGCGGCGGCAGGTTGCCTGCGCGGTGCGGTAGACCGTGCTCGCGCGCAGCAGTGCCAGCGGCGGCACGGCGCCTGGCGCCAGCCCGGTACCCCGCAGCAGCTGCCCCTGCGGGCGGCTCAGCAGTTTGGGCCCTTCGATACGCTGGTCGTAGCCGCCGCCAATGTTGGCGTGCACGCCCGGCAGGGCGATCTCTTCGTGCTCGGGCGCCACGCTGGTAAGCGCGAAATGCTCGCGGTGTTCATCGCGGGCGACCAGCTGCACCACCTTGTCCGCACAGCCGGGGCGCAGCGCGAGCGCCGGCATCTCATCGCGGTGCTGGCGGCCGATCGCCACCACGGTATCGAGCAGCCCCACGAAGCGTACCGGCCGCGCGGTGGCGGGGAATCCCGGCGCCAGCGCCCAGCCCGAGCGCACCAGCTGTTCGCGCAGCCACGCGGCACCGGCGGGCGCATTGAGCACGTTCACCACGTCGCGTGCACTGGCCGCGCCACGCGAATAACCGAACAGATCCACCCGCACGCTGCCCAGGGTATGACCGGGTTGCGCGCGGGCCAGCTGGCGCAGCGCCTCCGGCAGCAGCTGCTCCAGCGCGCGCCGTCGCTTGGCGCGTACGCCGGTGCGTCCGATGCCGAACGCCAGCCCCATCAGGTCGTCTTCCTCGCCGGTACGCGTGCCCACGCCTTCGATGTAGATCGACAGCGCGAGGGTGCTTCCGGCCGGCGGCAGCTGCCGATGGTCCGGGTACAAGGCGTGCAGCCGCGCGATGTTGGTCAGGCCGTTGCTGTAACTGCTGGTCAAGCGGCTCTGGTACGGCGAGGCATCATCGGCGACCACCGCAGGTGGGCGCGGCGCAGGCGTGGTGGCACCGGGCGGGCGCGAGGCGCGCTGCAGGTTGTCGGCGTTGTTGCGGGTGCCGTCGAAGAACAGGCCGATGTGCAGCGACACCGTCGGCGCCGTCGTCGGTTGGGTAGCTGCCACCGCCATATCGTCCCTGTTCCCCGAGGATGCCCGGCTAAGGTAGCGCGGAAGCCCCGCGCCGGAACAGCACGGCAGGCAGGGCCGCTGCCGGCGTCAGCTCGCCAGCGAATCCAGTGTCCAGCCGTCCGGGGTGACGCGCAGCACCGAGCCCTGTTCGTACCAGTCGCCCAGCACGATGCGCGTGCAATCGCGGCCCCCGGCCTGCAGGGCATGGATGGCGGGGCGGTGGGTGTGGCCGTGGATCATGGTGTCCACGCCGTAGCGGCCGAAGGTAGCGTCCACTTCCGCCGGCGCGACATCGGTGACGGTCTCGAACTGGGCACGGTCACCCTGTTTCATTTCCGACTGGCGCGCCTGGCTGGCATCGCGGGCCTTCTGCGCGAAGGCAATGCGCGCGGCCAGCGGCTGCGACAGGAACTGCGCCTGGAACACCGGGTCGCGGGTCTGTGCGCG
This sequence comes from Stenotrophomonas sp. BIO128-Bstrain, assembly GCF_030128875.1. Classification (NCBI taxonomy): domain Bacteria; kingdom Pseudomonadati; phylum Pseudomonadota; class Gammaproteobacteria; order Lysobacterales; family Lysobacteraceae; genus Stenotrophomonas; species Stenotrophomonas sp. BIO128-Bstrain. The sequence continues at coordinate 2,977,826 of NZ_CP124620.1, read as the reverse complement.
GAACTGCTGGTAAGCGATGTCGTCGGTGCACAGCAGGTCGCCATGCTGCAGCAGCACCGGGCGGCCGTACAGATCGATCACACTCGGGTCGGGCAGGATCGTGAATCCCGCGCGGCGCGCATAGTCCTCGCCGACCAGGAAATCGCGGTTGCCTCGGATGAAGTACACCGGCACGCCGGCGTCGGCCACGGCATGCAGCGCGACCGCGACCGCATCGGCGGCCGGGGAGGGCGTGTCATCGCCGATCCAGGCTTCGAACAGATCGCCCAGGATGTACAGGGCATCGGCCTGCATCGCTTCATCGCGCAGGAACGCCAGGAACAGGTCGGTGATGGCTGGACGACTCGGGTCCAGGTGCAGATCGGAGATGAACAGCGTGGTCATGCACGCATTGTAAAACGGGATCACGGGCGAGGCATCGCTGCAGGGTGAAGCGCCTGGCTGCGTCAACGCAGCACGGCCCATGGCCGCTACAGCGGCAGCCACTGCAGGCTGGCCGCCGCCAGCAGGGCGGCAATCCCGGTCGCGGCCAGCACATCGCTGGGGTAATGCAGCCCCAGCACGACCCGCGACAGCCCGATCAGCATCGTAAAGGGCACCAGCACCGGGGCCAGCCACGGGTAATAGGCCAGTGCCACGATCGTGAAGGACACCGCGTGCAGGGTGTGCCCGGACGGGAAACTGAACTCGTCCAGCGGCGCCACCCAGGCGCGGATGCGCAGGTCGGCGGCGTAGGGCCGCGGGCGTCGCGTCCAGCGTTTGAGGCCTTTGTACAGCAGCAGGGCCATCAAGCCGGTGGCGGCCATGTGCAGCGAGGCACGCAGGCCATCCAAGCCATCCAGCAGCACCAGTGCACCCATCAGTGCGTACCAGAAGGCGCCATCGCCCAGGCGGCTGATCACCGCGAAGGCATGGCGGATCCGGCGGTGCCGGCAATAGTGGTTGGCGCGGCGGCACCAGCGCGTTTCGCGGCCACGCAGGGCGTCAAGCGGCGTGGTCGGCATGTGCCCTCCGGGCGTGGGCCAGTTCAGCGAGCAGCGCATCGAACTCGGCGACCACGTGCTGCGGATGCAGGCGCTTCATCGCCGTGGCGGCATTCCGGCCGAGCCGGTGGCGCAACGTATCGTCGCCGGCCAGCTGCACGGCGGCGGTCACAAACTCGCTGTCGTCATTCACGGCGATGCCGTTCTCATCGGTACGCAGGTATTCGCGGGCGGCGCCGTAGTCGAAGGCCACCGTGGCCAGTCCACTGGCCATGGCTTCAAGGGTCACGTTGCCGAAGGTCTCGCTGCGGCTGGGGAACAGGAACAGATCGCCGCTGGCGAAATGCCGCGCCAGCGCGTCGCCGCGCTGCACGCCGCAGAAGATGAAGTCCGGGTTGTCGTGGGCCAGCCTGGCGCGCGCTGGGCCATCGCCGACGAAGATGAAGCGCGCCTTCGGGCGTACCTGCTGCAGGCGGCGGAACGCTTTGACCGCCAGCCCGAGATTCTTCTCCGGGGCGATGCGGCCGACATGGATCGCCGCGAATCCGTTGCCGTCGATGCCCCATTCCTCGCGCAGCGCCGGGTCGCGCCGCTCGGGTTCGAACTGGCTGCTGTCCACCGCGCGCGCCAGCAGACGGACGCGGTCGAAGCCCTGTTCGCCGAGGAACTGCTGCAGCTCATGGGTCGGCACCAGCGTCGCATCGGCCTGGTTGTGGAAGCGGCGCATCCAGCGCAGCGCGGCGGCCTGCAGCCAGGCCACGCCGTAGTCGGGCAGGTACTCGTCAAAGCGGGTATGGAAGCCGGTCGCGACCGGAATGCCGAGGCGTCGCGCGGTGCGCAGTGCCGACCAGCCCAGTGGGCCTTCCGTGGCGATGTAGATCGCGTCCGGCCGCTGCTGCTGCCACTGGCGGCTCAAACGGGCGGGCGCGGGCAGGCCGAAGCGCAGGCCGGGGTAGCGCGGCAGGTTGGCGCCGGTGACCAGGACGGTGCCTTCGGCGGCGTCCACATCGGACGGTTGCCGGGGCCGGACCAGATCCACCTGGTGGCCGGCGGCACGCAGCCCCAGTTCCAGGCCCTGCACGGTCAGGGCGACGCCGTTGACTTCCGGGGGATAGGTTTCGGTGACGATGGCATAGCGCATGGCGGGCCTCCGGTATGCCACGCATGCTGGGGCCGGGCGATGTAGCCGACATGACCGCCGTATGACGCCGGCATGACGCGCACGCCGGCAGAAAAACACCACGGCCCCGAAGGGCCGTGGTGATCGAGCGAGGTTACCGGGCGGCGATCAGAAACGCTGCTGGTACTTCATGTACAGGAAGCGGCCGATGTCGTAACCGCCGTAGTACGAGAAGGCCGAGTTCGGCTGGGTGTACATGATCGGGCCGTACTTCTCGAACACGTTGTTGGCACCGACCGAGACGGTCGCGTCCCAAGGCAGGGAGTAGCGGAACTGCACGTCGTGGAAGGTGACCGAGCCGCGCTCGTTGTAGTCACGCGAGCCGGCATACCACGGGGCCTGCACGCCGGGGTCGGAGCACTCGTCCGGTCGGGCTCGTGCATTGATGCAGCGTTCCTTGACGCCGGAGTAGTAGCGGGCGGTCCAGCTGGCGCCGAAGTTGCCCACGTCCCAGCCCAGGGTCAGGTTGGAGCGCACGCGGAAGCCGCTGCCGATGCCGTTTTTCGTTTCGGGCACCACGTCAGCGTCGTTGGTGGTGCGCTCGAGGTAGGAACTGACATAGGTCGTCGTCCACCCGGTGCTCAACTTGCCATGGCGGGTATCCAGGTGGTGGCTCAGCTCCAGGTCGTAACCTTCGGTTTCCAGGAAACCGGAGTTGCGCCTGCCGTACGTCAACTGGTCCACGATGCCGGTGACCGGGTCGCGGGTGAAGCCGCTGCAGCGCGAGGTGATGCCCTGCTCATAGCAGTCGCGCAGCATGTCGTTGGGGTGATCGTTGACGATGGTGTTGTCGATGCGGACCTTCCACCAGTCCAGCGCCACGTTGAGGTGGGGCACGAAGGACGGGCTCCAGACCAGGCCCAGCGTGCGGCTGGTCGAGGTTTCCGGCTGCAGGTCAGGGTTGGAGCCGTTGGTGAACGGCACCGGGGTCTGGTCGCTGCTGCTGGTGATCGGCACGCCGCCCTGGCGCAGCTGGCGGTAGGCGTCGGCATTGGCGATGTCGGCGGCGCACCGGGCGCGCACCTCGGCACTGCTGGCCGAGGCCCCGTAGACGGTGTCGCAGGGGTCACGGTAGCCGGTGGTGAAGGTTTCCGAACCGCCGCCATACAGATCGGAGATGGTCGGCGCGCGGAAGCCCTGCGCCCACGTGCCGCGCACCAGCAACTGCTCGATCGGCTTCCACTTGAAGCCGAACTTGCTGTTGAGGGTGGTGCCGAAGGTGCTGTAGTCCGAGTGGCGGGTGGCGGCGCTCAGGCTCAGCTCGCGCGCACCCGGCAGGTCGGCCAGGATCGGCACGCTCAGCTCCAGGTAGGCCTCATTGACCTTGTAGCCGCCCCCGGTCGGGCCGGCGGCCAGGTTGGTGGTGGCACCGCTCTGGGCCAGCGCATCGGGGATGAACTCACCGGCCTCCTTGCGCGTTTCCACGCCGAAGGCGAAGCCCAGATCACCGGCCGGCAGGGTCATCACCGTACCGGCGATGCTGGCGAACGCATTGCGGGTGGTGGTCTTGCCGCGCGTGATTTCCGGCGGGAACAGATGGTCGATCAGGGCCTGGTTGCCGCTCAGCCCATTGGGGTCGTTGCTGCCATACGGCGCCAGCGGGTTCCACGGCATGCAGCCCGCGATCGGTGCGCCCGGGACGCCACATTCCACCTTGCCGGTGGCCTCGTTGTAATACGACGGGCCGACCGCGTTCTTGACCCGTTCCTTGTGCAGATTGCCGGTCGACCGCTGCAGCAGTTCGCTGCGGTTGTACTGGTAGCCCACTTCCCAATCGAAGTACCGCTCGCCCACCTCGAAGCTGCCTTCCAGCGCGGCAACGGCGCGCCAGGTGGTCAGCTCGCTGGTGCTGACCCGCGGAACCTCCCAGGCGCGGCGGTTCCAGGCGATGTCGGTGGGGGTGTCATAGCCGTGGTGGTTGCCGAACGGATTGAACCAGCTGTCGGCCGACATCCGCCCGATACCGGCGGTGGCGGACTGCAGCGGATAGCCGGCCACCTGGCGCGTGGAGGTGCGCTTGTTGTAGCCCAGCTGGGTGGTCAGGCGGATGTCATCGGTCAGGTCCAGGCGGCCATCGAGGAACAGCGAATCGCGCTTGAGCGGCGAGATCAGGTGCATCTGCTCCTGTGCGTTGCTGACATCACCGGTGAACGGGGTCAGATCGCTGAGATGGTAGTTGGCCGGGTTGGTCGGGTCGGCGCCGCGGTCCAGCGAATAATTGCAGCCCGCCGCGGCGGTGCAGCCCGGGCCCCTCAGGCCAGTGATCTGGCCCCACTGGCTGAGCTGGGTCCAGTTGTCGCCGGGGTGGCGGGTGGTGTTCGGGAATTCGCTGAACCAGCGGTTGCGTGCCCAGACGCCCTTCTCTTCGGTGTGCTCGGCCGAGAAGGTCAACGAGGCGCGGTCGTTGGACCAGCCGGCCACCACATCGACACTGGTGCGCGCGCCATCACCCTCGCTGTACTGGCCCTGGTAGACGTTGGCGGTCACGCCGCTGACGTTGCTGCGGGTGATGATGTTGATCACGCCGGCCATGGCGTCCGAGCCATAGATCGCCGAGGCGCCATCCTTCAGCACCTCCATGCGTTCGATCGCCGAGACCGGCACGCTGGAGATGTCCTGGTAGCCGCCGGTATTGATGCCCAGACGCTTGCCGTTGATCAGCACCAGAGTGCGTTGCGCGCCCAGGTTGCGCATGTCGATGTAGGTGCCGCCGGCATTTTCGCCGGCAGCGAGCACGTTGGAGCGGCTCAGCGCCGGGCTGCCGACCGCGGTCAGGTTCTGCAGGATGTCGGCAACTGAACTGAAGCCCTGCCGCTCGATGTCGGCGCGGCTGATCGCGAGCACCGGCTGGGCGGACTCGACATCGACCTGGCGGATGCGCGAGCCGGTGATCTCGATGCGGTCCAGGGTGGTCGGGGTGGCGTCCTGGGCGAGGACGGCGGTGGAAGCCAGGCCAGCGGTGCCGGCGACCAGGGCCAGGCGGATCGCCTGCCCCAGCGGGGTAGTGGATGAAGACATGATCGACTCTCTCTCTAATCGGAACGACGTCCAAGAAGTCGGCGGACCCAAGTACCGCCTTCTTCAAAAATCCAGCCCAATGAAGGCCGGTGTCCCGAGAGTAGATCGATTCGTTAATCGTTCATGAAGGACATGTGAGGGCGTTCTCACAAATACGTCATGGGCCGTGCGTTCTGCGAATTCAGTCCACGAATTGCTGCAGACGCACGTTTGGAAGCGGGTAGAAAGCGTCAGGCAACAAAGGGGCGGAACTGCACACCGAGCCCGGCCATGCCTTCGGTTTCCCCGATCAGGTCCGCACGCAGCAGCGGACGCGCATCGATGTACGCCTGCGGCAGGATCAACGACAGGCGCGCGTCCTCGGCGGTCAATTCCAGCTTCGGCATCGGCGTGTCTTCGTGCGCGCGGTTGAGCAGCACTGCCAGGCGCAACAGGGCGGTCATGCGCCGTGCCGGTTGCAGCAGACGCTCGGGCAGCGCATCGAAGGCGGACTTGGAAATATTGCGGCGATGGCTGCGCACGAGCGCGGCGAGCAGCTGCTGTTCCTGCCGCGAGAAGCCGGCGATGTCCGAGTTCTCCAGCACGTAGCTGCCATGCACGTGGTAACCGCTGTGCGCGATCATCAGGCCAAGCTCGTGCAGGCGCGCGGACCAGCCGAGCATGCGCGCATCGTCCGGGTCCAGCTGCCAGCTTTCCTCGACCTGGGCCAGCAGGTTCATCGCGGTGTTCTCCACGCGATCGGCCTGGACGGTATCGATGCCGTAGCGCTGGGTCAGGGCCGCGACCGACTCGTCGCGCAGGTCGTTCTCGCTGGCGCGGCCGAGGATGTCGTACAGGATGCCTTCGCGCATCGCCGCCTTGCTCACCAGCAGCTTCTGCAGCCCCAGCGCCTGGAAGGCCGCCTCGAGCACCAGGATGCCGCCGGCGATGATCGGGCGGCGATCCGCGGACAGCCCCGGCAGATTGATGTCTTCGATGCGCTTGGCCTTGAGCAGCTCATCGCGCAGCTGCGGCAAGGCCTCGGCGGTGATCGCGCCCTTGCTGAGCTTCATGGTGGCGCAGATTTCGCTGATCGCCTTGTGCGTGCCCGACGAGCCCAGCGCTTCGTGCCAGCCCAGCGCGCGGTACTTGTTGGCGAACTGCTGGAACTCCGCGCCGATCTCGGTCAGTGCGTCCTTCCAGCGCTTCTTGCTCAGCTTGCCGCCGGGGAAGAAGCGCCGCGTGCTGGCGATGCAGCCGGCCTGCAGGCTTTCGCGCTCCAGGGTCTGCATGCCCTGGCCGATGATGAACTCCGTGGAGCCGCCACCGATGTCGATCACCAGCCGGCGCTGGTCCGGCTTGGGCGGCTGCGCATGGGCCACGCCCAGGTAGATCAGGCGGGCCTCCTCGCGGCCGCTGACCACTTCGATGGCATGCCCGAGCGCGGTTTCGGCCGGCATCAGGAAGGCCTGCGGCGAGCGCAGCTGGCGGACCGTATTGGTGGCCAGGGCGCGGACCCGCACCGAGGGGATCGCGCGGATGCGCTGGCCGAACCGGGCCAGGCATTCCAGCGCGCGCTGGCGGGCTTCGGCGGACAGGCCGCCCTTGCCATCCAGGCCGTCGGCCATGCGTACGGTCTCGCGCAGGCGGTCGACCACACGCAACTGCCCGAGGGTGTATCGCGCGATGACCATGTGGAAGCTGTTGGATCCCAGGTCGATGGCGGCGAGCAGGTCGCCATCCTGCAGGGCGGGCGGTGTCGTGGAGGTATGCGGCATTTGCGAATGTTAGCCGAACGGTGGGTCGCGAAGTCACCGCGCGCCCTTCACATGGGCAGGCTGCGACGACCGGTCGCATCGAAGGGGCAGGCGATGACCGCGTACCGACCAACGGTCGGTACCTACAGACCCTGCAGCAAGGCCATCTGCGCCGCATGCGGCGGCTCGTCATGGCCCGGCGTGCACTTGATGTAGCTGCCGTCGGCCTGCAGCTCCCAGGCGTTGAGGTTGTCGTCGAGGTAGTTCTGCAGCACATCGCGGTAGACCTTGCGCGCCAGCTCCGGGTCCAGGATCGGGAAACAGGTCTCGACCCGGCGCAGCAGGTTGCGTTCCAGCCAGTCCGCGCTGGCGCAGAACAGCTCCGAGGCGCCGTCATTGCCGAACCAGTAGACCCGGCTGTGCTCCAGGAAACGGCCGACGATCGAGCGCACCCGGATGTTGTCCGAGACGCCGGGCACCCCGGGGCGCAGGGTGCAGGCGCCGCGCACGATCAGGTCGATCTGCACGCCGGCCTGCGAAGCGGCATACAGCGCGCGGATCATCTGCGGTTCGTTGAGGGCGTTCATCTTGGCGATGATCCGCCCGGGGCGCCCGCTGGCCGCCAGCCGCGTTTCGCGCTCGATCCGCTGCAGCAGGCCCGGGTGCAGGGTGAAGGGCGACTGCAGCAGGCGCTTGAGCTTCATCCGCGGGGCCAGCCCGGACAGCTGCTGGAACAGCAGGTGCACATCGTTGCCGATATCCGCATCGGCGGTGATCAGGCTCAGGTCGGTATACGCGCGTGCGGTGCCGCTGTGATAGTTGCCGGTACCCAGGTGGACATAGCGGCGCAGCTTGCGGCCTTCGCGGCGCACGATCAGCAGCATCTTGGCGTGGGTCTTGAACCCGACCACGCCGTAGACGACCTGCACGCCGGCTTCCTGCAGACGGTCGGCGAGGCCGAGGTTGGCCTCCTCATCGAAGCGCGCGCGCAGCTCGACCACCACGGTGACGTCCTTGCCGTTGCGGGCCGCCTGGATCAGCGCGTCCACGATCAGCGAGTCCTTGCCGGTGCGGTACAGGGTCTGCTTGATCGCCAGCACGTTGGGGTCGACGGCGGCCTGCTTGATCACATCCAGCACCGCGGTGAACGCATCGAAGGGATGGTGCAGCAGCACGTCCCGGCGCGCGACGATCTCGAAGATCCCGTCGCTGTCGCGCAGGGTGCGCGGGCTCAGGGCGGGGTACTTCAGTTCCGGCCGCTGGATCACGTCGTACAGCTGGATCACGCGGTTGAGGTTGACCGGGCCGTCGATACGGTAGACCGCGTTTTCGGTCAGCCCGAAGTTCTGCAGCAGGGTGCGCACGATGTCGCGCGGGCAGTCCTGCGCGATCTCCAGCCGGACTGCCGGGCGGTAGCCACGGTCGACCAGTTCATCGCGCAACGCCAGGGCGAGGTTCTCGACCTCTTCCTCGTCCACCACCAGCTCGGAATTGCGGGTCACGCGGAACTGGTAGGCCCCCTGGACTTCCATGCCCGGGAACATCTCATCGACGAAGGTCGACAGCACCGAGGACAGGAACACGAAGGTCTGCGGGCCGCCGAGTTGCTCCGGCAGCTGGATGATGCGCGGCAGCGAGCGCGGTGCACGCACGATCGCCAGGTGCCCGGCGCGGCCAAACGCGTCGGTGCCCTTGAGCACCACCACGATGTTCAGCGATTTGTTGAGGATCTTCGGGAACGGGTGCGAGGGATCCAGGCCGAGCGGGGACAGCACCGGCATGATCTCGTTGCGGAAATACGCGCGCAGCCAGCGTTTCTGCCGGTGGTTCCAGGAGTGCCGGCCGAGTACGTCGATGCCTGCCTCGTGCAGCGCCGGGCGCAGCGTTTCGTTCCAGCAGCGGTACTGCTGGTCCACCAGCTGTGCGGCGCGGTCGTGGATCGCATTGAGGATCGCCTGCGGCGTCATGCCATCCGGCGCCGGCGGCAGGCCGAACTCCTGCGCATGGCGCACGGCGGCGGCGCGGATCTCGAAGAACTCGTCCAGGTTGGTGCAGGAGATGCACATGAAGCGCAGGCGCTCCAGCAGCGGCACCTGCGGGTCCATGGCCTGGGCCAGCACGCGGAAATTGAAATCCAGCTGCGACAGTTCACGGTTGATGTACAGCGCCGGGTCGCGCAGCGGATCGCCGTCCACGGGTACGGCGACGGGAACAGGAGTACTCATGCGGAAAAGTCTTCGGCGGAAGGAAGGGAGGCGACCTCGGTGCGCGCACGCACCTGGTCGGCATCGAAATGGCAGGAGAACGTGCTGCCCTTGCCGACTTCGCTCTGGATGTCCAGGCGGGCATGGTGCAGCCCCAGGATGTGTTTGACGATCGACAGCCCCAGGCCGGTGCCGCCGCTCTCGCGCGAGCGGCTGCTGGACACCCGGTAGAAGCGTTCGGTCAGGCGCGGCAGATGATTGGCCGGGATGCCGTAGCCGGTGTCACGCACCGACAGCACTACGCCATCTGCTTCGCGGGCGAACTCCACTTCCACGCGGCCACCGGCCGGCGTGTAGCGCACGGCATTGGTGACCAGGTTGGAGAACGCGCTGTGCAGTTCCTTGTTGGAGCCCTGCAGGTCCACCCCGGCCGTATCGATGATGCTGATCTGGTGACGGCCCTGGCTGTGCGCTTCGGCTTCACGGCGCAGCGTGGCCAGCATCGGCGTCATCGCCACGGCCTCAGCTTCGGTGTGCTCCTGCGATTCCAGCCGCGACAGGGTGAGCAGGTCTTCGACCAGCTGCGCCATGCGCTGGGACTGCTTGCGCATTTCCTCCAGCATCGGGCCGGTGCCGGGGAAGTCCTCCGGGTCCATCATGTCCAGGTAGCCATGTACCACGGTCAGTGGCGTGCGCAGTTCATGCGAAACGTTGGCGACGAAGTCGCGGCGGACCTGTTCCAGCCGAAGCAGCTTGCTGACGTCACGCGCGATCAGCAGCCAGTAGTCCGGCGAGTAGGGAATCAGGCGCAGGTTGAGGCGGATCGCCGGATCGACCGGCGAGGGCACGTCCAGGATGGGTTCGGCATTGCGGCCACCGGCCAGCCAGTGGGCCAGCGGCATCGGCTGCAGGCGTTCGACCAGCGCCTCGCCGAGATCGCCTGGATGATGCAGGCCGAGCAGCGAGGTGGCCGCTTCGTTGAACCACTGCACGCGCTGGCTGTTGCGGTCCACCACCACCACGGCATCGGGCAGTGCCGCGGCGGCGGCGCGATAACTGCGCAGCATGTCGAGCAGGCGGCGCTTGCGTGTGCGCATTTCCCACTGATTGCGGTAGAGCAGGCGGTCCAGCTCGTTCCACACGCCGGTGCCGTCGCCCATGTCCCAGCGATGGCGCGCGGTGAGCCCACGCAGCACCCGGCGCAGACGCCAATAATGCCAGGCCAGCGCGCCGATGGAGGCCAGTGCGATGCACATCCACACATGTCCCACTGCCAGGCCCAGCAAGCCGGCTGCGAGCAGCAGGGCGGCGAGGGTGGCCAGCGTTTTCAACCAGGCAGAACGGATGTGGCGCGGCATTGCGGTCTCGCAGAAGGTGCGGTCCTCGGACTCGATCCAAGGTTATAGCAGGAGTGGCCGGAACCAGGCATGCGCGCCAGATCCCGGCCCGACGAGACTCAGGTCGAGGTCGAGAACCGGTAGCCGGCGCCGCGCACCGTCTGCACCATGTTCTCCGCGCCGAACGGCTCCAGCGTCTTGCGCAGGCGGCGGATGTGCACATCGATGGTGCGCTCCTCCACGTACACGCTGCCGCCCCACACGTGATCCAGCAGCTGGGCACGGGTGTACACGCGCTCAGGGTGGGTCATGAAGAAATGCAGCAGCCGGTATTCGGTCGGACCGATCGGCACCGGCTGGTCGCCGGCGAAGACGCGGTGCGCGGCGCCGTCGATGCGGATCGTGCCGACCGCCACGCTGCCGTCTTCGTCATCGTCGCGGGCACGGCGCATGACCGCACGGATGCGGGCCAGCAGTTCGCGCGCCGAGAACGGCTTGACCACGTAGTCGTCGACACCGGCCTCCAGGCCACCGACGCGGTCGTTCTCTTCCCCGCGCGCGGTCAGCATGATGATCGGCACCTCGCGGGTGAGGGCTTCTTTGCGCCAGCGCCGGGCCAGGTCCAGGCCGCTGGTGCCCGGAAGCATCCAGTCCAGCAGGATCAGGTCCGGAACGCGGTCGGCGATGGCGGTCTGCGCCTCGCGGGCGTCGCCGGCATGGATCGGGTCATAGTCGCCCTTGCGCAGGGCGAAGGCGACCATTTCGCGGATCGCGGGTTCGTCATCGACGATCAGGATGCGTTTCTGCACGTGCCCACCGTATTGCTCATCAGATCGGGATTGAGCCCAGTAGACTACGGTTTCATGACAGGTTTGTGACGAGGGGGCCGTTCCCGTCGTTGACCGCCATCCCACCGTCATCCCGCCCCCTTGAACGGCGCCTCAGCGGCGGTCCAGTTCCGGGTCGTCGATGCCTTGGCGGCGCATTTCCAGCACGGTCGGGGTGATGCTCTCGATCCGGGCATCGACCCGGGCCCGGCCCACATAGTCCAGGTCCGGTTGCCGCTTCAGGGCCTGCAGCTGGATCAGGGCCTGCTCCGGCCGGCCGCTGAGGAAGGCCGCCTCGGCATAGGCCTCGCTGGCCCGGGTGGTATCCCCGGCCAATTCGCTGGCGCGGGCGAAGCGCTGCTGGAAGACCGGATCATTGCCGCTTTGCGACAGCATCGGGCGCAGCATCGCCTGCGCGCGCTGGCCGGCCTCGCGCCCGCCCTGTTCATTGAGGATGGTGGCGTAGGTCAACGCGACCGGGCGGCTGCCGGGGTGCTGGCGCATCAGGGTCTCGAAACGGGCGTTGGCCTGGGCCTGCTGTCCGCTGCGCGACTCCGCCTCGCCCAGTGCCAGTGCCACCCAGACGTTGTCCGGGTGGTCGCGCAGCAGCTCGGCCAGGTCGCGGCTGGCCTGCGCGGCGGCACTGTTGCGCAGCCGGCCCAGGGCCAGCCCGTAGCGCTGTGGTTCGGTCAGCCCGTTCTTCTGCGCGCGCTGGAGGCTTTCGTATTCGCGGATGACATCGCCCGGCGTGTCGGCGCTGAGCACCCGCAGCCGCTCGCGCGCCCATTCGAACTGACCGGTGCTGCCGCGGCTGAGCGAGTTGACCGAAATCTGCATCGAGGCCGGCAGCAACGGGTTGCTCCGCCGCACCAGCGGATCGGACAACGCCGGGTCGGACGGGTTCACCCGTTCCTGGCGGACGCCGCCGGGCACCTCGGTGGTCAGCAGCACCGTGTCTTTCTTCATCTGTTCGGCGCGGGCCTTGGCCTCGCTGATGCGGGTGGTGGTGACCGGGTGGGTCTGCAGGAAGTCCGGGACGCTGTAGCCCCCCTGGTTGCCACGCATCGAGGCGGACATGCGCTCGAAGAAGCCGGCCATGGCATCCACGTCATAGCCGCTGCGGGCCAGGGTGCGGATGCCCAGGCGGTCGGCCTCGGATTCGTTGGAGCGGGTGTAATTGATCTGGCGCTGCTGCATCAGCCCCATGCCCGAGGTGATCGCGGCCATGGTGGCGTCACCGGAGGAGTTGCCGCCGGCCTGCTGCGCGGCCACGATCGCGGCAAGCATGCCGAGCAGGATCGGGATCTGGTCGCGCTGTGCGCGCTCGACGCCGCGCAGCACGTGCTGCTGGGTGACGTGGGCGATTTCGTGGGACAGCACCGCGGCGACCTCGTCCTCGCGCTCGGCGGTCAGTACCAGGCCCGCATTGACCCCGATGTAGCCGCCCAGGGTCGCGAAGGCATTGATCTGCCGGTCCTTGAGCATGAAGAAGGTGTAGGACTGGCGTGGCTGGGCGCTGTTGGAGCCCAGCCGGGCGCCCATGGTCTGCAGCCAGTCATCGACCAGCGGGTCATCGAGAAGGTACCCGTAGTTGCGCAGTTCGCGCAGCATCATCCCGCCGTATTCGGCCTGCCGTGCCGGGGTCAGCAGCTCGCCGGCCGAAGAACCGATGTCCGGCAGCTTGCTTTCCTGGGCCCCGGCCAGCGGTACGGCCAGGGCCAGGGTCAAGGCGGCAGAGAGCAGCAGAGGGCGCAAACAGAGCTCCTGGGGGAAGGCGGACGACAGCGTGACAGGGCCAGTGCAACCTGCAGTTAAACCACAGTGTTGCGACGGTGACGTGGAAAATCCAGCGGACCGCTACCATATACAGACCAACGTTCCGCTGTGGAGTTTCCCGTGAGCCAAGATGCTGTTTCCACCCCCGGTGGCGCTCCCGCCATCACCATCTACTCGACCGCGGTGTGCCCGTACTGCGTGGCCGCCAAGAACTTCCTGAAGAGCAAGGGCCGCGACTGGACCGAGGTCCGGATCGACCTGGACCCGGTCGAGCGCGAAAAGATGATGGCCAAGACCCGCCGCACCAGCGTGCCGCAGATCTTCGTCGGCGAGGTCCATGTGGGCGGCTACGACGACATGATGGCGCTGCACCGTGCTGGCAAGCTGGAGCCGTTGCTGGCCGGGCAGGACCCGGCATGAGCGCGGCCGACGACGGCAGCAAGGACCGCATCGCCGAATTCACCGAGTTCCGCCAGCGCATGAACCAGCGCATCCTGGGCGAACCCAACCAGGTCGTGCGCCGCTTCTTCGCGCTGGACACCCAGACCTACCAGGCCGGCGCGCTGGACGTGAAGACCAAGGAACTGCTGGGCCTGGTCGCCTCGATGGTGCTGCGCTGCGATGACTGCATCAGCTACCACGTGGCCCAGTGCAAGGACGCCGGCGTGACCCGTGAGGAGTTCTTCGAGACCTTCTCGGTCGGCCTGGTGGTCGGCGGCTCGATCGTGATCCCGCACCTGCGCCGCGCGGTCGATTTCCTGGACCAGCTCGAAGGCGGCGCCGAAGCGCCGGCCGTTCACGAGCATTGAGGTCGGGGCCGACCCGGCCCCGCCGCGGTAGAGCCGACCGTTGGTCGGCTGCTTGGGCGCCCCGACGATATCGGCGCCCGGCAGTGCGCTGTTCATGTTCGAGATCCCGTTCCACCGACCAACGGTCGGTGGCCACCCATCGTTCAGCCCACCCCTGGTTGCCGGCCAGCGGCCGGCATTACCGATCGCGTGTCTGGTGCACAGCCCCGTTCTGTTGATGGCGGCGCGCCAACGGCGCGGGGGAGAGGGGGAATGCGCGGGCAATGCTGCCTTGCCCGCCTAAGACCAATGGCCCATTTGGGGTCCATCGGGCGGGTAAGGCATAATTGCCGATGAAACTTCCCTTGCGCCCGCGCTTCGCGCACCTCACGGATGGCGCTCCCCCCTCGGTTCGGAATACACATCAATGACGCAGAAAATCACGGTCATCCGCGGTGACGGCATCGGCCCGGAGATCATGGACGCTACCCTGTTCGTGCTCGGCAAGCTGGACACCGGCTTTGAATACGAAGACGCCGACGCGGGCCTGGTCGCGCTGGAGAAGCACGGCGATCTGATGCCGGCGGCCACGCTGGAGTCGATCGCACGCAACAAGATCGCGCTGAAGAGCCCGCTGACCACGCCGGTCGGTGGTGGCTTCACCTCGATCAACGTCAGCCTGCGTCGCCACTTCGACCTGTACGCCAACGTGCGTCCGGCGGTGTCCTTCCCGAACACCAAGTCGCGTTTCGGCGACGGCGTGGACCTGATCACCGTCCGTGAGAACACCGAAGGCGCGTACCTGGCCGAAGGCCAGGAAGTGTCGGCCGATGGCGAGACCGCCTTCTCCGGCACCCGCATCACCCGCAAGGGCTCCGAGCGCATCGTGCGCTACGCCTTCGAGCTGGCCCGCAGCACCGGCCGCAAGAAGGTCACCGCCGTGCACAAGGCCAACATCATCAAGTCGACCTCGGGCCTGTTCCTGGCCGTGGCACGTGAAGTGGCCGCCAAGTACCCGGACATCGAGTTCCAGGAAATGATCGTCGACAACTGCTGCATGCAGCTGGTGATGCGTCCGGAACAGTTCGATGTGATCGTGACCACCAACCTGTTCGGCGACATCATCTCCGACCTGTGTGCCGGTCTGGTCGGCGGCCTGGGCCTGGCCCCGGGCGCCAACATCGGTGAGAACGCGGCGATCTTCGAAGCCGTGCACGGCACCGCGCCGGACATCGCCGGCCAGGGCAAGGCCAATCCGTGCGCGCTGCTGCTGGCCGCCGCACAGATGCTGGACCATGTCGGCCAGGTCGAAAACGCCGAGCGCCTGCGCAAGGCCATCGTGGCCACGCTGGAAGCCAAGGATTCGCTGACCGGCGATCTGGGTGGCACCGGCAACACCATGGGCTTCGCCCAGGCCATCGCCAGCCGCCTGTAAGCGGCCGGCGCTCTTGCTGGATGCTGTCCCAGGCGGTATCCAGGCAACGCTGCGCATTGTTGAAGACGGGCCGTCCTTGTACGGCCCGTCTGCGTTTTAAAGTGTGGCTTTTCACCGACAGGGGTTTTGCAGATGCCTGATTCGGCTGTGTGGGTGGTGGCGGCTGTTGCCGTCTATGCGATCGGCGTAGGCATCTACTTCGTCTTCTGCTGGCCCTGGTCCCGTTCCCAGCGCGCGTTGCGTCGCCTGCGCAAGCACGGGGTCTGCATCCGCAACCTGCGGCACAGCGAAGCGCGCGCGCTGCAGTTGATCGAATGTCCGGCGGGGGCGCCGGTGTACCGGCTGGAGGGCGCCTGCGCGGAGTTCATCATCAGGGGCAAGAATGGGGCAGAGCATGTGCAGACCCTCGCAGGGGTGCCGGTGAAGTACCCGGCGGGCCTGGAACGTGCCGTGCGCGCTGGCAGCAACGCTGCCGAAGTGGTGCCAGGGCGAAAGGACGCGCTGATCGTGCGGCTCAATGGCGTCACGCTGGCGTCGTCGAGTCGAACCCTGCGCGGCTGATCGTTTACGGGCGCCCAAACGAAAAGCAGTCGCGCCTGGCGCGACTCCACACGATCGGTCTGTTCGAAATCTGCACAGATCATGTGTCAATCCATGGCTGGTTCGTGCGCCATCCGCCTCGCATCCTGTGCCCACTTTCCATCGCACAGGAGTCGTCCCATGAACCTCACGGCCTTCGGCCTGGCCAGCCTGATCGGCATGGCTGCCACCGCCCCGGTTGTTGCCACTGAACCGTCCCATCCCACCATCCGCCACATGGCGGGTGCCCCGGTGCCCGCCTCGCTCGACGCGGCGAAGACCGCGGTGCTGGTGATCGACTTCCAGAACGAATACTTCGATGCCCGTGCCGCGCCAGGTTTCGCCGGCGGCCGCATGGTCATTCCCGACGGCATGGCCGCACTGCGCCAGACCCGCCGCGTGGTCGACTTCGCCGATGCCCACGGCATCCGCGTCATCCACGTGCAGCATGTGCTGCCGGCGGGCGCGCCGCTGTTCGCGCAGGGGAGTGTCAACGTCGCCTTCCATCGCGACATGCAGCCGCGCAGTGGCGAAACCGTCATCCAGAAGGACAACGTCAGTGTGTTCGCCGGCGCCTCGGCTGCGGCGCTGGATACGGTGCTCAAGCAGGCCGGCATCGACACGTTGATCATCACCGGCCTGCAGACCCATGCCTGCGTCGTCGGGGCCGCCCGCGACGCGGCTGCCGCGCCGCGCGGCTACCGTGTCCTCGTGGCGTCCGATGCCAGCGCCAGTCGCGACCTCGACCTGGCCGATGGCACGCGCATCGGCCACCGCGCACTGCACGAGGCGTCCCTGGCGCAGATCGAGGATGCGTTCGGCGATGTCATGGCCACCGACGCGATCCTGGCCCTGACGGTCCGCGAGGCGGGCGAGGGCGCTTGATAAGCTGGGCAGGCCCGCATCCGGCGGGTCCTGCCACTCGCCTGGAGCTGACTGCCGATGGATCACTTCGCCGCCCTGCGCGCGCTGCGCGCCATCGTCGAGGCCGGCAGCTTCAGTACGGCCGCAGAGCGGCAGGGAACCACCCACTCCTCCCTGTCGCGGCAACTGCGGCAGCTGGAAGAGCACCTGCAGGTCCGGTTGCTCGATCGCACCACCCGGCGGCTGTCGCTGACCGAGGCCGGGCGCGACTATTACCGCGATGCCGTAGCCCTGCTTGAGCGGCTGGAGCTGGCCGACGACCGCGCCCGCGCGGGCCAGGCAGCGCCGAGCGGGCGCCTGCGCATCAGCGTGCCGCAGGTGGTGGCCAGCCAGGAATTGCCGCAGTGGCTGCCGGGGTTCCTGGCCCGCTATCCGCAGGTAAGCCTGGATCTGTCGGCCAACGACCAGCTGGTGGACGTGGTCGGGGGTGGTTTCGACATGGCGCTTCGCATTGCCGCCAGCCTGCCCGACAGCCAATTGGTGGCCCGCGAACTGGCGTGCTGCCCGCGTATCCTGGTGGCCGCGCCGGCTTACCTGGCCCGGCACGCCCTGCCGCGCCAGGCGGCGGACCTTCCGGCGCACACGCTGCTGGCGTTCCAGCCCGGCGCGGCCACTACCGCTTGGCACCTGCAGGGCCCGCGGGGCGCGCAGGCCAGCGTGGAGGCCGGCCAACGGCTGCGCGTGGACGCCACGCCCGCCCTCTATGCCGCAGTGCGGGCCGGCATGGGCATCAGCCTGTTTACCGCGTTGACCGTGCAGGACGATCTGCGCGCCGGTCGCCTGATCCATGTGTTGCCCGGCTGGCATGCCGGGCAGCGCCGCTACTTCGCGCTGTATCCGCACGCCCGTTCGCTGGCGCCAAAGGTGCGCGCGCTGGTGGAGCATCTGGCTGCGCATTACGCAGGGCAAGCCGGCGCGGCGGTCTAGTACCCTGCAAGGCGCTCCGGCCGGAGCTTGCCGGGGCGCCATGCGGGCGCATGAAAAAGGGCGCCCGAAGGCGCCCCTGATGCTTGCCTGGCCAGTGGCTCAGCGCTGCTGGATCTTGGAGAGCAGGCGCAGGAATTCCACGTACAACCACACCAGCGTGACCATCAGGCCGAACGCGCCGTACCACTCCATGTACTTCGGGGCGTGTGCGGCGGCACCGGTTTCGATGAAGTCGAAATCCAGCACCAGGTTCAGCGCGGCCACCGCCACCACGAACAGGCTGAAGGCGATGCCCAGCAGGCTGGCATCGTGGATCACCGGCACGTTGATGTTGAAGAAGCTCAGCACGAAGGAGGCCAGGTACACCAGCGCGATGCCACCGGTGGCGGCGAACACGCCCATCTTGAACTTCTCGGTGACCTTGATCACGCCACTGCGGTACAGCATCAGCAGCGCGAACAGGGTGCCGAAGGTCAGCAGCACCGCCTGGAACACGATGCCTGGGAACTTCATGTTGAACACGGCCGAGATCGCACCGAGGAAGAAGCCTTCCACCAGGGCATACATCGGCGCAGTGACGGGCGACCATTCCTTCTTGAACACGGTGACGAGTGCCAGGATCAGCCCGCCCACCGCGCCGCCGATGGTGTACATCATCGCGCTGGAGGACACCTGCCCATAGGCATCGACCGACTGGCTCCACGCGAACGCGGCCGTCAGCACGGTGAGCAGCAACAGGATGCCGGTCTTGTTGACGGTGCCGTTGATGGTCATCGCCTGGTCGGGGCGGGCCACGACCGAGCCGCTGGCCAGGTCGAGGAAGGTCGACTCGGAAAGTGCGGGATTGCCGCTGCGCATTGCCAATCTCCTTGATGGGGTAGGGGGCTGGCCATCCGGCCACTGACCCGAGCATAGCCGAAGCGACCCTCGCCAATGGCGACAGGTGAATTGATGTGTGAAAACCGTTGACAGATGCCACGCCGATTCCCACAATAGGCGGCTCTTTCGGGGGGAACCCCGGAGGGAAACAAACCGCCGGGGTATAGCGCAGTCTGGTAGCGCGCCTGCTTTGGGAGCAGGATGTCGGGGGTTCGAATCCCTCTACCCCGACCAAGCCCGCTGCTCAAACCGGGATTGGAATGCGACAATCCGGATCGAGCGCCCGTAGCTCAACTGGATAGAGCACCGGCCTTCTAAGCCGGCGGTTACAGGTTCGATTCCTGTCGGGCGCGCCATTCGGTGCAAGCGGTAGGAAGCAAAGTTTTCAGTGGTGGCTGTAGCTCAGTTGGTTAGAGTTCCGGATTGTGATTCCGGTGGTCGGGGGTTCGAGTCCCCTCAGCCACCCCACTGATTCAAACTGGTTCATCGAAAGTGAACCAGGGTTGCAAAAGGCAGCACACACGCTACAATGTGCGCCTGAGTTTTTCAGGGCTGTTAGCTCAGTTGGTAGAGCAGTTGACTCTTAATCAATAGGTCCAAGGTTCGAATCCTTGACAGCCCACCAAGACAGAAGCCATCGGGTCCGCCCGGTGGCTTTTTTCTTGTTTGCTACCCTACGTTGAACCGGTGGCGCATTGGCGGTCCACTGCCGCCATTGGCCATCCATTCAAATAAAACGCTTGCGTCGCGCGCAGGAAACCCTGCATAATTCGCCTCCCGATTTTCGGGCTGTTAGCTCAGTTGGTAGAGCAGTTGACTCTTAATCAATAGGTCCAAGGTTCGAATCCTTGACAGCCCACCACGACAGAAGCCGCCTGGTCCGCCAGGCGGCTTTTTTCTTTTCCGGGCGTGCGTATCTGAAAGCCTCCTGAAACCGGGGTCGAACGCGACACGCAGCGTTTCCAAGCTGCGCGACAGCGCACGGATCGCAACCGGCAATCAGGTTCCACTCGACGGACCGCGCTTAGGCGCCCATCGAGGTACGCCCATCATGACTCTCCGGATCCTTGCCGCCGTGGCGTTGACGGCCTGCGCGGCCGCGGCCGCCACGGCTGCCGAAACGCCCGCCCACGCGCCGCTGGACCCGGTCCTGGCCGGTTATGCCACGACCGTGATCCGCCACACTCTTCCTCCTGGCGGTTTCCAGCCGGCCAAGCCACTGGCCCGTGTCTCCATGCAGGATGCGCCCCAAGGCGAGGAACGCCAGGCGTTGGCGAAAGCGCCACTGCTTCCCGGCGTGGCGCTGCCGGCGCGATAGCCGCTGATCCGCGGGGTGGGGCACGCGCTTCACCTCGTTAAGCGACATGACGACCTTCCGCTTTCCGGCCCCGCCTGCAACAATGTGCGCTTGGGCTTTCAGGCTCGCGAAAGTGGCGGAATTGGTAGACGCCCTGGATTTAGGTTCCAGTGCCGCAAGGCGTGGGGGTTCGAGTCCCCCCTTTCGCACCAGTGCAGGGCGTTTTCGCCGGCACCATGACCATGGGCACGTCCCGGATCGGGGAGACGGCCACATGCTGGGCCCTTGGCGGCCCCCGGACGTTCTCGGCCCGCGCTGGCGGCGCTGGCGTTTATCGGCGAAACTACAGGGCTGCGGCGGGCATGCGCGTCCACGACCCCGCGTCCAAAACCCGTTTCATCCATCACATCGTGCCGGGGCCCATGCCGCCGGTGGCAGGAGTCAACATGCAAGCTTCGATCGAATCCACTGGCAATCTGGAACGCCGCCTGACCTTCTCGCTGCCGGAAGACCGCCTGCAGACGCACATCAGCGGCCGTCTGGGCGAGATCGCCCGCACCACGCGCATCAAGGGCTTCCGCCCGGGCAAGGTGCCGGCCAAGGTGATCGAGCAGCGTTTCGGCCAGCAGGTCCGCAGCGAAGCCGTCGATGGCCTGCTGCGTGAGACCTTCGATGCCGCCCTGCGCGAGCATGAACTGCGCATCGCCGGCACCCCGCGCATCGACAAGGGCGAGGGCGAGCTGTCCTTCGTGGCCACCGTCGAGCTGGTGCCGGACTTCGGCGACGTGGATGTCAGCAAGCTGACCGTGGTGCGCCACACCGCTGAAATCAACGACGCCGACATCGACCAGATGATCACCAACCTGCGCGAACAGCGCCGCAGCTGGAGCCCGGTCACCCGTGGCGCCCAGGACGGCGATCTGGTCGCGCTGGAAACCTGGTCGCAGGCCGGCGATGAGCGCCTGCCGGCCGAAGGCACCGAAAAGGGCAGCGTGATCGTGGGCCAGGGCATGATGTTCGAGCAGATCGAACAGGGCCTGGTCGGTCTGACCGCCGGTGAAGAAAAGACCCTGGACGTCGAGTTCCCGGCCGATTGGCGCGTCCCGGCACTGGCCGGCAAGCAGGTCAAGGTCACCGTCAAGGCGGTGGACGTGTCCGCGCCGGTGCTGCCGGAGGTGGATGCCGAGTTCATCAAGAGCTTCGGTGTGAAGGGCGGCGACGTGGAGCAGTTCCGCAAGGACATCCGCGCCAACCTGGAGCGCGAGCTCAAGGGTGCCCTGATGAACCGCCTGCGCCGCGAAGTCGGTGAGCAGCTGATCGCCGCCTACGCGTCGGTCGAAATGCCGCCGCGCCTGGTCGAGAACGAAGCCCGCGCCATGCTGGACCAGCAGCTCGAGCAGATCCGCCGCAGTGGCCGCAACCCGGGTGACGTCCCGGCCGACGCCCACGAAGGCTTCAAGGACGCCGCCGCCAAGCGCGTACTGGTCGGCCTGCTGGTCGGTGAAGTGGCCCGCAAGAACGACCTGCGTCTGGATCCCAAGCGCCTGAATGAAACCATGCGCCTGATCGCCTCGACCTACGAAGAGCCGGAGCAGGTCATTGAGATGTACCGCAACGACCCCCAGCTGATGAGTGGGCTGCAGAATCGTGTGATGGAAGAGCAGGTGATCGACTGGATCGCCGAGCGCGCCCAGCACACCGAAGAGAAGCTGTCGTTCCAGGACGCGATCCGCCAGTAAGCGGTCGTGTTTTACGCCCCGCGCCCTGGCGCGGGGTCGTTCCCCCCAAAATAGGTGCCTCACTAATGGACAACCGAACCACAGCCCTGAACATGGTTCCGATGGTGGTCGAACAGACCAGCCGCGGCGAGCGCGCCTATGACATCTATTCGCGCCTGTTGAAGGAGCGCCTGATCTTCCTCGTGGGCCCGATCGACGATCACATGGCCAACGTGGTGGTGGCGCAGCTGCTGTTCCTGGAAGCGGACAACCCGGAAAAGGACATCAGCATCTACATCAACTCGCCCGGTGGCGTGGTCACCGCCGGCATGGCGATCTACGACACCATGCAGTACATCAAGCCGGACGTGAGCACCATCTGCGTCGGCCAGGCGGCCTCCATGGGCGCCCTGCTGCTGGCGTCCGGCGCGGCCGGCAAGCGTTACGCGCTGCCGAATTCGCGCGTGATGATCCACCAGCCGCTGGGTGGCTTCCAGGGCCAGGCCACGGACATCGACATCCATGCCCGTGAAATCCTGACCCTGCGTTCGCGCCTGAACGAAGTGCTGGCCAAGCACACCGGCCAGTCGCTGGAGACCATCGCCCGGGATACCGAGCGTGACAACTTCAAGAGCGCGGCCGATGCGGTGGCCTACGGCCTGGTCGACCAGGTCCTGGAGCGTCGTCCGGAAGAGTCGATCCAGCCGGCATAACGTTGTACCAGGCCGGGAAACCGGCCTGTTTCCACCGGGTCGGGCGGGACTGGCGTCCTCCTGACCCTGTGCTATTCTCGAATCGAACCCCCGTTCAGTCGGGTGGGGTAACTGGGTAAGCGAAGCATGAGCGAAGACCGCCAAGGTCGTTCCACGGACACCGGCAAGATCCTCTACTGCTCTTTCTGCGGAAAGAGCCAGCATGAGGTGCGCAAGCTGATTGCGGGTCCGAGCGTGTTCATCTGCGATGAATGCGTCGAGCTGTGCAACGACATCATCCGTGAGGAGCTGGAGGAGAAGGCGCAGTCGGCCCGCAGTTCGCTGCCCAAGCCGCGCGAGATCCTCGAGGTCCTGGACCAGTACGTGATCGGGCAGAACCGCGCCAAGCGGACCCTGGCCGTGGCCGTATACAACCACTACAAGCGCATCGAGAGCCGCCAGAAGAACGACGAGGTCGAACTGGCGAAGTCGAACATCCTGCTGGTCGGTCCGACCGGTTCGGGCAAGACGCTGCTGGCCGAAACCCTGGCCCGCCTGCTCAACGTGCCGTTCACCATGGCCGACGCCACCACGCTGACCGAAGCCGGTTACGTGGGCGAGGACGTGGAGAACATCATCCAGAAGCTGCTGCAGAAGTGCGACTACGACGTCGAGAAGGCACAGCAGGGCATCGTCTACATCGATGAAATCGACAAGATCTCGCGCAAGAGCGAGAACCCGTCGATCACCCGCGATGTGTCCGGCGAAGGCGTCCAGCAGGCCCTGCTGAAGCTGATCGAAGGCACCGTGGCCAGCGTGCCGCCGCAGGGCGGTCGCAAGCATCCGCAGCAGGAATTCCTGCAGGTGGACACCAAGAACATCCTGTTCATCTGTGGCGGTGCGTTTGCCGGCCTGGACAAGGTGATCCAGCAGCGTTCCAACGATTCGGGCGGCATCGGGTTCGGTGCCAAGGTGAAGAGTTCCGAGCGCAAGCAGGAAGTGGGCAAGATCCTGGCCGAAGTCGAGCCGGAAGATCTGATCAAGTTCGGCCTGATTCCGGAGTTCGTCGGCCGCCTGCCGGTCGTGGCGACCCTGGAAGAGCTGGACGAGGCCGCCCTGGTGCGCATCCTGACCGAGCCGAAGAACGCCATCACCAAGCAGTTCAAGAAGCTGTTCGAGATGGAGCACGTCGAGCTGGAGTTCCGTCCGGACGCGCTGGCCGCCATTGCCCGCAAGGCGCTCAAGCGCAAGACCGGTGCCCGTGGCCTGCGTACGATCGTCGAATCGGTCCTGCTGGACACCATGTATGACCTGCCCTCGGCAGAGAATGTCAGCAAGGTGGTGGTGGACGAATCGGTGATCGAACACAAGTCCGAACCGTACCTGATATACCAGACGCCACCGGCGCCTGAACAGAAGGCGGCTGGCGCTGAATAATCAGTTCAAGTAATTGAATTGAAAGAAATTTTTCAGAACAGCTTGCATCTAGAAGCCGATGGCCCCATAACGAGGCCATCGGCTTTTTTTGTATCCGGGCGAGGCGCCCGGAGGCCATCCCCACTGTTCCACTGGAGCCCACATGGCCCGTTCCCCAACTGAGACTCTCGACCTGCCGGTACTGCCGCTGCGTGACGTGGTGGTGTTCCCGCACATGGTCATTCCGCTGTTCGTCGGCCGTGACAAGTCCATGCATGCGCTGGAGCAGGCGATGGAAGCGGACAAGCGCATCCTGCTGCTCGCGCAGAAGTCCGCCGAGACGGATGATCCGTCCGCCGCCGATCTGTACCAGGTCGGCACGCTCGCCCAGGTCCTGCAGCTGCTGAAGCTGCCCGACGGCACCATCAAGGTGCTGGTCGAAGGCCTGTCGCGCGTCAACGTCACCGACGTGACCGAGCGTGATGGCTCGCTGCACGGCGTGGGCATGGAAATCGAATCGGACGAATCGCGTGAGCCGCGCGAGATCGAGGCGATCGCCCGCTCGCTGATGTCGCTGTTCGAGCAGTACGTCAAAACCAATCGCAAGCTGCCGCCGGAGCTGCTGCAGACCCTGGCCGGCATCGATGAGCCCGCGCGCCTGGCCGATACCATCGCCGCGCATATCAGCGTGCGCCTGGCCGACAAGCAGCGCCTGCTGGAAACGCTGCAGATCGGCGACCGCCTGGAAATGCTGGTCGGCCTGGTCGATGGCGAGATCGACGTGCAGCAGATGGAAAAGCGCATCCGCGGCCGCGTGAAGTCGCAGATGGAAAAGAGCCAGCGCGAGTACTACCTCAACGAGCAGATGAAGGCCATCCAGAAAGAACTGGGTGACCTGGATGACGCGCCCGGCGAGATGGACGAGCTGGCGCGCAAGATCGCCGAGGCGGGCATGCCCAAGCCGGTGGAGACCAAGGCCAAGGCCGAGCTCAACAAGCTCAAGCAGATGTCGCCGATGTCCGCCGAAGCGGCGGTCGTGCGCAATTACCTGGAGTGGCTGCTGGGCGTGCCGTGGAAGAAGCGCACCAAGGTCCGCAAGGATCTCAAGGCCGCGCAGGACACGCTGGACGCCGATCACTTCGGTCTGGACAAGGTCAAGGACCGCATCCTGGAATACCTGGCGGTGCAGTCGCGCGTGAAGCAGATGAAGGGCCCGATCCTGTGCCTGGTCGGTCCGCCCGGCGTGGGCAAGACCTCGCTGGGGCAGTCCATCGCCAAGGCGACCAACCGCAAGTTCGTGCGCATGAGCCTGGGTGGCGTGCGCGACGAGGCCGAGATCCGTGGCCATCGCCGCACCTACGTCGGCTCGATGCCGGGCCGCATCGTGCAGAACCTCAACAAGGTGGGCAGCAAGAACGCGCTGTTCGTGCTCGATGAGATCGACAAGATGTCGATGGACTTCCGTGGCGATCCGTCCTCGGCGCTGCTGGAAGTGCTCGACCCGGAGCAGAACAACGCCTTCAACGATCACTACCTGGAAGTGGACCTGGACCTGTCCGAAGTGATGTTCGTGGCGACGTCCAACTCGCTCAACATCCCCGGCCCGCTGCTGGACCGCATGGAAGTGATCCGCATCCCCGGCTACACCGAGGATGAGAAGCTCAACATCGCCATGCGCTACCTGGTGCCCAAGCAGATCAAGGCCAACGGCCTGAAGCCGGAAGAGCTGGAGATCGAGGCCGATGCGATCCAGGACATCGTGCGTTACTACACGCGCGAATCCGGCGTGCGCAACCTCGAGCGCGAAGTGGCCAAGATCTGCCGCAAGGTGGTCAAGGAAATCGCGCTTGCCGGTCCGGTAGCGCCCGCCAAGGCGGCCAAGCCGGCCAAGGCCGGCAAGAAGGCCAGCGCGAAGAAGAAGGCGCTGGTGGTGGTCAACGGCAAGAACCTGGACAAGTACCTGGGGGTTCGCCGCGTCGATTTCGGGCGTGCCGAAGAGCAGAACGAAGTGGGCCTGGTCACCGGCCTGGCCTGGACCGAAGTGGGCGGCGATCTGCTGCAGATCGAATCCACCCTGGTGCCGGGCAAGGGCCAGCTGATCCTCACCGGCCAGCTGGGCAACGTGATGAAGGAATCCGCCTCGGCGGCCCTGTCGGTGGTGCGCTCGCGTGCCGAGCGGCTGGGCATCGACAATGAGTTCCTGCAGAAGCACGACGTGCACGTCCACGTGCCCGATGGCGCCACCCCCAAGGATGGCCCGAGTGCGGGTATCGCCATGGTCACCTCGCTGGTGTCCACGCTGACCAAGGTGCCGATCCGGGCCGAAGTGGCGATGACCGGCGAGATCACCCTGCGTGGTCGCGTCACCGCCATCGGCGGCCTCAAGGAGAAGCTGTTGGCGGCGCTGCGCGGCGGCATCACCACGGTCATCATTCCCGAGGAGAACCGCAAGGATCTGGCCGATATCCCCGCCAATGTCACCCGCGATCTGAAGATCGTGCCGGTGAAGTGGATCGAGGAAGTGCTCGACCTGGCCCTGGAGGCCCCGCTGACCGCACCGAAGCCCAAGAAAGATGGGCAACGTGTCACGGTACGCGGCAAGTCCAAGACAGCTTCCACAACGCGCGTCAAGCACTGACGCGTCCTGTGGAAATGCCCGAAACCCGCGTCGTTATTGGCTTTTCAGCTTGCGCGGGTAGGGGGGCACTGGTATAAAAGCACCACTCGCGAGTCAGCGTAAATCTGAATTCGGCGAACAGAGAACTTCACTGGCATCCGACGGCGTATCGTCGTCGGGTGTCTCAATGTTGAATCCGCGGAATCCCCGCCAAAGGAGCTGTAGAGAATGAACAAGACCGAATTGATCGACGCCGTTGCTGAAGCCGCCGACCTGACCAAGGCCGAGTCCAGCCGCGCCGTTGATGCCGTCATCGCTTCCGTCACCAAGGCCCTGAAGGGCGGTGACGCGGTGACGCTGGTGGGCTTCGGCACGTTCCAGGTCCGCGACCGCGCTGCCCGTACCGGCCGCAACCCGAAGACCGGCGACACCATCAAGATCGCTGCGTCGAAGAATCCGTCGTTCAAGGCTGGCAAAGCCCTGAAGGATGCCGTAAACTAAGCGGCTTGCTGGGGTGCTTAGCTCAGCGGTAGAGCGTCTCCTTTACACGGAGAGGGTCGGGGGTTCGAAACCCTCAGCACCCACCAGGCACTGCCAGTAAAAGTTTTGAAATGTGGAGCGGTAGTTCAGCTGGTTAGAATGCTGGCCTGTCACGCCGGAGGTCGCGGGTTCAAGTCCCGTCCGCTCCGCCAGTTTCAAGAAGGCCCCTGAGCAATCGGGGGCCTTGTTTTCTCCGCCGACGCATGTCGCGGTGAAGGCGGTAGAGCCGACCGTTGGTCGGCTGAAAGAATTAAAACATGGAGCGGTAGTTCAGCTGGTTAGAATGCTGGCCTGTCACGCCGGAGGTCGCGGGTTCAAGTCCCGTCCGCTCCGCCAGTTTTAAAAAAACCTCGAAAAAAGCAGCATTTCGGGGTGGGCAATCTGAATATCTTCGGATAGAATGAGCGCCTGCAAAGTTTCAAGTGCGGAGCGGTAGTTCAGCTGGTTAGAATGCTGGCCTGTCACGCCGGAGGTCGCGGGTTCAAGTCCCGTCCGCTCCGCCAATCTTTGAAGAGCCCTTGGTGAAAACCAAGGGCTTTTTTTTTTGTTTCCAATCCAGCAGATTGATCGGCAGCGCGGCGCACACCGTTTGCCCGCCGCGATCAGCGGGTGCGGCACCGGGCAGATCGCGCGCAGGGGCCGGCGCGGGCACTTTTGGAGCCTGCCGCGAAGCGGGTTACACTGCCGGGCTCGCCAATCAGGCCTTGATTTTTCCCATGCTGCAGAAACTTCGCGACAAGACCTCGGGCTGGATCGTTACCGTGATCCTGGGGCTGCTGATGATTCCGTTCCTGTTCGTGATCGACTCCAGCTACCTCGGTGGCGTCGGCTCGCAGAACGTGGCCAAAGTGGCCGCACCGCCGACCTGGTGGAAGTCCGCCCCGTCGTGGTGGCCGGTCTCGTTCCTGTGGCAGCACCATGAGATCAGCTCCAACGATTTCCGCGTGCGCTTCGAGCAGGCGCGCCAGCAGACACGCCAGGAGCAGGGCGAGGACTTCGATCCGCGCCAGTTCGAAAGCACGGAGAGCAAGCTGGCCGTGCTCGATCAGATGATCGATGAGCAGGTCGTGCGCCTGGCCGGCGAACAGTCCGGCATCGTGATCGGCGATGCCGCCGTGCGCGAGTACATCGCCTCGATCCCGGCCTTCCTCGGTGCCGACGGCAAGTTCAACCAGGACAACTACCGCATCGCGCTGGCCAGCGGCAATCCGCCGCGCACGCCGACGCAGTTCGAAGCGCTGGTGCGCGAGAGCATCCAGCAGTCGATCATTCCGTCGGCCCTGCAGCGTTCCGGGTTCACCACCCAGAGCGAAGCCGAGCGCCTGATGAAGCTGCTCGGTGAAACGCGTGATGTCGAACTGGCCGCGCTGCCGGAAACCCCGGCCGACACCGCCGAAGTGACCGACGCACAGATCAAGCAGTGGTATGACAGCCACACCAAGGATTTCCGCCAGCCGGAAACCGTGTCGCTGGAATACGTCGAAATCAACGGCGCGAACCTGCCTGCGCCGGCGGCCGCCGACGAAGCCACGCTGCGCAAGCGCTATGACGATGAGAAGGCGCGCTTTGCCACGCCGGAACAGCGTCTGGCCTCGCACATCCTGATCACCGCCGATGGCAGCGATCCGGCCAAGCTCAAGGCGGCTGAAGAGAAGGCAACCCGCCTGGCCGCCGAAGCCAAGGCACCGGGTGCCGACTTCGCCGCACTGGCCAAGGCCAACTCCGAAGATCCCGGTTCCAAGGACACCGGTGGTGACCTGGGCTGGGTGGAACGCGGCGCGATGGTGAAGCCGTTCGAAGATGCCCTGTTCGCCATGAAGGCGGGCGAGGTGACCGGTCCGGTCAAGACCGACTTCGGTTTCCACGTGCTCAAGCTGCGCGAGACCAAGGGCGGCGAAGGCCGTTCCTTCGACGAGGTGCGTGACCAGCTGGCTGCCGAGCAGCTCAAGGCCGATACCGACCGTGTGTTCACCGAGTTGAGCGGCCGCCTGGTCGATCTGGTCTACAAGAACCCGACCTCGCTGGAAGGCCCGGCCAAGGACATGAGCCTGCCGGTGCAGACCATCGGTCCGTTCACCCGCACCACCGCCAGTGGCATCGCCGCCAACCCGGCCGTGCTGCGCGCGGCGTTCTCCGACATCCTGACCCAGGACGGCACGGTGAGCGACCCGATCGAGCTGGGTCCGAACCACAACGTGATGATCCGCGTGACCGAGCACAGCCCGGAACAGGCGCTGCCGCTGGACAAGGCCCGTGAGCAGGTCATCGCCGCGATCCATGCCGACCGCACCCGCCAGGCGTCGGAGAAGGCCGTGGATGCCGTGCTGGCCAAGCTGAAGGCCGGTCAGACCCTGCAGGCGCTGGCGACCAGCGAGAAGCTGCAGATCAGCCCGCTGCCGGGCCTGCCGCGCACCCAGCCGGTGCCGACCCCGGAGATCAACCGCGCCGTGTTCAGCGCGCCGTTGCCCGCCGAAGGCAAGCCGAGCTACGGCAAGGTCGCCGTGCAGGGCCGCTACGTGATCTACGCGGTGACCAAGGTCACCCCGGGCAACGTCGCTGAAGTGGACGCGGCCCAGCAGCAGCAGCTCAAGGAGCAGCTGAGCCAGATCGACGGCATGGCCGCCGCCAAGGCCTACGTGGAAGCGATGCGCAAGCACTTCAAGGTGCAGACCGAAGAAGCCAACCTCTAACCGGGGCGGCTTCTGCTGGACAACAAAAAGCCCGGCGATGCCGGGCTTTTTGCGTTGGGGGTGGGCGCCGCTCAGTCTTCGACGCGCAACACCGCTCCCGGCTTGAGCACACTGCTGCCACTGAGGCCATTGAGCGACAGCAGGGCCTTCAACGGCATCCCGTAACGGCGGGCGATGGTCCAGGGCGATTCGCCATCGCGCACGGTGTGGCGGCGGCTGCGCGGGCGATCCGCGCTGGCCACCGTGCGGGTGGCGGCCGGCGCAGGCGCCGTACGGGCCGCCGGGCTATCCACTGGTGCGCTGGGAGCCGCCGCAATGGCGGCCACGCTGGCGCTGGCATCCACCGGCGCATGCGCGGTCGGGGCCAGAACCGTCACCTGGCCGGCCGGGCGGCCCTTGCCGCTGGCCAGGGCCGGGTTGAGCCGGGCGATCCGGGCCGGATCCAGGTCGCGCTGCTGGGCCCACTGCTGGACGCTGGTGCCCGCCGGCAGGGTATGCCCCTTCAGCACGGGCACGGTGCGGTCCAGCGAGGCCATCACGGCTGGCTCGGTTTCTGCGTCTTCCAGCACGCAGGCCAGCGCGTGCAGCTTCTCGACATAGGCATAGGTGACCGGCGACAGGCCGGGCAACTCCGCCGGACGCGCGTTCTGCGCGTTCATGCCGGCCTTGCGCAGCGATTGCAGGACCCGGTACTCGCCGGCGTTGTAGGCCATGGTGGCCAGGCGCCAGTCGCCGCCGAACATGCCGTGCAGGGTCTTGAGGTAACGCACCGCGGCCTGGGTGGAATCCACCGCCGAGAGGCGGCCGTCGTAGCCCGGGGTCATCTGCACGCGGTGGTTCTTGGCGGTGGTGGCGATGAACTGCCACAGGCCGGCCGGGCCGCCGCCGTTGCGGGCGTTGGGCCGGTAGCCGCTTTCCACGAAGGGAATCAGCGCAAATTCGGTCGGCAGGTCGGATCTGCGCAGCTCTTCCACCACATAGCCGAACAGCACCAGGGCGTCATCATCCTGGTTGGCCAGGCGCGAGGGGGCATGCGCGAACTGCTTCTGCCAGCGCGGGCTGGTCGCCTCGGCGTCGCAGGTAGGTTCAGCCAGGCCATCGCGGAAGCTGGCGAAGATGTCCTGCCCGTTGCGCACCGAGGCCGGCGGCAGCGCCGCAGCGGTCAGGGGGAGGGAGGACAGGCCGGCCACGTTCTGCGACATGCCGGCGGTCAACGACTGGGCGCCCGCGCTGCCGGCCGCGGCGATCGCCAGGCCCAGCGCGAGCGGCAACAATCGCCGACTCATGTTCGGAATCCGTCTTTCCAGTGTCGCAGCCCTGCGACAACATCGACTTCATCGGTAACGGGACGCCCGAGATGGGCGCTGACGGCCGCCTGGATGGCGGGGGTACTGGTACGCAGGAACGGATTGCATTCCAGCTCGCTTGCCAGTGAAACCGGCAGCGTGGGCAGGTCATCGCGGCGCATGGCCAAGGCCTCCTCATGGCGCTGCGACAGCGCAGCGTTGGTGGGGTCTACATGCCGCGCGAAGACGGCATTGGACAGGGTGTACTCGTGGGCGCAACAGACCATCAGTTGCGCTGGCAGGGACGCCAGCTTCCGCAGGGATGCCAGAAGCTGGGGAGGCGTACCTTCGAACATGCGCCCACAGCCCAGGCTGAACAACGCATCGCCACTGAAAAGGTGTTCAGCGGTGTGAAACGCGATATGGCTCCGGGTGTGCCCGGGCACGGATACTACGTGGAACCCCAGCCCCAATGCCTGAACGCATTCACCTTCAGCGACCCGATGGGCGGCCACCTGGATGCGCGGTTCTTCTGGCGCGTAAACCTCCACCGCCGGAAAACGCGCCTGCAGTTCTGCCACGCCACCGATGTGATCATCGTGGTGATGGGTCAGCAGAATGCTGTGGGGAGCCCATCCCTGCTGCGCTGCGGCAGCCAGAACGGGGTCGGCCTGGCCGGGGTCGATGACCACGGCGCGGCCGTCGTCGGCGACCAGCGCCCAGATGTAATTGTCCGCAAACGCGGGTAGGGCGGTCAGTCGCATAGAATTGGACCATGCCCCCCGCGCCGAGCCCCCGTCAAGCGACAGTCGCATCCTGGTTTGATACTGAACCGGCACAAGCCTTGTGCCGTCTGGAATCCGAGCGGTTGCGCAGCCTGCTCGCCGAGCGCCCGGTGAACCCCTGGCTGTGGCTGGCACCGACGCCCGGCTGGCTGGAGCGTGTCGAACTGCCCGGTCGCGGCCTGCGGCTGTTCCGCGACGGAGCGAGCTACGCCGGGGACGTGCACTGCGGGCTGCCGTTGCCGCTGCCGGACGAGAGCGTCAACGCGATCATCCTGCAGCACGTCACCGCGCGCGATGCCGAGCAGCTGATCGACGAGTGCGCACGGGTGCTGATGCCGGGCGGCCGCCTGTGGTTGTCCACGCTCAACCCGTTCAGCCCGTACCGCCGGCAGTGGCGCCACCACGGACTGGTGGTGCGCAGCCCGCAGCGGCTGCGCCATACCCTCACGCAGGCCGGTCTGAGCTGCGAAGACCTGCACTACCTCGGCCCGATGTGGCGCGACCGCTCGCCGGCCCGGCGCGACCTCGCTCCACTGCGCGCGGCCTGTCTGTTCACCGCTGAAAAACGCACTCTGGCCCTGCCGGGACCGACGCCCGTGGCCCTGCCACGCGGGCACGGGACCGTGGCCACCTGATCTGGAATGGAATGAAGACGATAGAAATCCACACCGACGGTTCCTGCCTCGGCAATCCCGGCCCGGGCGGCTGGGCGGCGTTGCTGCGCTACAACGCGCACGAGCGTGAGCTGAGCGGTGGTGAAGCGCATACCACCAACAACCGCATGGAACTGATGGCGGCCATCTCGGGGCTGGAAGCACTCACCGAGCCATGCAACATCGTGCTGTACACCGATTCGCAGTACGTACGCCAGGGTCTGACCGAGTGGATGCCCGGCTGGATCCGCAAGAACTGGAAAACCGCGGGCGGCTCGCCGGTCAAGAACCGCGAGCTGTGGGAGCGCCTGCACGCGGCCACGCTCAAGCACACCATCGACTGGCGCTGGGTCAAGGGGCATTCCGGCGATCCGGACAATGAGCGCGTGGACCAGCTGGCGCGCGACGCCGCGATCCGGATCCGTGCCGCTGGCCCGGTACACTGAGCCCATGCGTCAGATCATCCTTGATACCGAAACCACCGGCCTGGAGTGGCGGAAGGGCAACCGCATCGTCGAAATCGGCTGTGTGGAACTGCTCGAGCGTCGCCCCAGTGGCAACAACTACCACCAGTACCTCAAGCCGGACTGCGAGTTCGAGCAGGGCGCGCAGGAAGTCACCGGCCTGACCCTGGAATTCCTGGCCGACAAGCCGGACTTCGCCCAGGTCGTCGACGAATTCCTGGCCTACATCGACGGCGCCGAGCTGATCATCCACAACGCGGCGTTCGATCTGGGCTTCCTGGACAACGAGCTGTCGCTGCTTGGCGACCACTACGGCAAGATCACCGACCGCTGCACGGTGATCGATACGCTGAAGATGGCGCGCGAGCGCTTTCCCGGCCAGCGCAACTCGCTGGACGCGCTGTGCCGGCGCCTGGGCGTGGACAACGCCCACCGCCAGCTGCACGGCGGCCTGCTCGATGCCCAGATCCTGGGCGATGTGTACATCGCGCTGACCTCGGGCCAGGAAGAAATCGGCTTCGGCGCGGCCGACGACCGCAAATCCGGCAGCGCCCACGTGCAGACCTTCGACACCTCGCGCCTGCTGCCACGCCCGCGCGTGGTCGCCACCGCCTCGGAGCTGGAAGCACACGAAGCGCGCCTGGCCAAGCTGCGCAAGAAGGCCGGCCGCGCGATCTGGGATGGTGAGCCTGAAGCGGTGGAAGCGGTCAGCGCCTGAGGGCCCGACCCCGGCGGTAGATCCCGACCGTTGGTCGGGATGCCTGCCTCAATGGCACCGCACCAGGATCACGGTGATATTGTCCGAGCCGCCGCCATCCAGTGCGGCGGCGACCAGGGTATCCACGCATTCCTGCGCACTGGCATCGTCGAAGGCGAGGGTACGGGCAATGCCCTTGTCCTCGACCTCCTCGGTGAGCCCATCACTGCACAGCAGCAGCTGCATGCCCGGGCGCAGTTCACCGGTGGTGGTCGCCACATTCAGGTGCGCCGGATCGGTCACGCCCAGCGCCTGGGTCACCACATTGCGGTGCGGGTGCGCGCGTGCCTGTTCGGCGGTCAGATTGCCCTGCGCGACCAGCTCCTGGACCACGCTGTGATCCTGACTCAACTGGGCCAGCTTGCCGTCGCGCCACAGGTACGCGCGGCTGTCGCCCACCCACGCCACCTCGTAGCGATTGCCCTGGACCCGCGCGGCCACCACCGTCGTGCCCATCGGCAGGCTGTCATTGCGGCGGCGCGAGGTGCGGATGATTTCCTCATCGGCGATCCGGATCGCATGCGCCAGCGTCGCCCCGCGGCGGATCTCGCGCACGATGGTCTCGCGCGCCAGCGCACTGGCCACCTCGCCACAGGCGTGCCCGCCCATGCCATCGGCGACCAGCCACAGCGCCAGTTCGCCATCGCCGTAATACGTATCCTCATTGAGGTCACGGCGCAGGCCGGGGTGGGTCAGGTGTCCGAATTCGATCATGAAGGCGCGTGCCGGTAAGGATTGCGGGGGATAACGGCATGATCGCGGCCCGCCGGACATCCGGCAAGGCATCCATACAGAAGAAATTCACTTCTTTGCCCGCAATGACTTGTCGCCAGCGCGTCCTACCCGTATTATTCGCGTCCCGGTTCGCCGGGACCATCTGGAGAGGTGGCAGAGCGGTTGAATGTACCTGACTCGAAATCAGGCAGGCGTTTATAGCGCCTCGGGGGTTCGAATCCCCCCCTCTCCGCCAGATACATGAAAAAGGCCGCCCATTGGGCGGCCTTTTTCATGACCGAGATCGGGCGTTTTCCGACCGCTGCGAAATGAGCGGCGCCCAATTGCGGGGGGGATGAGAACCCCCGACGGGGGTTCGACGGATTCGCCAGGAGCGAATCCGGACAGACGAACGTCTGGCCCTGGAGCGCGCAAGCGCGGAAGGGCTGGGTGCATGGATGCACCCAGCAATCCCAATGAAGCGGCCACCCTGCTCCCGGAGCCCCAAGCGTCATCACCGACGTACCCGGGCGCGTGGCGACGCGTTCATCCCATCGACGTATCCAACTCCAAGAGGCGCGGCCCTGGAGCGCGCAAGCGCGGAAGGGCTGGGTGCATGGATGCACCCAGCAATCCCAATGAAGCGGCCACCCTGGCTCCGAAGCCACAGCGCCATCACCGACATACCCGGGCGCGTGGCGACGCGTTCATCGCCAACGGCGTCTCCAGCTCCAGGAGGCGCGGCCCTGGAGCGCGCAAGCGCGGAAGGGCTGGGTGCATGGATGCACCCAGCAATCCCAGCAATGAAGCGGCCATCGCGCAGCCACGCATGGCGTGGCTCTACCCGGGGCCCGCACCCCCCCCCCACACCCCGCCAACCTGCGCTCCGCTAAACTGCCCACCTCACGTAACGGATCTCCCCCATGACCGCTGAAATCCTTGTCCCCGTGTCCTTCGGTGAACTGCTCGACAAGATCTCGATTCTGCAGATCAAGTCCGAGCGCATCAGCGACGAGGCCAAGCTGGCCAACATCCGCACCGAACTGAGCGCGCTGGAAAAGACCTGGATGGCGCACCCGGCCGGGGTCAAGGACATCGCGCGCCTGCGTGCCGAGCTCAAGGCGGTCAACGAGCGCCTGTGGGACATCGAAGACAACATCCGCCTGCAGGACAAGGCGCAGGCCTTCGACGACCATTTCGTCGAGCTGGCGCGCAGCGTCTACCAGCAGAACGATGAGCGCGCCCGCATCAAGAAGGACATCAACCTGGCGCTGGGCTCGCTCTACGTGGAAGAGAAGTCGTACAAGGATTACGCGCCGCGCGGCGCGTAATCGGCGACATACCGTTCGAAGGCGGCGATGCCGTCCTCGACGGTGATCAACTGCATCACGTCGTCGAACTCGACCTTCGCGCCCCACTTCAGTTCGCTGGCCGGTTTGCCCAGGAACTTGCGCGCGGCATCGTCGTAGCGGTCCACGCAGTAGCGGCGGTCGGAGTAGGGGCCGCTGCGGTGCGGGTTGCTGGCCGCATGCAGGCCGAGCACCTTGGTGCCCATCGCGTTGGCGATATGCATTGGGCCCGAGTCGGGCGTCATCACCAGCGCGGCGCGCGCCAACAGCGCCGGCAGCTGCTTGAGCGTGTCCTTGCCGACCAGGTCCAGCGCCGGGGTGGCCAGCTGGGCCTGGATCGCATCGGCCATGCCGCGCTCCAGTTCGCTGCGCCCACCGCACAGCACCACCCGCCAGCCACGTGAGGTGGCGTGGTTGGCCACGGCCGCATAGCGGTCGGCATACCAGTTGCGGCGCACATGGCTGGAGCAGGGCGAGATCATCAGCACCGGGCGGCCATCGTCGGTCCACTGGGCGTTGGCCCACTCGACGGCGGCCGGCGGCACGGCCAGGTCCCAGCTGACCTCGGTCTGCTTCAGGCCGAGCGGTTCGCAGAAGCTGCCGATCGCATCCAGCACATGGATGCCGGGGCGGTCGGGGATGCGCTCATTGATGAAAAGCCCGTGAAGATCCTTGGAGCGGGCCTTGTCATAGCCAATGCGGCGCTTGGCCGGCACGAAGGCGGACAGCACGTTGGCACGGAAAGCCACCTGCATCTGCAGCAGCGCATCGAAGCGCCCGGCGGGAAGGCTGTCGCGCAGGGCGCGCATGCCGGCCAGGCCGGTCTTCTTGTCGTAGCTGTGGAAGGTCACGCCTGGCAGGCCATCGAGCAGCTTGTGGCCGGCCTTGTCGATGATCCAGTGCAGCGACACCCCGGGATCGGCCTGCTGCAGGGTGCGTACCAGCGGCACCACATGGGTCACGTCCCCCAGCGCGGACAAACGCAAAAGACACAAGGAAGAGGACGTTGGTGCCATGGTGTTGTTAGACTCGAAGGAATGGTCGCATTCGACGCCACTGAAGCGCTGACGCCCTGCCGCGATGGACGCGGTATCGGTGCCATTCTGTTCGACCGCGAAGCCTTGCGGCAAGCCGAGATGAGCCTGTTCGCACCGGCCCACTGGGGCGAGCGGGCACGGCCGGTCGGCGATGGCGGCCGTGGTGGTGCCTGGTTCGTCGATGCCCCCTTCGGTCATGCCGTGCTGCGCCAGTACCTGCGTGGCGGCCTGGCGGCCAAGCTCAGCCGGGACCACTACATCTGGCGCGGGGCCAACCGCACCCGCAGTTTCGCCGAGTTCCGGCTGATGCGTGCCCTGCGCGCGCAGAAGCTGCCGGTGCCGCGACCGATCGCCGCGTTCTACATGCGCGAAGGCCTGCGCTACAAGGCGGCGATCCTGATGGAGCGCCTGGAGGGCGTGCGTTCGCTGGCCGACCGCGCGCTGGTCGCCGGGCGCGGCGCGCCCTGGGAAGAGACCGGCCGGCTGATCGCGCGGTTCCATCGCGTCGGGCTGGACCACGCCGATCTCAACGCCCACAACATTCTGTTCGACGCCAACGGCCACGGCTGGCTGATCGATTTCGATCGCGGCGTGCTGCGCATCCCTGCCACCCGCTGGCGCGAGCGCAATCTCAAGCGGCTGCTGCGCTCGCTGATCAAGCTGCGCGGTGAGCGCAGCCAGGATGACGTCGAGAAGGACTACGCACGGCTGCGCCGCGCCTACGATCTGGCCTGGAACCGGGGTTACTGATGGACTGGGCACTGCGTTTCATGGGGGTCGGCAATGCGTCGGCCGTGCAGCTCGGTTCGCCGATGGCGGTGATCGAACGCGATGGACGCCCGTGGCTGACCATCGATTGCGGCGGGGAAGGGCTCACTGCGTTCCAGGCGCACTACGGCCATGTGCCGCAGGCATTGTTCGTCACCCATGTGCACCTGGACCACGTCGCCGGTTTCGAACGCCTGTTCGTCGATGCGTATTTCTCGCCCCAGCGTCGTGGGCGAATTCGCGTGTACGTGCC
Source organism: Stenotrophomonas sp. BIO128-Bstrain (assembly GCF_030128875.1). Lineage (NCBI taxonomy): Bacteria > Pseudomonadati > Pseudomonadota > Gammaproteobacteria > Lysobacterales > Lysobacteraceae > Stenotrophomonas > Stenotrophomonas sp. BIO128-Bstrain. The sequence continues at coordinate 2,940,197 of NZ_CP124620.1, read as the reverse complement.
GGCGACGGTCGTGCCGCTGCTGCACAAACGCGTGGCCGATTACCCGAACGTGCTGGCAGAGGGCGGTGCGAATTTCTGGGATGCGTTCCAGCTGATCGTGGTCGGCGATGCGTTCTGGCATGACGGCGTGCGCCTGGAAGTGTTTCCGGTCCGGCATCACTGGCCGGAAACCGCCTATGGCCTGCGCCTGAAGGGTGCGGTCACCTGGAGTGGCGATACCCGGCCGATTCCGGAAATGCTGGCGCGCTACGCCGACGACAACGAACTGATCGCCCACGATTGCGGCCTGCATGGCAACCCGTCGCACACCGGTGTGGATGACCTGGAGCGTGAATACACGGCCGAGTTGCAGGCGCGGATGATGCTCTACCACTACGCCAGCGAGGCCGACGGCGAGGCGCTGCGCCAGCGGGGTCACCGCGTGGCCGTGCCTGGCGAACGTGTGGCGCTGGCGACTCCCACCGCCATGCACGTGCTGGCGCAGGATCCTCCCTGAGCATGGATGACGCGCTGGCCGCCCATCTGCAGGCGCTCGAACGCGCGTTGCACGAGCCTGCGGTCCGTGGCGATGTCGCGCAGCTGGCGGCATTGTTGGATGACGACTTCAGTGAGATCGGCAGCTCGGGTGCGTGTTTCGATCGGGCTGCTGCGCTGGCGGAGATTCCGCGCGAGCGCGCACAGGTCGAGATCGTGTCCACCGACTACCAGGTCGTGTTGTTGGCGCCCACCTTGGCACAGGTGCGCTATCGCAGCTGGTATGTGGTCGGCGGCGAGCGCCAGCGCGAGGTGTTGCGCAGTTCGCTGTGGCGGCTGCACGGCGAGGCATGGCGGGTGGTGTTCCATCAGGGCACGCCCGCGGCCCCTTGAGCGGCAGCATCGCTGGAGGGAAAAACCGGGCGCCCAAAAAGGTGGCGGCCCCGCCGGCTGACCTCGGCGCCCGCGTCGATCGATACCGTTGCTGCCTTCCGGCCCTGGCGGGATTTTCGACCTAGCGTCGCGAGGGGCCGACGGGGCCACCATAGAGACGTTCCGGCTGCAGGGCGATCGAGGATCAGCCGGCCGCAGGCGGAAGGTGCATCGCAGGAACAGGTCCGGCAGTGCAGTCGCGCATTCTAGCGCATGCACGGCCTGCAGCGCCAGACGCGGAGGCTGAATCCCGTGTAGCCCGGTGCCGCCGGAATAGGGCATGCGGCGAGTGGGTTGCTAAAATGCGTGGCACAGGAGGAACGGCCTCCCCCATTTCGGGAACCACTGACCAGGACGGCCTGGCCCCCATCAAGGAGGGCCGCATGGCCTGGATCTATCTGTTGGCAGCCGGTGTGCTGGAAATCGTCTGGGCGTTCTCGATGAAGCAGTCCGAGGGGTTCAGCAGGCTCACCCCCTCGATCATCACCCTCGTCACCATGATCGCCAGCTTCTGGCTGCTGTCGTTGGCGATGCGCACGTTGCCGCTGGGCACCGCGTACACGATCTGGACCGGCATCGGCGCGGTCGGCGCGTTCGTGATCGGCATTACCTTCCTCGGCGAGCAGGTCAGCGCGATGCGGATTGCTGCAGCGGTGCTGATCGTGAGCGGATTGGTGTTGATGAAGTTGAGCAGCAGCTGAGGCGTTCAAAACGCACGCTGCGCGCTCGGGCGTAGAGCCACGCCATGCGTGGCTGACGCACTGCTGACCCGATCGAATCACTGGCGCCGCTCAACGCGGCGCCAGTTCGAGCACCATCTCCACTGCGTCCAGTCCGGGGCCGTGCCCATCGGGGGTGATGTGGGTGACCGCGAAGCCGAGTCCGGCGTAGAAGTCCTGCGTGTGCTGGCTGGTGCTGAGCGTCACGCGCTGGGCGCCGAGTGCTTTTGCGTGGGCGAGGCGTGCGTGGGAGAGCTGCTTGCCCAGGCCTTGGCGATGTTGGGCGTTATCGACCATGCCCCAGCAGAAGGCCGCCGTGTGTTCGTTGTCCAGGGCGAGGCCGCCGCAGGCGACGACGTGGCCGTTGTGTTCGATGACCAGATAGTCGTGGGCGCGGTCTGGGTGAAGTAGATAGTTGGCGAAGTCGTGGCGTTCGTGTGGGGCGAAGTAACGCGGCACGTTGGTGTCGAACAGTGCCAGGCAGGCGGGGACGTCTGTTGGGGTGTAGGCGCGCAGGGTGGGCATGGGGGGACTTTGGCATAGGCGGGCTGCGCAAAGAGCAGCCGACCCGCGGTCGGCTCTACCGTTGGCGGTGGTGGCGCGGCGTGGGTGCAGACGTGGCAAGCGGCCTGGGATGCAGGGTGGCCGCTTCATTGGGATTGCTGGGTGCATCCATGCACCCAGCCCTTCCGCGCTGATGCGCTCCACGGACAGCCATTCGGCTGTCCGGATTCGCTCCTGGCGAATCCGTCGAACCCCCGGTCGGGGGTTCTCATCCCCCTCTCCATGGTTTCGCGCACTGCTACCGGAGCCGGATGAATGACGAACGTGAGAAACGCAAAAGGCCGCCCCGAGGGGCGGCCTTTTGCGTTTGTCTGGCGGAGAGAGGGGGATTCGAACCCCCGAAGCGCGGTTTAGACGCTTACACACTTTCCAGGCGTGCTCCTTCAACCACTCGGACACCTCTCCGGACCTGCCGCACACAACCCGCTGCAGGGGCGCAGATTCTAGCGGGGGAATCGGAATCGCACAAGCGGTTCGTCACGGGGGCAGGGGGGCTGGACAGGCGTGGCACAATGGTCGTCCCGATGAAGACGGTGGCCTGATGTCCTATCTCGTCCTTGCCCGCAAGTGGCGTCCGAAGCGTTTTGCCGAGCTGGTGGGCCAGGAACACGTGGTCCGTGCGCTCAGCAATGCGCTGGACAGCGGCCGGGTGCACCATGCGTTCCTGTTTACCGGCACCCGCGGGGTCGGCAAGACCACCATTGCCCGTATTTTCGCCAAGTCGCTGAACTGCGAGCAGGGCACCAGCGCCGATCCATGCGGCCAGTGCCCGGCCTGCCTGGATATCGACTCCGGCCGTTACATCGATCTGCTCGAGATCGATGCCGCGTCCAATACGGGTGTGGATGATGTCCGCGAGGTGATCGAGAACGCCCAGTACATGCCCTCCCGGGGCAAGTACAAGGTCTACCTGATCGACGAAGTGCACATGCTGTCCAAGGCGGCGTTCAATGCGCTGCTCAAGACGCTGGAAGAGCCGCCGGAGCACGTGAAGTTCCTGCTGGCCACCACTGATCCGCAGAAGCTGCCGGTGACGGTCCTTTCGCGCTGCCTGCAGTTCAACCTGAAGCGGTTGGACGAGGAACAGATCCAGGGCCAGATGACCAAGATCCTGGCCGCCGAGGAGATCGAGTCCGATCCGACTGCGATCGTGCAGCTGGCCAAGGCCGCCGATGGCAGCCTGCGTGATGGCCTGTCGTTGCTGGACCAGGCGATCGCCTATGCCGGCGGTGCGCTGCGCGAGGATGTGGTGCGCGCGATGCTGGGCACGGTGGACCGCACCCAGGTGGCGGCGATGCTGGATGCGCTGGCCGATGGTGATGGTCCGCGCCTGCTGCAGACCGTGGCCCTGCTGGCCGAGTTCTCGCCGGACTGGAGCGGGGTGCTCGACGCCCTGGCCGAAGCCCTGCACCGGATCCAGGTGCAGCAGCTGGTGCCGGGCGCCGCGACGGCGGGCGAGGGGATCGATGCCGAAGCCTTCGCCCAGCGCCTGCGTCCGGAAGTGGTGCAGCTCTGGTACCAGATGGCCCTGGGCGGTCGCCGTGACCTGCACCTGGCCCCAAGCCCGCGTGCTGGATTCGAGATGGCGGTGCTGCGCATGCTGGCGTTCCGCCCGGCATCGGCCGTCCCGCCGGTGCCCCGCGATCCGGGCACCGGTACCGAAGTGAACAGTGGCGGCCAGGCCAGTGGCCAGGGCGCCGGCATGGCCGCTGCGGCAGCGGCTTCGGCTCCGGCTCCGTCCGTGGCGCCCGCCAAGGCCAGCGCGCCCGTCGCTCAGGCAGCCCCGGTGGCGCCTGAGGCGCCGCTCGCCGCCCCGGTCGTCGCGCCCCCCGAGGCCGCAGCCCCGCCGCTGAAACAGGTTGCTCCCGCCCCGGCAGCCGCCGAGCCGGTTAAACCGGTCAAGCCGGCCAGGCCGAACGCGCCTGCCCCCGCTGCCGACGACGATCTGCCGCCGTGGCATCAGGAGAACGATGCGGCCGATCGCGACGAAGCGCTGGCTGCTGAAATGGCCACCCCGGATGCGGCCATGGTCGCTCCCTGGGAAGCGCCTCCAGAGCGGACCGCGGCACCGGCTGCTCCCGCGCCTGTGCGGGAAGCCCCCGCCCCGGTGGCTCGCCCGGAGGGTATCGCCATCGCACCCTCAGTGGCCGACGCCGCGCCGTCAGGGGCGAGCGGTGAGCTGACCGCCGATGCCTGGCTGGAACTGGTCGCCGGCAGCCAGCTCAATGGCCCGTCCAAGCAGCTGGCGGCCCACTCGGCGTTCATCAGCTACCAGCACGGTGTCTTGAAACTGGCGATTTCGCCCGGATTTGAGTACTTGATTTCGGACCGCTCGCAGGCGGCGCTGATCGCGGCATTGACCGGCCCCCTGGGGCAGGCTCCGCGTCTGGTGATCGATACCGGCGCGGCCGGTGCCGAGACCCTGCATCAGCGCGCTGACCGCCAGCGTGGCGAACGCCAAACGGCGGCGGAAGCCGCTTTCATGGCCGACCCGTCGGTGCAGTTGCTGATCCAGCAACACGGTGCCCGGGTCGTGGCCGATTCCATTCGTCCTTTTGAAGAGTAAAGAACCATGCGCGGCAATATCGCCCAACTGATGCAGCAGGCCCAGAAGATGCAGGAAAACCTGCAGAAGGCCCAGGAAGACCTCGCCAAGCTGGAAGTCACCGGCAGCGCCGGCGGCGGCATGGTCAGCGTGACCCTGACCGGCACCAAGGAATGCCGCAAGGTGCGCATCGATCCGTCGGTGCTTTCCGATGCGGAAATGACCGAAGACCTGGTGGCCGCAGCGTTCAACGATGCCTCCAACAAGATCGATGCCGAGTCGAAGAACCGCATGGGTTCGGCGACCGCTGGCATGCAGCTGCCCCCGGGCATGAAGCTGCCGTTCTGAGCCACGTCTGCGCCGGGTCGAGGCCTGGCGATGGTGGTGACCGCGCCGCGAAGCCTCCGGGCTTCGCGCGCTTGTTTCTGAGATGAGCGATCCGCCATGAGCCTGCCCCTGCTCGAACAATTGATCGAGGCCTTCCGCGTGTTGCCGGGCGTGGGCCAGAAGACCGCCCAGCGCATGGCCTACCACGTGCTCGAACGTGAGCGCGAGGGCGGCCAGAAGCTGGCCGAGGTGCTGGCCAAGGCGATCGAGCGGATCGGGCATTGCGCGCAGTGCCGGGATTTCAGCGAGACCGAGGTCTGTGCGGTCTGCGCCAACGGCAGCCGCGAGCGCCAGCAGCTGTGTGCGGTGGAATCACCGGCCGATCGCCTGGCGATCGAGACGGCTACCGGCTACCGCGGCGTCTACTTCGTGCTGCAGGGGCGGCTGTCACCGCTGGACGGCATCGGTCCGCGCGAGCTGGGCCTGGATCAGCTGGAAGCCCGCCTGAAGCAAGGCGAAGTGACCGAGTTGATCATCGCCACCAGTGCCACCGTGGAAGGCGAAGCGACCGCGCATTACCTGGCCCAGATGGCGCGCAGCCACAAGGTCCGCCCGAGCCGGTTGGCGCAGGGCCTGCCGCTGGGCGGTGAGCTGGAATACGTGGATCGCGGTACGCTGTCGCACGCCTTCGGTACGCGTACCGAAGTGCAGGAATGATCCCGCGCAACCCGCGCCGGTGATCGAAACCGGGCGTGCATCCGCGCTACTCTCCAAGGCCCTGTTACACGAGGTGCCCTCATGAGCCACGACACCCTGTTCGGCAAGATCATCCGCCGCGAAATTCCCGCCACCATCGTTTACGAAGACGAGGAGGTGCTCGGCTTCAAGGACATCGCACCGCAGGCGCCGGTGCACGTGTTGTTCATTCCCAAGCACGAAGCGATCCCGACCCTGGATGACGTGCGACCGGACCAGGCGCACCTGATCGGCAAGCTGGCGATGGCCGCCGCCGAGTACGCCCGCCGCGAAGGGTTCGCGCAGGACGGCTACCGTATCGTCATGAACTGCCGCGAGCACGCCGGGCAGACCGTGTTCCATATCCACCTGCACCTGCTGGCCGGCGCGCAGCTGGGTCACTTCGGCACGCCGAACGGCTGAGCGGGCCGGGGCAACAAAAAACGCCGCCCGAAGGCGGCGTTTTTTTTCAGCGCGTCCGCATCAGCGACGGGGACGCGCCACCTCCGGGCTTACCACCAGCCCCAGCCGCGGTAGCCCCAGCCGGGACCCCAGCCCGGGCCCCACGGGCCGTACGGGTAGGCGGGCACCACGTCGACCTGGCGCTGTTCCGGCCACAGGTAGATCACATCGGCGTCCAGCTTCGGCAGGCGATAGTCGTACTCGCCGATACGGGTGTTCTCGTAGCCGCCGATCTTGCCGATGAAGGTCACGTCCCGGCCCGGCTCGAACACCGCCGGATCGTAGAAGCCGGCGCGGCACGCGATGAAGCGGCCGTCACTGGCGTCGGCCGAGGTGGTGCTCGGGCGGCCACTGCCGTTGAGCGGGCGCGAAATCATCTGGAAGCAGGTCTGGCCCTGGCCCGGGTTGGTTTCGATGATGCGGCCACCCCAACGCACCGGAGTGCCCACCTGCTGGGTGGGAACCGCGTCACGCGGGCTGACCATACTGAACTGCCCCTGCAGCGGCTTGGGCGCGGTGGCGCAGGCAGCCAATGCCAGAGTGGCAGCAAGGGGAAGCAGGATTTGAATCTTCATGGGGATGCTCCGGAGGTCGGGCGATGCCTGCGCAGGTCGCGCAATAATGAAGTGAGGTCGACGTCAGCGCCAGCGTAGCGCGCCTGGACGAAACGCGCGCTGAGCGACAACAACGCCGGATCGGGCCGTTGCCGGTCCACCCGGCGGGCCCACTCGCTGGCCGGTTCGGCGCTGGCGCGTTCCAACCCATGGCGTGCATAGCGGCGTCCCAGCCGGTGCCAGGCCCGCAGCAGCGGGTCGCGTTCGCGTTCGCCCCGGGCCAGCAGCCACGCCATCCACCCTAGCGCGGCCAGCGCGAAGACAGTGAAAATTCCCACCAGTCGGGTCGGATCCAGGCGCTCGAAACCAAACGGTTCAAGAAGCCGTTGCTGGCGGTTGGCATCGAAGGACAGGATCAGGTCGTTCCAGCCCCGGCGCAGCCAGTCCCCCATCTGCCCGAACTGCAGCCAACGGCTGTTGAGCATCGCACCGGCGTCGCCCGCCGCCAGCCGGTCGTCGATCGTGTCGTAGATGCGTTCGGGGGCGACGGCCGCGGTCGGGTCGACCCGCACCCAGCCGCGCCCGGGCAGCCAGACCTCGGCCCAGGCATGGGCATCCATCCGGCGCAGCACCCAGTAGTCACCATAGGGATTGTGGACGCCACCGGCGAAGCCGGTCACGACCCGCGCCGGGATGCCGGCGTTGCGCATCAACACAACGAACGATGAGCTGAAGTGCTGGCAGAAGCCGGCCTGCTGGTCGAACAGGAACTCGTCCACGCCATCACGGCCCGGCTCGGGCGTGTCCAGGGTGTAGACGAAGCGCGCACGTACCCACTCGAGCGCGCGCTGCACGATCGCCGCATCGTTGCTGCCAGCCTCCTGCCGCCACTGCCGCGCCAGCACCGCCGTGCGCGGGTTCACGCCGTCGGGCAGCTGCAGCGCAAGGCGACGCTCGTAAGGCGTCAATGCGTCGGTGTAGGCCACGGCCGGGGCGGAACGCAGCCGCCAGCGGGTCAGGGCATTGAGTGCTGCGTGGCTGCGCAGGCTGTGGTTGGCATCCAGATCGCTGCCGGCAGGGGCCTGCAACGGCAGATCCAGCGCGACCAGCTGGCGGCGGTCGGTCGGCTCATAGTCGATCTGGTACTCCCACTGTGTGCTGGCGTGGGTCACCGCGGCGGGCGCGCGCTCGATCAGATGCCTGTCCTGCTCCCAGCGTTTGCCGTCGAACAGGCTGAGCACCGGGCCGCGCCAGTAGCGCTGCTGCGGTTCCGGAACCGCGCCAAAAAACTGCACGCGCAGCGCCGGGGTGTCATCGTCAGCGGCCCTTGGTCGAGCAGGAACGCCGCGAACGGGCCGAACAACCCGAAGCCGACCAGGCTGCGCGCATCGCGCAGGCTGCGCAGCTCGCTGGATTTCAACGCGAGCATCGCCGCCAGCAGCGCGCAGCCGGTATCGCGGCCCGGGCGCGGGCCCATCTGCCAGTAGATGGCGCCCAGCATGGCGAGCACCAGCAGCAGGCGCAGTGCCCCCGGCAGCAGGCGCTGCCGCGAAGCCAGGGCGGTCAGCAGTGCAACGCCGGCGATGACGGCCGCCAGCACGGTGGGCAGCTGCAGCAGCAGCGGCAACAAGCCCAGGGCCGCACTGGCCAGGGTCCAGTAGCGCGCACCGGGACTGAGCGGGGCGACGGCGCGGTCAGTCATGGGGCAACAGCGCCAACGCGCGCTGGCACAGATGGTGATGGGCACTGCCATTGCCGGGGCCGAGCACCGGCTGGCCGGGCAGCGTGAGGGTGTAGCGGCGCCCTTCGCGTTCGGCCAGGTCGACCCAGCGCGCCAGGCGCGCGATCCGCGCCTCGGTGCCCAGCGGGGCCAGGCGCCACCAGTCCAGCACGACCTCCACGCCGATCGGCTTTTCGTACTCGCGCACCAGCAGGGTGTCGCGCCGCGCAGAGTGCTTCCACGCGATGCTGCGCGTCGGGTCGCCGGGGCGATACGGACGCAGCTGATGCAGCTCGTCGCCGCTGGCATGCACACGGGTATGCAGCGGATCGCCGCCGCTCTCGGGCAACGCAGGGGCGTGCGCTTCCGGTGCGGCATAGACCAGCAAGGGTGTCTCCGGCCACACCCACGACCAAGCGCGTACCAGGCCCAGTGGCTGTGTGGTGGCGATGCGGATCCGGGAGAGATCGAACCAGCCGCGCTGATGCGTGGGCAGGTCGAGATCCACTTCGATCTGGTCGCTGTCCACCAGGTGCCCGAACGCTGCCACGCCGTCGTGCTCCACGTGCAGGCCGCGACGCGCGCGGGTATCGGTGCGCGACAGGCTGATGCGCAGCCGCAGCGGCGCGCCTGCGGCGACCGGTTCGGCGGATACCGCATCCACCTGCAACGCGGACAACTGCAGGTGGGCGCTGATCGCACTGGCGATGCTGACCGTGGCCAGCAGCAGCGCCAACAACAGGGCAGGGTTGTTGTTGTAGTTCAATGCACCGAGCAGCATCGCCGAGAGCAGCGCGGCGACGAACAGACCGAAGCGCGTCGGCAGCACATAGATGCGGCGCCGGTCGAACCGGCTGGGCAGGTGCTCCGGTCGGCGCGGTCGCGCCATATGCTGCAGGTACTGCCAGCGGGCTCCCCAGCCGCGGCGCATCTCAGTCGACCTGCACGGTCTGGAGGATGGCGCGGGCCAATGCCGGCCCATTGCCGGCTTCTGCCTCCGGCACCAGCCGATGCCCGGCCACCGCAACGAACAGGGTCTGCACGTCTTCAGGCACGACATGTGCGCGGCCCAACAGCAGCGCATGCGCCTTGGCGGCGCGCAGCAATGCCAGGCCCGCGCGCGGTGACAGGCCGACGCGCACCCCGGCGTGCTGGCGGCTGCGGGCCAGCAGCGCCTGCACGTAGGTGATCAAGGCTTCACTGGCGTGCACCTGGCCGACCGCCTCGCGCAGCGTCCGCACCTCCACCTCGCTCAGCCGCGCGGTGGCCTGCGCGATCAGGTGGCGGCGATCGGTGCCGCGCAGCAGCTCGCGCTCGGATTCGGGATTGGGGTAGCCCAGCGCCAACCGCAGCAGGAAGCGGTCCAGCTGCGAGTCCGGCAACGGGAAGGTGCCGGACAGGTCGACCGGGTTCTGGGTGGCGATGACGAAGAACGGGTCCGGCAGCGGGTGGGTCACGCCATCCAGGGTCACCTGCTGCTCGGCCATCGCCTCCAGCAGCGCACTCTGGGTACGCGGCGGGGCGCGGTTGATCTCATCGGCAAGCAGCACATGGGTGAAGACCGGGCCGGGGTGGAACTGGAACTGACGGCTGCCGGCATCGTAAACAGAGACGCCGAGTACATCGGCAGGCAGCAGGTCGGAAGTGAACTGCACCCGCTGGAAGCCCAGCCCGAGGCTGGAGGCCATGGCGTGGGCAAGGGTGGTCTTGCCCAGGCCGGGCAGATCCTCGATCAGCAGATGGCCGCCGGAGAGCAGCGCCACGAAGGCCAGTCGTACCTCCTGGGCCTTGCCCAGGACCAGCCCGTTGACCTGATCCTGGGCGGCGCGGAGAGACTGTCGCAGTACATCGGTTAGCATGGCTGGCACGGGGGGCGAATGATCCATGTCCGTCTCGTATCGATGATTCCACTGATTCTATAGAGCAATGCAGGGCGAACAACGCGCACGCACCATATTCCTGTTGTTGTGGACGCTGGTCACCGCCGTCAAGCTGGTGGTGGCCGCACGTCTGCCCTTGTTCGTGGACGAAGCTTTTTACTGGCAGGAAGGCCAGCACCTGGCGGCGGCCTATTCGGACCTGCCCGGGCTGACCGCATGGCTGGCGCGCCTGGGCGTGGAAGTGGGCGGCAACCATGTGCTCGCGCTGCGCCTGCCGTTCCTGGCGATCGGTGCGTGGCTGCCATGGCTGGTCTCGCGGATCGCCACGCGCTGGTTCGGCGCGGTGGCCGGTTGGCAGGCCGGCAGCCTGACCCTGCTGATGCCGCTGTCAGCCACGCTGGGCATGCTGGCCGTGCCGGATGTGCCGATGGCGCTGGCCGCCGTGCTGTGCCTGGACGCCGGTGCACGCCTGCTGCGCAACGTGGATGCGGCGGCGGCGGTGAAGCTGGCCGCAGGCCTGGCGATCGGCGCACTCAGCCATTACCGCTTCATCGGGGTGATCGTGGTCGGCTTCATCGCGCTGCTGGTGCTGCCGCAGGGCCGGCGCATGCTGCGCGATCCGCGCGTCTGGGTGGCCCTGACGGTCGGTGTGGTGGCGTGGCTGCCGCTGCTGTCGTGGAATGCCGACAACCATGATGCCGGCCTGAAATTCCAGGTGGTCGAGCGCCACCCGTGGGCGTTCGAGTGGAGCGGGCTGTGGTTCCTGGTGATCCAGCCGATGCTGGTCACCCCGATCCTGTGCATCGCGATGTGGAAGGTGGCCCTGGCCGGTACCCGCTCCGGTGGAGGCGCACGCGCCCAGTGGCGGTATTTCGGTCTGATCGGCGCGGTATCGACCCTGTCCATCTTCGCCCTGGGCTTCTTCACCGATGTGGAGCGCATCAGTTTCCACTGGCCGTTGCCGGGCTATCTCGCATTGCTCATCGCGGTGCCGGTCGTACTCAATGGCTGGCCGCGCTGGCTGCGCCGCACCGGCTGGTGGCTGGCCGGTGCCGGGTTGGCACTGGCCTTCGGCTATTACCTGATGGCGTCCGTGCCGAGCGTGCGCGAGCAGCTGGCCGGCTACAAGTATTACCCGCGCAACTTCGCCGGCTGGGAACCCCTGGCAGGCGCCGTGCGCGAAGAATTGAAGGGCATGCCACCGGGCACGCGCGTGCTGGCCGGCAACTTCAAGGTCGGCGCGGAACTGGGCTTCCAGTTGCGTGATCCCTCGATCGAGGTGCTGCGCCATCCGTTGAACGACAAACACGGCCGCAGTGCGCAGCTGGGGCTGTGGGGGTTGCTGCACGATGGTCAGCGCGACACGCCGATGCTGCTGGTGCTGTCCCCCAGCGACCAGCGCTATCGCGATCTGCTGGAGCGCTATCACGCGGTCTGCGGCCAGGTGGGCCCGCTGCCGCCGCCGCGCGTGGTCAGCAACGATCATGGCTATCAGCGCTTCCTGCTGTTCAAGCTGCCTGCCGGGCGGGTGGACGGGCCCTGCGTCACCCCGGCGATGGCCTGGGTGGATGCGCCGCAGCCGGATGCCAAGGTGGGCGACACGCTGGATGTGCGCGGCTGGGCCTTCAAGGACGGTGCCGGCATCGAACGCGTCCAGCTGTTTGTCGATGGGAAGCCGGTCGGCGATGCGGTCTACGGGCGCGCCTACGACATCACCAGCGCCTGGAAGATCTCCACCGATCCGCAGCATCCCAACGTGGCCTTCGATGCCACGCTGAACACCGCTCACCTCGCGCCCGGTCGCCATTGGCTGGGCATGACGCTGTACGGCAAGGACGGCAGCGTGGAGCAGTGGCAGGAACAGGCCTTCACCGTCCCCGCGCGCTGAGTGCGCGTGTTTTTTCATGGATGACACCCTCATGCGCAATGCCTCGCCGGAAACGGCTTCCGTGTCGGTGTCCCGTCCGGTCTCCGCGCCGGTGCCGCCCGCGCTGACGCGCCTGCTGTGGCTGGCGGTGGCTGCGGTCGTCGCGGTGGGCGTGGCGGCGATGCTGTGGCTCGCGCCGCGCGTGCTGTACGCCGATCCGTGGCGCTTCACCCAGAAGCTGCTGGAGATGCCGTGGCCATCGAACGTGCTGGTCTCGGACAACGGCCACCGCGAGATTCTGCCGAACCTGGTGCGGCATGCCGAGCTGTCCTGGCTGCATGGCAACCAGTGGCTGCAGATAGGCACAGGCGTGCTGCTGGCCCTGGCCACGGTGTGGCTGCTGGCCCGGATCATCAAGGCCGATGCGCTGGCGCCACCGGTAAGCGCGGCCGCGACCCTGATCGGGGCGCTGTCGATCTTCTGGCTCGGCAGCCAGCGCGCGCTCACCCATGGCAACGAGTCGGTGCATGCGTATCTGATCACTGCGGTGCTGATGGCCGGGGTGGCCATGCTGCTGCGTGGGGATCGCCGCGGTGCGGTGCTGGCGGCGCTGTGCGGTGTCGCCGCGACGTTCTCGTTCGGAAGCGGCGTAGCGGTGTTCGTCGGGCTGGCGGCGGTGCTGGTGGTGCGCCGTGCGCCGCTGTCGCACTGGGTACCGTTGATGCTGGGGCTGATCGTGGCGGTTGGCCTGCACCTGGGCATGGGCCGCACCGGCATGCCCTCGCAGATGGCGCTTGCGCCATTGGCGCAGCTGGACGTGCTGCTGCGCTGGCTGGCCTCGCCCTTCATCTACCTGGCCTGGCCTGCGCTGGATCCGGCGGCGGCACAGCAACTGCCGTTCGCGCCCGTGCGCGACGCGGTCCATTCGGTGGCGAGCGGGTACCAGTCGCTGTTCGGCCCGGTGATGACCTCGCGCTGGCCGCATCTGCTGGTGGGCGCGGTTGGGCTGGGCGGAGTGCTCGGAATGACCCGTTGCAGCTGGCAACGCGGGCGCAGCGCCGGCGCCGGGGAGTCGGTGGCGTTGGCGATGGCGTGGTTCGGGCTGGCTGTGGGCGGGCTGGTCGCGCTCAGTCGCTGGACCTATTTCGCCGATTACCCCACGCAGCTGGCCGCACCGCGGTATGTGCCGTGGTCGTGGCTGTTCTGGTGCGGCCTGCTGCTGTGGGCGACGGTCCGCGTGGGTCTGCGCCGCCCCCGGCCGGTGGTCTGGGGGGCACTCCTGCTGGCCCTGGTGGCCGTGCCGAGCACTGCGTGGATGGCCTACCTCGGCGCCAGCATGCAGCGCGTGGCCAACATGACGGCCACCGCGGCCGCGGCGGGGGTGGTCGATCCGGACCAGACCCATGGCGAGAGCGTACCCGGCGAAGTGCAGGCGGCACTGCCAAGCCTGCGCGCGCACGGGAGCGCGATGTTCGCCTGGCCCGAAACGCGCTATCTGCAGGGCAAACCCACGGCAGCCACCGCCTCGGGGGTGCCGCTCAGTGCGGTCTCGGTGGTCGCCGTGCGCAACCTGCTGGGCGGGCCCGCGTGGCGCGTGGAATTTGCTGCCCGGAGCCCGGCGCCGCGGCTGGTCCTGCAGTGCGCGGGACGCCCGGTGGGCCTGGCGATGCCGCTGGCCGGGCGCTGGGTCGGCTGGGCCACCGGGCCGCTGGATGCCGGCTGCCTGGAAGCGCTGCAGCTGCGCTGAGCTCAGGGCAGGGTGTAGCCGGCCTGGCGCAGCAGCTGGCTCACCGCGATCAGCGGCAGGCCGATCAGTGCGGTCGGGTCGCGGTTCTCGATCGCCTCGAACAAGGTGATGCCCAGCCCCTCGCATTTGAAACTGCCGGCGCAGTCCAGCGGCTGCTCGGCGGCCACGTAGCGGACGATTTCGGCATGATCCAGCGTGCGGAAATGGACCCGGGTCCGGTCGCAGGCGGCCAGGACCTCGCCGTCGCGCACCAGGCTCACCGCCGTGTGGAAGTCGACCACCTGGCCGGACATCGCCGCCAGCTGCGACTGCGCACCCTCGACCGTGCCGGGCTTGCCCAGCGCGGCGCCGTTCAGTTCCGCCACCTGGTCCGAGCCGATCACCCAGTGACCCGGGTGCAGGCGGGCCACAGCCTCCGCCTTGGCCTGCGCCAACCGCACGGCCACGGCCCGTGGGGCCTCGCCGGGGGCGGGGGTCTCATCCACCTCGGGGCGGGCGGTCTGCAGGGGCAGGCCAAGCCGTTCCAGCAGTTCACGGCGGTAGCGGGAGGTGGAGGCAAGCAGCAGTGGGGTCATGCGACAATACCGGGCACGGAAGGGCGGCAGTCTGGCCCCTCGGGGCGGGGATCGGCAACCTGACTGCGCAGGCATTTGACAGCAGCCCGGGCGATCCTTAACATTCAGCGGCTTATGTCCGCAAACGTGCCCGAAATGCTGGATGCTTGGCGGATGGTCGCAGCGCGCAGGCGCTTCGATGGCCAGGTGGATCTAGCGAAATTGACCCGCCTGCAAGGCCTTGTTGCCGATACCGAAGGTCAGTGCACCTATGCACTGGAATTCGCGCACGACGACATCCTGCGGGTATCCTATGTTGAACTGTCCATCGACACCGCGCTGCCGCTGATCTGTCAGCGCAGCCTGCAGCGTTTCCTGTTGCCGGTTTCGATGGTGCAGCGGCTCGGTCTGATCCGCAGCGAAGAGGAAGAATCCTCGCTGCCGGAAGGCTGGGAGCCGTGGCTGGTGCCCGAAGACGGCATGCTGCGACCGCTGGAACTGGTCGAGGACGAACTCGTCCTGGCCGTGCCCGTCGTGCCGTTGTCTCCCGATGGCGAGGCAGTGGACAAGGACTGGGCACCGACCGAAGAAGAAATCAGCAAGGCCAATCCGTTCGCGGCGTTGGCGGCACTGAAAAAACAATAGCAGCCGGATTGTCGTCGGCGGCTGCGGCGAAAGCGAAAACTGTGCTGGGCGCTGGCGTCCTGCGCGACGATACGACGAAGCAAAACGAACCGAGTTTGGAGCAATCCCATGGCTGTGCAGAAATCCCGTGTCACCCCGTCCCGCCGCGGTATGCGCCGTGCGCATGACGCCCTGAGCGCCAAGCAGCTGTCCACCGATCCGACCACCGGTGAAGTGCACCTGCGTCACCACATCACCGCTGACGGTTTCTACCGCGGCAAGAAGGTGATCACGACCAAGTCGAACTCGGCCGTCGAAGAAGATTGATTTGTGAAGGCCGCTGCCCGGTCGGGCGGCGGCCTTTACCCCATTCTTCCCGATCACCACGTTTGGTGATCGTGCTACAGGACATGCAATGAGCAAGCGGATCTACTCGAGGATCGCGGGCACCGGTAGTTATTTGCCCGAAAAAGTGTTGACCAACCAGGATCTGGAGAAAATGGTCGACACCAGCGATGAGTGGATTCAATCGCGCACTGGTATCCGCGAACGGCACATTGCGGCCGAAGGCGAGACCACCAGCGACCTCGGCTACCACGCCGCGGTACGTGCGCTTGAAGCGGCCGGTATCGACGCTTCGCAGCTCGACATGATCGTGGTGGGTACCACCACGCCTGACCTGATTTTCCCGTCCACCGCGTGCCTGATCCAGGCCAAGCTCGGTGCGAGCGGTTGCCCCGCCTTCGACGTCAACGCCGCCTGTTCGGGCTTCGTGTTCGCGTTGAGCGTGGCCGACAAATTCATTCGTTCCGGTGATGCACGCCATGTGCTGGTCATCGGTGCGGAAACCCTGACCCGTATCGTCGACTGGACCGAGCGCACCACCTGCGTGCTGTTCGGCGATGGCGCGGGCGCCGTCGTGCTCAAGGCCGACGAAGACACCGGCATCCTCAGCACCCACCTGCATTCGGATGGCAGCAAGAAAGAACTGCTGTGGAACCCGGTGGGCGTCTCGGCCGGTTTCGGCGAGGGCGACAATGCCCGCGGCGCGATCCTGATGAAGGGCAACGACGTGTTCAAGTACGCCGTCAAGGCGCTGGACTCGGTCGTCGATGAGACCCTGGAAGCCAATGCGCTGACCAAGGCCGACCTGGACTGGCTGATCCCGCACCAGGCCAACCTGCGCATCATCGAAGCCACCGCCAAGCGCCTGGAGATGTCCATGGACCAGGTGGTGGTGACGGTCGACAAGCACGGCAATACGTCCTCGGCCTCCGTGCCGATGGCGCTGGACCACGCGGTCCGCTCCGGCCGTGTGGAGCGCGGCCAGCTGCTGCTGCTGGAAGCCTTCGGCGGCGGCTTCACGTGGGGTTCTGCTCTGCTGCGCTATTGATAGTGTCAGTTACGACAACGTGACGCTGTCGTTACGGCCCCATTACGGGGCCGTAAGCATTTCAGGAGAACTGTCATGGTTGAGCCCATCGTCATCGAAGGGCAGCGCGCCTGGCTGAAGCAGTACGGCGAAGGAAGCCGCGTGGTCGCGCTGGGGCTGCTGAACTTCATCGCCCGCCGCTTCCAGCTTGATGCCCTGCGTCCACCACCGCACCGCGGGGGCGATGCCGCCCGCGAAACCGAAGCCCGCCGCCTGGCCGAACTGCAGGCCCAGGGCGTCAACGTCCCCAGCGTGATCGGCAGCGGCCACGCCGCCCTCGTGCTGGGCGACAACGGCTCCTCGTTCAACACCTGCCTTCGCGAAGCCGACGATGCCGGCCGCGACCGCCTGGTGTCCGCGGCGATGAACGCCATCGCCCAGGCTCACCGCAAAGGCGCTTATTTCGGCCAGCCACTGCCGCGCAACCTGACCTGGGACGGCAACGAGATCGGCTTCATCGATTTCGAAGAAGACCCCCTGGAAGTCATGGACCTCGCCCAGGCCCAGGCCCGCGACTGGCTGATGTTCGGCTACGGCGTGGCCAAGTACTACGAAGATCGGCCGCAGCAGCTGCAGAGCCTGATGGCGCAGGCCATGGACGGCGCCGAAGCGCCGGTCCTCGCTCATGCCCACGATGTCACCGGTCGCCTCCAGGGGCTGGCCCGTTACAGCATGAAAATGGGCCGCTCGGCCCGCGCGCTGGCCCACTCGATCCTGATCGTCCACGGCGCCACGACCCTGGGCGTGCTGATGCTGGCCGTGATCTGCATCGACTTCTTCAGCGACGGCGACCTCGACATCCTCCAGCTGTTCACCTGAGCCCACATACGCGGCAGTACAGACGAAGGGCGACGTTCCCCTTTATCATTCGCCGTTCGATTTTTGCAGGCGGATGATCGCGTGACCGATACCAATCTCGCATTCGTGTTCCCGGGCCAGGGCTCGCAGTCGCTGGGCATGCTGGCCGAACTGGCCGAGCTGCACCCGCAGATCCGCGAGGCCTTCACCGAGGCCTCCGACGGCGCCGGTGTCGACCTCTGGGCCCTTTCCCAGGGCGGCCCGGAGGAAATGCTCAACCGCACCGAGTACACCCAGCCGGCCCTGCTGGCGGCCAGCATCGGCGTCTGGCGCGCCTGGAACGCCGTTGGCGGCGCCAAGCCGGCCGTCCTGGCCGGCCACAGCCTGGGCGAGTACACCGCCCTGGTCGCCGCCGGCGCCCTGTCGCTGCGTGACGGCGCCCATCTGGTGCGCCTGCGCGGCCAGTTGATGCAGGAAGCCGCCCCGACCGGCGTGGGGGCCATGGCCGCCGTCCTCGGCGCGGAAGACGCCCTCGTCGTGGAGGTCTGCGAACAGGCCGCCGGCAGCCAGGTGGTCGTCCCGGCCAACTACAACTCGCCCGGCCAGATCGTCATCGGTGGCGACGCCGCCGCCGTGGACCGCGCGCTGGCCCTGTTGGCCGAGAAGGGCGTCCGCAAGGCCGTCAAGCTCGCCGTCAGCGTGCCCTCGCACACCCCGCTGATGCGCGAAGCCGCCAACCGCCTGGCTGAAACCATGGCTGGCCTGGACTGGCGCGCCCCGGCCCTGCCGGTGGTGCAGAACGTCGATGCCCGCGTGCATGACGGCGTGGACGTCATCCGCCAGGCGCTGGTCCAGCAGCTGTACCTGCCTGTCCAGTGGACCGGCTGCGTGCAGGCGCTGGCCGCCCGCGGCGTCACCCGGGTGGCCGAATGTGGCCCGGGCAAGGTGCTGAGCGGATTGATCAAACGCATCGACAAATCGCTGGACGCGCGCACACTGTCCACGCCCGCCGATTTCGAGACGGCCCGCGAGACCTGGGCCGCCTGATGTCTTCCGATCGTGCCCGCGCTGGACTGGCCTCGCGCCAGACCGGCCAGGCCGATCCCGTTCGAGGAAATGAGATGAGCAAGCCCCTTCAGGGTGAAATCGCACTGGTCACCGGCGCCAGCCGGGGTATCGGTGCCGCGATCGCCGACGCACTGGCCGCGCAGGGCGCGACCGTCATCGGCACCGCCACCACCGAGGCCGGTGCCGCCGCCATTGGTGAGCGCCTGGCTGCCGTGGGTGGCCACGGCCGCGCGCTGAACGTCACCGACGCTGCTGCGCTGGAGGCCGTGCTGGACGGTATCGCCAAGGAATTCGGCGCCATCAGCATCCTGGTCAACAACGCCGGCATCACCCGCGACAACCTGTTGCTGCGGATGAAGGAAGAAGACTGGCAGGCGATCCTGGACACCAACCTGACCAGCGTCTTCCGCACCTCCAAGGCCGTCATGCGCGGCATGATGAAGGCGCGCAAGGGCCGCATCATCAACATCGCCTCGGTGATCGGCGTGACCGGCAATGCCGGCCAAGCCAACTACGCCGCGGCCAAGGCCGGCATCATTGCCTTCTCCAAGTCGCTGGCCAAGGAAATCGGCTCGCGCGGGATCACGGTCAACGTGGTCGCGCCGGGCTTCATCGACACCGACATGACCAAGGCCCTGCCGGAAGAGCAGCGCACCGGGCTGGTCAAGTCGATCGCCCTGGAGCGGCTCGGCGAGCCGTCCGATATCGCCAACGCGGTGGCGTTCCTGGCCGGTCCTTCGGCCAGCTACATCACCGGCGAAACCCTCCATGTGAACGGCGGCATGTACATGCCGTAAGCATGTGGCGCAAGGACTGCGCCGCAAGTGGTTGATCCGTTTGATGTTTTGCTGCAATGCAAGGTGTCGCTGGTTTCCACTACACTATCCCACGGTCATCCCTCACCGGATGGCGTCATTTTTGAACCACTACTCCATCTGGAGCGATATCCAATGAGCACCATCGAAGAACGCGTCAAGAAAATCGTCGTCGAACAGCTTGGCGTCAAGGAAGAGGAAGTCACCAACAGCGCATCGTTCGTCGATGACCTGGGCGCTGACTCGCTGGACACCGTTGAACTGGTGATGGCGCTGGAAGAAGAGTTCGAGTGCGAAATCCCGGACGAAGAAGCCGAAAAGATCAGCACCGTGCAGGCTGCGATCGACTACATCAACGCCCACGTCAAGGCTTGATGTCAGGCGGCTCGCGCGCGGCCGTGGCGATTGCTGCGACCGCGTGCGGCAAACCCATGGGGCCGCGCTTGCGGCCCTGTGCTTTTGAGCGTTATACCGCGTGATACCCGCAACACCCGGGTCAGGAGAATCTGCAATGAAGCGTCGCGTCGTCGTTACCGGCATGGGCATGGTCTCGCCATTGGGCAATGATATGGCCAGCAGTTGGAAGGGCATCACCGAAGGCCGTTCCGGCATCGGTCCGCTGACCAACGTTTCGCAGTCCTACCTGGACCGTTTCACCACCAAGATCGCAGGTGAGGTCAGGGACTTCGACATCACCGCCGACAACGAACAGTTCGGCAAATTCCGGGTCACTGGCAAGGATGCCAAGAAGATGGACCCGTTCATTCATTACGGCCTCGGTGCCGCCTTCATGGCCTTGAACGATTCGGGCCTGGAAATCACCGACGGCAACGCCGAGCGCGTCGGCGCCATCGTTGGCGCGGGCATCGGCGGCCTGCTGGGCATCGAAGAGCAGACCATCGATTTCCACGAGGGCAAGAAGATCTCGCCCTTCTACGTGCCCAAGACCATCATCAACATGCTCCCGGGCCAGCTGAGCATCATCACCGGCCTGAAGGGTCCGTCGTTCTCGGCGGTCTCCGCCTGCGCGACCTCCAACCACTCCATCGGCACCGCGATGCGCATGATCCAGTACGGCGATGCGGACGTGATGGTGGTCGGCGGTGCCGAGCGCGGCTCCTCGCCGACCGCCCTGGGCGGCTTCTGCGCGATGAAGGCGATGAGCACCCGCAACGACGCACCGGCGGAAGCCTCGCGCCCGTGGGACAAGGATCGCGACGGCTTCGTGCTGGGCGACGGTGCCGGCATCCTGATCCTGGAAGAGTACGAGCACGCCAAGGCGCGTGGCGCGCGCATCTATGCCGAGCTGGCCGGTTTCGGCGCCAGCTCGGATGCGTACCACATGACCGCCCCGAGCGAGAACGGCGAAGGCGCGGCGCGCTGCATGACCATGGCGTTGAAGGACGCCGGCGTGACCCCGGAGCAGGTCGGTTACCTCAACGCGCACGGCACCTCCACGCCGCTGGGCGACCTGGGCGAAACCATGGCCATGAAGACCGCCTTCGGTGACCACGCCTACAAGATGATGGTCAGCTCCACCAAGTCGATGACCGGCCACCTGCTCGGCGCGGCCGGCGGCGTGGAAGCGATCTTCTCGGTGCTGGCGCTGCGCGACAACATCATTCCGCCGACCATCAACCTGCATGAAGCGGGCGAGGGCTGCGACCTGGATTACGTGCCCAACACCGCACGCGAAGCCAAGGTGGATGTGGTGATGTCCAACGGCTTCGGCTTCGGCGGCACCAACGGCACGCTGGTGTTCAAGCGCGTCTGACCGCCCGTTCCGTGCACTCCCACCCGGGCCGCCATCATGGCGGCCTTGGTGTATCTGGCCCCCGCGCACGCTTCGCGCCCTTCCGGTGTCCTGTCATGTTCCAGACGCTTCCGCTGCCCGCCACCACCGACCTGCTGGCCCTGCAGCGCCTGGCCCCGCAGCGCTACCCGCTGCTGATGGAGTCCACCGCCTCAGGCACCGCACAGGGGCGCTGGGACCTGCTGCTGATGGGCAGCGGCGAAGCGCTCGCGCTGCATGCCGACGGCGTGGTGCGTGATGCCGATGGCGTGGCGCATGACGGCCGCTTCCTCGACGTGCTCGACGCGCACTGGGCCGCCCTGCGGTTGCCGCGCGAGGAGACGACACTGCCGTTCCGCGGTGGCTGGGCACTGATGCTGGATTACGAACTGGCCGGGCAGATCGAAGACGTGCTGGCCTTGCCGGCGCGCGCCGATGGCCTGCCGTCCGCGCTGGCCCTGCGCTGCCCGGCGGCCGTGCTGCACGACCGCGTGCTCGGCCAGTTCCATGCCGTGTGCGAGAGCGGCCAGGCCGCGCTGCTGCAGACCCTGCAGGACGACCTTGCCGCGGCCGCCGCGCTGGCCCCGTTGCCGACCTGGCAGCCCCCGGTCGCGATCGGCGAAGACGCGCCACAGCGCTTCACCGACGGCGTCGGCAAGGTGATCGATTACCTGCGCGCGGGTGACGTGTTCCAGGTGAACCTGTCCCGCCGCTGGAGCGCGCAGTTCACCGAGGCGCTCTCGCCACAGGCGCTGTACGCGCAGCTGCGCGTGGCCAACCCCGCCCCGTTCGCCGGGCTGTTCATGGCGCAGGGCAGGGCGGTGGTCAGCTCTTCGCCCGAGCGTCTGGTGTCGGTGCATGGCGATGACGTGCAGACCCGCCCGATCGCCGGCACCCGCCCGCGTTTCGCTGGCGACGACGATGCCGCGCGGATCCAGGAACTGGTCGGCCATCCCAAGGAGCGCGCCGAGCACGTGATGCTGATCGATCTGGAGCGCAACGACCTCGGCCGCATCTGTGCGCCGGGCAGCGTGGAGGTGGATGAGCTGATGACCGTGGAGAGCTACGCCCACGTGCACCACATCGTCAGCAACGTGCGTGGCCGCCTTCGCGAGGACGTCAGCCCCGGCCAGGTGATCGCCGCGACCTTCCCCGGCGGCACCATCACCGGCTGCCCCAAGGTGCGCTGCATGCAGATCATCGCCGAGCTGGAGCAGACCGCGCGCGGCGCCTACACCGGCGCGTTCGGCTGGCTGAACCGCGATGGCGACCTGGACCTGAACATCCTGATCCGGACCGCCGAAGTGGCCGGCGATACCGCCAGCTTCCGCACCGGGGCCGGGATCGTGGTCGATTCGGTGGCCGACAAGGAACTGGACGAGACCCGCGCCAAGGCCCGTGGCCTGCTGCGGGCGCTGGGCAGCGATGCCTGAGCCGTTTGGCGGTGTGCAGTACCCGCGCGGTATGCTGCGCGGCGAAGAATTTGATTCGAGGTGACCATGGCGCGTGCGAAACGGGGATGTCTGGCCGTACTGGCCGTGTTGCTGGTGCTGGCCCTGCTGGTCGCGGCCGCAGGCGCATGGTTCTGGCATCGCCAGGGCGCGTTCGCCGATGCGCCGGTCACCCCCCGTGCGGAGAGCGTGGTGATCGCCTCGGGGGACGGCTTCAGCACCGTGCTCGGCAAGCTGCGCCAGGCCGGCGTGGACGAAGGCAGCGACACCCAGTGGCAGCTGCTGGCACGCCAGCTCGATGCCGCCGGCAAGCTCAAGGTGGGTGAATACGCGCTCGATCCGGCGCTGACCCCGCGCGAGCTGCTGACCCGCATGCGCCAGGGCCGCGTCCTGCAGCACCGCGTCACCATCGTGGAAGGCTGGAACATCCGGCAGCTGCGCGCTGCGCTCAAGCGCGCCGATCCGCTGGTGCACACCACCGATGCGCTGGACGATGCCGCGCTGATGAAGGCGATCGGCTTCCCCGGCGAACACCCGGAAGGCCGTTTCCTGCCCGAGACCTACGTCTACCAGCGTGGTGACAGCGACATCGACGTGCTCAAGCGCGCGCATGCCGCGATGGAAAAAGAACTCACCGCCGCGTGGGACAGCCGCGTGGACGATCTGCCGCTGAACTCGCCGTATGAGCTGCTGATCCTCGCCTCGATCATCGAGAAGGAAACCGCACTGCCCAGCGAGCGCCCGCAGATCGCCGGGGTGTTCATGCGCCGCCTGAAGATCGGCATGCGGCTGCAGACCGACCCGACCGTGATCTACGGCATCGGCAGCAGCTACGACGGCAACATCCGCAAGCGCGACCTCACCACCGATACGCCGTACAACACGTACACGCGCGCCGGCCTGACCCCGACCCCGATCGCCATGCCCGGGCGTGACGCGCTGCATGCCGCCGCGCAGCCAGCCAAGGGGGACGCGCTGTACTTCGTGGCCGTGGGCGATGGCAGTGGCGCGCACATCTTCTCGGCCAACTACACCGACCACAACGCCGCCGTTGCCCGCTACCTGCAGCAACTGCGCAGCAAACGCACCAACGAGGCCGCCCCCCAATGAGTCCCGCGCTGCACCGGCACCCGCATTTCGTCAGCCTGGAAGGGGGCGAGGGCGCCGGCAAGACCACCGCCATCAACGCGATCCGCGAGGCCCTTCACGCCCGTGGCCATGAGGTGGTGCTGACCCGCGAGCCCGGCGGCACCGCGCTGGCCGAGCGCATCCGCGCGCTGGTGCTCAAGCCGGACGAGGAGATCGCCGCCGAGCCGCTCTCGGCCGAAGCCGAGCTGCTGCTGGTGTTCGCCGCCCGCGCCCAGCACGTGCGCCAGGTGATCGCCCCGGCGCTGCAGCGCGGCGCCTATGTGCTGTGCGACCGCTTCACAGATTCCAGCTACGCCTACCAGGGCGGTGGCCGCGGCCTGGACCCGGCGTGGATCGCCGATCTGGAGCGCCGCGCCGTCGGCCTGCTGCCCGGCCTGACCCTGCTGCTGGATGTGGACGTAGCGGTCGGCCGTGCGCGCGCCAACGGCCGCGACCTGTGGCCGGACCGGATCGAAAGCGAGCACGATGATTTCTTCCAGCGGGTGCGCGCGGTGTTCCGCCAGCGTGCCAGCGAAGACCCCGCACGTTACCGCCTGATCGACGCCAGCCAGGACCAGGCCGGCGTCGCCGGCGCGGTGGTGGCGGCCGTGGATGCATGGTTGGCACAGGAGCCGGAACGTGGCTGAACCCTTTTCCCCCTGGCAGCAGCGCGCCTATGACCAGACCGTGGCCGCGCTCGACGCCGGTCGCCTCGGCCATGGCCTGCTATTCTGCGGCCCGGCCGGCCTGGGCAAGCTGGGCGTCGCGCTGCGGCTGGCCGAGCACGTGCTGGGGCAGGGCGAACCTGCCGCGGCCAAGCGCAGCGCCCAGCTGCTGGCCGCCGGGACCCACCCGGACCTGCAGCGGATCTCGTTCATTCCCAACAAATCCGGCGACAAGCTGCGCACCGAGATCGTGATCGAGCAGATCCGCGAGGTCTCTCAGAAGCTCTCGCTGACCCCCCAGTACGGCGTGGCCCAGGTGGTGATCGTCGATCCTGCCGACGCCATCAACCGCGCCGCCTGCAACGCCCTGCTCAAGACCCTGGAAGAGCCGCAGCCCGGCCGTTACCTGTGGCTGATCAGCGCCGACCCCGCCCGCCTGCCGGCCACCATCCGCAGCCGCTGCCAGCGCCTGGAGTTCAAGCTGCCGCCGCGCGAGGAAGCGCTCGCCTGGCTGCAGACCCTGGGCCACAGCGAGGCCAGCGCCCGCGAAGCGCTGGACGCCGCGCGTGGCCATCCCGGCCTGGCCGACCAGTGGCTGCGCGAGGATGGCTTGGCCCTGCGCCGCCAGGTCGCCACCGACCTGGAAGCCCTCGTCGCCGGCCGCGCCGGCGCGGTCGAACTGGCCCAGCGCTGGACCGCCGACGACAACGCCGCCCTGCGCCTGCGCCACGCCGCCGATCTCGCCCTGGCCCAGGCCACCGGCGGTGGCTTGACCGATCCCGATCGATTGCACAAGCTGGCCGCCTGGTTCGATGCGGCCAACCGCACCCGCGACCTGCTGCGCACTACGGTGCGCGCCGATCTTGCGGTGGTTGAGCTGCTGCTGGCCTGGGGAAAGGTCAACGAACGGCACGCCAAGGGGAATAGAGCATGAGCGCCACCAACGCCCGACAGGGCATCCTGTCCCTTGCCGTCAAGGACAAGGCCGCGCTGTACAGCGCCTACATGCCGTTCGTGAAGAACGGCGGCATCTTCGTGCCCACGCCCAAGCGCTACTTCCTGGGCGATGAGGTGTTCCTGCTGCTCACCCTGCCGGACTCCGGCGAGCGCCTGCCGGTGGCCGGCAAGGTGATCTGGGTGACCCCCGCCGGGGCCCAGGGCAACCGCGCGGCAGGCATCGGCGTACAGCTGGCCGATGGTGCGGAAGGGGAGACCGTCCGCCACCGGATCGAGACCCTGCTGGCCGGTATCCTGACCGCGGACAAGCCCACGCACACGATGTGAAGAAATTTCGGCGAAACCGTTGACGTCGAAATTTGCCGCCCTATAATGAGCGGCTCAGCAGCATCGGGCGGTTAGCTCAGCGGTAGAGCATTGCCTTCACACGGCAAGGGTCACAAGTTCGAACCTTGTACCGCCCACCATGATTCAGTCGAAAAAGCCTCCGGAAACGGGGGCTTTTTTGTTGGTTGTGCGCTCCACCTGCCGCTTATCGCGGAGCTGATCGTCAATGCGTTGGCTGCCAGCGCTCTCCGCTATGAGCGCTATTCCCCCGCACCATCGGCCAGGCTGTCCCAGATGCGCCCGTCACGTTGCGCTTCCGTGGTGATGTTGACCACCGCCTGTTCGCCCAGACGATCACGCAACTGCTGCAGATACAGGCTGCGAGGTGTCACCACCTGGCCCATCGACTGCACGATTCCCGCAGGCTCCTCCGGCGGGAATTTCCCGGCTGCAATAGCGCCCACCTGTCCCACGCTCCAGTTCATCGCGAAGGGCGGCGCCTGGACCACGTAGATGTCGTGCTCGGTGTTCCAGAACATCTGCTGTGCGCCTGCCCACCCGTGTCCCGTGCCGCTGTACCGGCGGTTCTGCGCCCGCAGCATGTATCCCTTGGTGTTGTCGTACAGCGTGCCGGTGGACCAGCGGTGATGGGGGCCGCTGTCGTTGCTGTCGCCCACGGCCAGGCAGTCCAGAAACACGTTGGGGCCGGGCACCCGTGCACCGATGACGAAGGTATGCCGGCCGCCCTGGTTGTAGCAGCGCTGGATCAGATTGAAGGCGGCGTTGCCCTCGTACAGGAACACATAGCGGCGGGCGCCCTGGGTCTCGCCATACCTCGGGTCGAGATAGGCGATGTCCTGCAGGGTATTGAACTGCGCGCCATTACGGGTCACGAAGCCATGCGATACATAACGCACGGTTACATCGCGAACCCATGAGTTGTAGGTTGCACCCAGGCGGAGTGCGGTAAAGGGGCCGGCATCGGCGGTGCCGTTGACCGTGCCGGTCTCGGGGTCACCTTCAAGGCGGAGGTCTTCGATGCCGACTTGGGAGATGCGGATCGGATCCGTGCGATAGATGCTGCCGCCACCAAAGCGGGACTCGATGGCATCCATGATCGGGGCATCGAGAGTGATGGTGTCATGGTCTACCGCGGTGACGACGCGTTCGCTGTACATGGCATAGTCGCTGGCCGTCCACCGGTATCGCGCGGTATCGATGCCCTCTGGGCCGACCCAGCGCGCGTTGGGTTCCCTCGCGATCGACACCGTATCGCCCACGCGATAGCCGGCTGCGGACGTTAACTTGATCCGCATCGCCCCCACCGGGACGTAGTCCATGTTGATTGCGGTACGGCGTGCGTCCAACGCTGCGCGGGGGACCGCAGATTCGCTGTTCCCCACTTCAAGAATTCTGCCCTGCCGATCGCTGATTTCGGAGCGGATCACCGTGCCGTCTGCACCTCGTCCTTCACCGCGCAGCACTACGCCGCCTGCACGGATGGTCAGCGTCCTGCTCACCGTGTAGTGGCCGCGCCGCAGCAGGACCGCGCCGCGCAGGCCCCGGCTGTCCGTGGCACGTAGGGAGACCGCATCGATCGCTGCCTGGATGCGGGGATAGTCATCTTCCGCGCTGGATGGCTCAAGGATCTCGATAACAGGAATGCTGGAGCGGGTGGGCAGACTGACTCCGCCTCCCTGGTAGCCGGCGCGGGAGAAGTCCGGGACGATGTTGCGGGCCTGATCGCCACCGCGCTCGGTATACACGCCATAGCGAAGCAATCCATCGCTGCCCAGGCTTGCCAAAGGGGCGTCTTTGGCACGGTTGATGGGGTGGGTGAAGGCGCGGGTCTCAGAAGCAGGCTCGGCCGCTAACAAGGTAGCGAACGGGCAGACTGGCAAGGCCACGACCGTCAGCACGGCGACTCGCCAAAACGCCGGGGGCAAAGGCATGCGGGCGACTTCCTTCCAGGAGGCGTGGCCTGCAATGTTAGCAACTGCTACCATACCTTCAGTCCGTGCAGCGGGTCCGGCAGGTCTGCTATTGGCCGAAAGCGGAAGCTTGTTGATGTCGCTCGATCGGTGTCTGGAAGTCCAGGGTCTTGCGTGGCCTCTCGTTTAGTTGCCTGGCCACGCTGTTGAGCTTGGCTTGGGAGAAGCTCGACAGATCAACGCCTTTCGGGAATTACTGACGCAGCAGCCCGTTCGTGTTTTCGTTCGAGCCGCGCTGCCAAAGACGCTCGCGAATCGACGCGGTGTCGCTGATGCGGCCGTGGTCCGCCTCCGCAACACTCCTGCTGCTTGGGCAGCTGTCTGTGTTTCATCGAACATATGAAACCGCCACCCAAAGCGGACACCACGGGCGACGACTCAGCGCCATCTCGTCGGCGATCCGGGTGATTCATCGGCGGCTTCTGTGGCTTGGTCGCAAACGGGTTGCCACGCCCCCCGCGCGGACGGCACCTTGCAGCGACGATCACGTCGACCTGGTGCCCTGCATGACCCCCGTTGCCCTGTATTCGCCCGATCCGGCCCGCGGCTGGCTGCCCTGGGCCTGGCTGACGCCGATCCTGATGATCCTGTTCAACGCCGTACCGGTGATCGCGCTGGACGGGTGGATGCAGTCACAGCATTGGTCGACGCCGAGCGGCGATCCGATCGGCCTCGCTGGCTTGTATGCGCTGCTGTGGATCGGCTTCGCGCCGACGCTGGCGGCCGTGCTCGCCTGGGTACGCTTCGTCGAAGGGCGCTCGCTGGCGAGTATCGGACTGACCGGTCCGGCACCGCTGAAAACCTTCCTGCGCGGATTGGCCGTTGGATTCGGCACGATCGCGCTGGTCGTAGTCGCGATCTGGATGGCTGGCGGCATGCAGGCGGCGGGCGTGGGGCAGGCCTGGCGGTCGCCCGTCAGCCTGCTGCACATCGGTCTACTGCTATTGAGTTTCATGTTCCAGGCGAGCGTGGAGGAAGTCATCTTCCGCGGTTGGATGCTGTCCGTGGTGGCGCGCAAGACCAATGTCACGGTGGCAGTGCTGCTGGTGTCGCTCGCTTTCTGCTTCCTGCATTTCAGTCCGCACCAGCCGCCCCGGGTCATGCTCGGCACGTTCCTGTTCTCGCTGTTCGCCTGCGCCTGGGCGCTGCGGACCGGCAATATCTGGGGCGTGATGGGCTGGCACGCGGGGTGGAACTGGTTGCTCGCGACCGGCTTCGAACTGCCCGTCACTGGCATCGATACGCACTTGCCGGCGCTGCTGGTGGCGCTGCGCCCCCAAGGCCTCGACACCCTGACCGGTGGCGCGCAAGGGCCGGAAGGCAGTTACCTGTGCAGCGTCTTCTTCGTCGCCGCGATCGCGTGGATCCAGTGGCGAAAGACGCGTGGAGCTCAGAACTTCTCGCCGACCAGCAGGTAGCGCCACTGCCCGGGCGGTATCGACACACTGGGTGATTCAATCCGAGCTTTCTGCTCCTCCTCATTCCAGCCTCAGCCACCCAACCAGCGCCGTAAATGCGGGCGAGGGCTGCCGGCGGTTTGGGTAGTAAAGGTGGTAGCCGGGGAAGGGTAAGCACCACTTATCGAGCACGGCAACCAGCCTGCCCGCCGCGATATGCTCGGCGACCATCGGCTCGGGCGCATAGGCCAAACCCAGGCCGTCCATGGCGGCATTGATGACGTGGGTCATGCTGTTGAAGACCAACGGTCCATCGCCGCGCACCGTGAACTCCTTGCCCTTCTCCTCAAACTCCCACGCGTAAATTGCGCCGTTTGGGCGATGCCGGATGTGTACGCAACGGTGTCGGGTGATGTCGGCGGGCTTCCTGGGCTTGGGATGTTTCTGGAAGTAGCCGGGGGATCCAACCACCACCAGCCGCCAATCCGGTCCGACCCTGACAGCGATCATGTCCTTGCTCAGCGCTTCCCCGAGCCGGATGCCAGCGTCGAAACGCTGCTCCACCACGTTGGTAAAGCCGTAATCCACGTAGAACTCAAGCGTGATGTCCGGGTACTCGGCCAGGAACCCGGCAAGCCGTGGTCGGATGATGGTCTCCATCGAATCATCCGTGCAGGAGATCCGTAGCGTTCCCGCCGGCCGGTCGCGCAGGTCCCCCAATGCTTCCACGCTGGCACCGATAGCCTCGAAGTGCGGTGCGATGGAGCGCATAAGGCGCTCGCCGGCTTCAGTGGGGGAAACGTTGCGGGTGGTGCGGGCCAGCAGGCGAATGCCCAGGCGCTCTTCCAGCAACCGCATCGAATGGCTCAGCGCAGAGGGCGTCACCCCAAGGCGAACGGCGGCCTTGGTGAAGCTCTGCTCCTGGGCCACCACCAGAAAGGCTTGCAGATCATTGGTCTTCACGGCGCTCATGGACCAATTGTGAGCTCAACTCAACAATGCATCAACTTTCAGCCGGCTTATCGCAGTAGCGGGCGGAGCCTATCGTGGCGACCTCAGTCCCCCCAACCGAGGCCGCACTCGCATGAAACCGACCACGTTGCTGCTGGCGCTGCTTGCCAGCTACGTACTTCCGCTTCCCGCCATGGCTGCCGAAACGCCTGGGGCAGCCCGTCCGGCCGGGGCAGACAACTTCTACCGCAGCCCCACGGTCACGGGTGAGCGCGTCAGCTTCCACAACCAGTACCAGATGGAAGTGGTAGGCACGCTGTACCGCCCTCATGGCTTGCCTCGCGGCGGCCGCGCGCCCGCCGTGGTGGTTGGCCACCCGATGGGCGCGGTGAAGGAGCAGAGCTCGCAGCTCTACGCGCAGAAGCTGGCCGAACAGGGCTTCGTTACGCTGGCGATCGATCTTTCCTTCTGGGGAGAGAGCGGCGGCGCCCCGCGGCACATGGTGGCGCCGGAAATCTATTCAGACGACATCAGTGCGGCTGTCGACTTCCTGAGTACGCAGGCCTATGTGGACCCGGATCGGATTGGCGGCCTGGGCATCTGTGGCAGCGGCAGCTTTGTGATCAGCGCCGCCAAGATCGACCCGCGCATCAAGGCCATTGCTACGGTGAGCATGTACGACATGGGTGCGGCGGCACGGCAGGGGCTGAACAACGGGCAATCGCTGGAGCAGCGCAAGACGATGATCCAGTCCGCAACGGGCCAGCGCCTGGCAGAGTTCAAGGGCGGGGCGGCAGTGTACGTGCCAGGCACGGTGAACAAACTCGATGCTGACACCCCTGCCATCCAACGCGAGTTTTTCGACTTCTACCGTACCCCGCGCGGCGCCTACACGCCAAAGGGCGATACGGCAGAGCTGACGACCCAGCCGCTCTTCAGCAGCTTGGTCAAATTCATGAACTTCTATCCCTTCAATGACATCGAGACCATCTCACCCCGGCCGATGCTGTTCGTCTCCGGCGACGCCGCACATTCACGCGAGTTCAGCGAAGACGCATACCAAAGGGCCGGCCAACCGAAGGAACTCTACTGGGTGAAGGGTGCGGGTCACGTGGACCTGTATGACCGCGCCAACCTGATTCCCTTCGAGAAACTGACGACGTTCTTCCAGCGCGGCCTGGCCGGGAAATGAGCCGCACACACGCGATTGCAGATCGCGCCAACTGGGGGGGCGTGCTCGCGATGACGTTGTGCGTCTTCGCGTTGATAGCCTCGGAATTCATGCCGGTGAGCCTGCTTACTCCCTTGGCGGCAGATC
Source organism: Stenotrophomonas sp. BIO128-Bstrain (assembly GCF_030128875.1). Classification (NCBI taxonomy): domain Bacteria; kingdom Pseudomonadati; phylum Pseudomonadota; class Gammaproteobacteria; order Lysobacterales; family Lysobacteraceae; genus Stenotrophomonas; species Stenotrophomonas sp. BIO128-Bstrain. The sequence continues at coordinate 2,908,903 of NZ_CP124620.1, read as the reverse complement.
TGGGCGTGACCGAAGGGCTTGCCGGGTACGGCATTGCCATTTCGGGAGCCTTTGCGGTGCTGACCAGCCTGTTGATCTCCCGGTTGGCGGGCAACATGAATCGACGAACGTTGCTGCTGATCCTCACCGCATTGATGGCAGTGTCGGGTGTGGTGGTGGCCCTGGCTCCGAACTATCCGGTCTACATGATGGGGCGTGCACTGATCGGCGTGGTGATCGGTGGGTTCTGGTCACTGTCTGCCGCAACGGCAATGCGGCTGGTTCCGGCTGCGAAGATTCCGCGAGCCTTGGCAATATTCAACAGCGGCAACGCGCTTGCAACGGTAGTTGCGGCGCCATTGGGCAGCTACCTGGGCGGCATGATCGGATGGCGCGGCGCTTTCTTGCGCCTTCTGCCGGTGGCTGCCATAGCTCTCGCATGGCAGTGGGTTTGTCTGCCCTCCATGCCCGCGGAGAGCGGGCAGTCACAAGGCGGCTTGGTCGCGCTGTTCCGGCGGCGTGTGGTGGCACTTGGCATGCTTGCCTGCGGTGCCTTCTTCATGGGGCAATTTGCCCTGTTCACCTACGTGCGGCCGTTCCTGGAGCGGGTGACCAGTGCAGGAGCGTCTGCTGTACCACTGGTGCTGCTGGCCATCGGCATAAGTGGCTTCGTGGGCACGCTCGTCATTGGCGCGTTCATCAGGCGTGGGCTTTACCGAACGCTGGTGACCATTCCAGCCTTGATGGCGCTCATTGCTGTGGCCTTGGTTCCACTGGGGCACCAGCTTTGGCCGACCGCCGCACTGCTCTCGGCATGGGGCCTGCTGGCAACGGCCGCGCCGGTGGGCTGGTGGAGCTGGCTGGCCCGCACTTTCACCAACAACGCAGAGGCCGGCGGCGGGCTGATGGTGGCGGTGGTGCAGTGCTCCATCGCACTTGGCTCGACCGTGGGCGGACTGCTGTTTGACAGTCTCGGCTTTGCCAGTACGTTCCTGGCCAGTGCTGGCCTGTTGCTGTGCGCCGCGCTGCTCGCTTATGCCACGGCGTCCGACCGGGCGACCACGCCCGGGCCGGTGGTCGCTGTGGAGGCACGGGGCTGATGAGGCGCGTTACGTCGTTCACAGGAAAGCTACTTTGCCTCCTGCTTGCATTCGGGGGAACAGCGGCATGCTCTGCCGAGCCCGCTCATCACGCCATTGCAGCCAGGAAGGTAGAGTCAAACCCGGAAGTTCATTCCATGAAGATTCGACTGATCATCAACGATCAGGTGCTGTCGGCCACCATGGAAGACAGTATCCCGGCGCGCGAGTTCATCGCCCAGTTGCCGCTGACGCTGCAGCTTGAGGACTACGCCGCGAACGAGAAAATCGCGCAGCTTCCGCGCCGTCTCAGTGTGGCGGGTGAGCCGGAGGGATTCACGCCGGCGGCGGGCGACATCGCCTTTTATGCGCCGTGGGGAAATCTGGCGATTTTCCACAGGCCATTTGCGTACTCGAAGGGTTTGATCCGACTGGGTCGAATTGAAGGAGGACTGCAGGTCCTTCGCACGGACGGTCCGCTCGCGGTTCGGATTGAGTCCGACTAGCCGTTGGTTGCATGCCCAACCACACCACAAATGGGTGAGCTACATGGAAATCAACCGCCATGGCGCCCAAGCGTCCACCAAAGGATCGACGGACTGGTTTACGGGCACGGTCCGCATCGATCCGCTCAATGCCGCCTTTCGCACACGAAGGGGAAGCTATGAACGTCAACTCAGACGGGGGTTCTACCACCGAACTGGATTCCCGCCAGCAAGCCATCATTCCGATCAGCGCCTCCGCAGCTGCCGGCAACATGGATAGCCTTCGGGAGGCGCTGAATCAAGGCTTGGACGCGAGGCTGAGTCTTGCCGAAGCGCGAGAAATCCTCGTCCAGGTTTACGCCTATGCGGGCTTTCCGCGCAGCCTGAACGCGTTGACCGGACTGATGAAGGTGGCGGAGGCGCGCAGGCAGAGGGGCATCCAGGATGAAGCTGGCCGCGAACCTGCCAAGCCGATCCCCAAGGGCGACGCGTTGCTCGCTGCAGGCACCGCGAATCAGACCAAGCTGGCTGGTGGTCCGGTCTCAGGGCCATTGTTCGATTTCGCACCGCAGGCAAACGACTATCTGCGTACGCACCTGTTTGGCGACATCTTCGAGCGCGACAACCTGGATTGGCAGAGCCGTGAATTGGCCACGGTCAGCATGCTGGCGGCGATGTCCGGGGTGGGTCCTCAGTTGCAGTCTCACATAGGCATGAGCATGAACATCGGACTGCGGCCAGAGCATTTGTACCAGCTGGCTGATGTGCTCGAAGCGCACGTCGGCGTGGAGGCCGCGGAACGTGTTCGCGTCGGCATTCAAACTCAGCTGGAAGTGCGGAAAGAATGATGCCTACGCGAAAGACTTCTTTACTGTCATGCGCACCCGGGAGAACCAAGTGAACAAGATCATCATGGCCACGTTGTTCAGTATGTTGGCGTGCTCCTTCCGTGTTGGAGCGGAGGAGGCACAGATGACACGACTATCAAAGATCACCGTTGATGCAGACCATCTGCCCGCCTATCGAGACGAGTTGGCGGAAGAAGTTCGCGCCTCAATGGCGCTTGAGCCAGGCGTGCTGTCGTTGTATGCGGTTTTTGACAAGGAAGATCCTACTCGGCTGACGATCCTTGAAATCTATGCGAGTCGTGAGGCTTACGAGCAGCATCTGAAGAGCCCGCACTTCCTCAAGTACAAGAACGGGACGCTGCACATGGTCAAGTCCCTGGAGCTGGTTGATGTTGACCCTCTTCTGCCGGAGCTGAAGATCAAGTAGCAGTGAGCCTGGCTGGACGGACACGTGGGCCCGTCAGCTCTGCATTCACAGATGTGCTGACAGTGTTCGGAGTCCGCTCCTGGTCAGGAGCAGACGTGCACGGAGATTTCGCAAAGAGCACCTGGGCCAAGGCGACCTCGGTCTGCAGGAGCGGGAAGATCCGCTCGATGACCCGACGGATCGCAATGGATGTTGGCCAGTGAGGAGATCGCGCTCCACCGCTGTCCCTCGGCCTGCATGAGCAGGAAGGAAGGTTGGTGGTCACCTGCGCTGCTTGGCCCTGCTGCGGATGTCACGGCGCCAAAGCTTCACTATCTCAGCGCTGTGCACCCACGCTGCGCGTGAGCCGGACCTGCTCAAGGCGGACTTCGCGGCAGGCATCGAAGCGTAGCTGGCGGTTTCTCCTCAACCGGAAGGACAGGGTCATGGCAGGAAATGACGCAACCGCGACATTGTTGCCGTGGCGGAGGGAGCAAAGAATGCACGCACATCACTTACCTATGGCAGCACCATGGCACCTCGCACTTTCCCTGGACGCATTCTGTATGCCGCGTGGGCTGTATCTGTGGTGCTGGCCGGATGTGCAGGGCCGCCAGCCAGAACGACGCGACCCGCCGAGCAAGCGCCGAGTGCCTCTTCCACCCAGGAGTCGGTGATCCCCGCCTATCGTCCACGGCCCGGCCGCGCCCGGGCCGTGATCGCGGTAGTGGGGGAAAACATCGGCGTGGAGGTCAGCGACTTCCTGGTGCCGTTCGCGATCCTGTCCCGTGCCGGCACCCTCGATGTGTCCGCGGTGACGCTCGACCCGGGGCCGCTGTCCACATTTACCGATCTCGGGCGGCCAGGGTTCCGGATCGCGACGGACACGACGGTGTCGCAGTTCGATGCGATCCATCCAGAGGGGGCCGACTACATCATCGTGCCCGCGCAGGCCGCCACGCCGCGCCTCATCGCGTGGCTGAAGCGGCAGTCCGGCCAAGGGGCGACGATCGTCACCATCTGCAACGGTGCCCTTGTCGCCGCGCAGATGGGGACGTTCGATGGGCGGCGCGCCACAGCGCATTGGTCGACCGCTGCGACGCGGGGAAAGCAGTACCCCGGGATACGCTGGTTGCCGAATCGACGGTATGTTGCCGATGGAAACTGGGTGTCGACCGCGGGCGTAAGCGCTGCCATCCCCGCGTCCATCGCGCTCGTGGAGGCCATCAGCGGGCGTGAGCAGGCCCAGCACGTTGCCCGGGCGGTGGGCGTCATGGCGTGGTCGGCGGAGCATGACAGCGATGCCTTTTCCCCCCGGTTGGGCACAACGGCGGTGCCGCTGGCAAAAGTGCTTTACACCAATCGATGGCTGCACGGCCGCGATCAGATCGATGTGATGGGGGTACCGGGAATCGATGAGGGCGCGCTCGCGTTGACCATCGATGCGTACTCGACCACCGGCCGCAGCCAAGCCTATCTTGTGTCCATCACTGGCGAACCCTTTGTGACACGCCACGGACTGCGCATCCTGCCTGATCGCCAGCGCATGACTGACAGTGACGCCCCGTTGGTGATTGCCGCCGACCTGGTGCCAGTGATGGCACTGGATGCTGCACTCGATGGCATCATGCATCGATATGGCCGCGCAACGGCCACGGGCGTCGCGCTGGCGTTCGAGTACCCCGACTTTCCGCGTTGAACGCACAGGGCCCCATGTCCGACCCATCCGCAACGCGTCACGTTGTACTGCTCGCCCACGAGAACATGAACGTGCTTGATCTCACCGGGCCGCTCCAGGCGCTGCACACGGCCAATCAGTGCAGGCCGCTGGCCGAGGGCAGGCTGCGCTATGAGATTACCGTCGTATCCGAACATGGCGGTCTGGTGGCCACCAGCGCCGGGCTGCAGGTGATGTCGAAGGCACTGGCCAGCCTGGAGGACGTCGCGATCGATACGTTGATGGCGCCAGGTGGCTGCCGCGGTGACGTGTACGAGGCATCCGCAGCACTGGTGACGTGGGTGGCAGCGCGGGGCCAGACAGTGAGGAGGTTGTGCTCGATCTGCACGGGCGCGTTCCTGTTGGCCGCCGCAGGGCAGTTGGAGGGGCGGCGCGCGGCAACGCACTGGGACTGGGCAACGCGGCTATCGAGCCTGTACCCCGGCGTACACGTGGATGCTGACCGGATCTTCGTGCGGGATGGCAATGTGTGGTCCTCGGCAGGTGTCACCGCAGGCATCGATCTGACGCTTGCGTTGATCGAGGATGATCACGGACACCGGCTCGCCATCGACGTGGCGCGACAGCTGGTCGTGTTCGTCAAGCGTTCGGGCGGGCAGTCGCAATTCAGTGCGCCGCTGTCGGCGCAGTCCAGCACCGGTGGCGATTTCGCCGAGCTTCACGGCTGGATGGCGGCTCACCTGCACGAGGATCTGCGCGTGGAGGTGCTGGCTGACTGGATGAACATGTCGCCGCGCACTTTCGCCCGTGTCTACCGCAGCAGATGTGGCGTCACGCCTGCCAAGGCAGTGGAAATGTTGAGGCTGGAAGCCGCACGGCGCCTGCTCGAGTCCGGCACATTGCCGATCAAGCGGGTTGCGGCGCTGACGGGGCTGTCAGACGAACAGACCCTGCGTCGTGCCTTCCTTCGTGTGCTCGGCGTGGCACCCGGCGACTACCGGGAGCGCTTTCGCAGCAGCGCTCCTGTCCAAACGGGTTGACGGCGGAAGCGGCGGCGCGTCAATCGTGCTGATACCAAGAACATGGCAGATCCGGACAGCGTCAGTCTCGTCACAAACCCGAGCCTCACCGTCGTTGGTGCGAGCCATGGTTGATCATGCTGAGAGCCGTGGATATGAGGCGCAGTACAATTGCCAGTGTGACAACGTCGCATCGAATGCGCTTGCACAGTCGCTCGGGCTGACGCCGTACGGCAAGTGGGAAGTTGCATTCGCGCCGTAGCCTTGCCGGTCACTGGTGCATGAAGTGAAACCAGCGTCCCACGGGCAAACAGTGCTTGTGTTTTACATGCCGGTTCTGGACTGGGATTCAACCAGTCGACCCGATGTCCCTACGAATCTCTTCAACAAACGCCCGCCCCACCGGCACCTCAGCCCCATCATTCAACATCAACCAATACCGGCTCCCCGAAGCCGCGTGCAGCGTCCGCACATGCTTCAGATTGACCATATACGACCGGTGGCAGCGCACAAAGTCCGGCGGCAGCACGGCAGTAAGACTCGCCAGCGATTTGTCATGCAGTTCACTGCGCCCATCACGCATGCGCACCTCGCTGTAATCCCCATCAGCGCGAATCCACAGAACATCCGCGAGTTCCACCATCGCCGTCCCCTGTGCATGCCAGACGCCCAGGTAACGCGCGGCGCCAGACCGATACCGCCCGACATCCAGCAGTCGCTCCAGCGCCTGCCCCAGCCGTTCGCGTGAGAAGGGCTTCGGCACGAAATCCAGCACCCCATGCTCAAACGCCTGCAGCGCCCGCTCCCGATGCGCGGAGACCACCACGCAGTGGTATCGGCCAGCCACCACGCGCTTCAGCAGGTCGAAACCATCCTCCCCACCCAGATTCAAATCCAGCAGCAGGCCGTCATACACGCTGCGCTGCAGCCGGTCACCCGCGGCGTCCAGGTCGGCCACGGCATCGAATCGGGCGCGGCTGCCAGCCAGTTCGGTGCACATCCGCAGCAGCCTCTGGCGGACCAGCAGTTCATCCTCGACGATCAGGATGCGCATGTCAGCTCCATGCGGCCGTACCAGTCGTTGCCATCGGCGCCCTGCTCAAAGTGCCAGCCCTCCGGCCAGGTGGCGGCCAAGCTTGCCTCAATGTAGCGCGTGCCCGTGCCTTGCCCGCGATGCGGGGCGGTTCCGCGTGCGCTACGAAGCTCCAATATCCATCGGTCGTCCTCGCGTTGAACACGCAGGCGGAACGGATGCCCGGCGCACGCCACCGCCCCCGCATGGGTGAGGGCATTCTCGACCTGTGCATGCAGCACGCCGGGTGGCAGCCACAGGCCCGTGTGTTCGCCCTCGACCTCAAGACCGATGTGGCGATCCAGCGCGAGCCCGACGATGTCCAGGTGGTTGCGGCACAGCGCCAGCTCTTCCTCCAGCGGCACGCTGGGGCGGGTGCTGCTCTCGCGCAGGCGGTCGAACTGCTCGGCCAGCGATTCGACCAGGCGGCTGGCGCGCATCGGTGCCTGTTCGATCAGTTCCTGCAGCCCGGTGAGGGTGTTCATCAGCCAATGCGGGTGAATCCCTCGCTGCAGCAGCTGCAGCGAGAGGCGGGCGCGCTCTTCGCGCAGCTGCGCGTTGTGGTGGTCCAGCCTACGCAGTTGCGCGGCGTGGCGGATCAGCAGGAAGCCCATCAGCACGGCCAGGAACAGAAAGTAGGGGCCATCGAGGAAGATGCCGCCGGCGAAGGGGACGGCCAGCGCGCCTGCCACGACCAATGTGAGGATCGGCCAGCGTTCGTCCGGTTCGCCGCGGGCGCGCAGCAGCACGCAGGCGGAGGTCAGCAGGCTGAGCAGCAGCAGTGCGGCACCGCGGCCGTCGAAGCTGGGCACGAAGGCGGCCAGCGCCAGCAGGGTGGCGAGATAGGCCATGCGGGCTGTCTTCGGCACCGCGACGCCGAAACGACGCGCGAGGTAAGCCGGCAGTAGGATCGCTGCGGCGAGGTGCAGCAGAAGCAGCATGAGCAGTCGCGGGCCGTGCCACGGGTAGGCATACCCGACCAGCGGCCGCCATGCTTCGACAACGGGTAGCGCAAGGCCGACCACACCCAGCGCCAGCAACAGGCGCGCACCCGGCACCCGTGGTCGGCCGCGCTGTGCGGCGAGGAAGTACAGGCACGCCGCGCCGAGTGCACCGGTGGCGAGGGCGGCGATCAACCACGCTCCGATGCCGTGGCCGTAGATCGAGGCGGCTGGCCCGACCGCAACGAAGGCATCCGCACCGCGCGGCTTGAGCCACTGATGATGGCTGGAGGCGAGCAGCACCACCTCATCGGTGCCGCTGCGCGAGGAGGGCGGCAGCACACGGATGATGTCCACCTGTCCCGGCTGCTCTTCGTCTGCGTTTCGGCCGACGATGCCGTTGGCGGCCAACGGCTGGCCGTTCCAGAAGGGCCGGCTGGCGGCGCGCACCGAGACGCGCAGTGCGCGGTCGGCCGCGTCCTGGTTTGCCGGCGCGGGCAGGCGCCAGCGCAGCCAGTAAGGACCGCGCCACTGCACCAGTTCGCGTTGGTTGGCCGGTTGCCAGGCCAGTGTCTTCGGCGGCGCGGTGGGCAGTGCGCCATCCGCCCCCAGCGTAGCGAGCGCCATCTCCTGGGCTTCGTAGTAGCGCACCCCCGGTGCGGGCGCGACCAACAGCAGCCACGCGGCGATTGCGATGAGCAGGACGGCGAGGGCGGCCAGGGTGCGTGGGATCTGCATGGGCCCATCGTATCGGTTGCATGGAGCTGCTGGACCCCCGTCTGGAGCTGTTCGGCGGACGGGCCATCCTCGGCCGCCGTGGGGACGGCGATGCTGCAGGCGTGGTGCACGCGCTGTCACTCGCCGCTCGATTCCCTTATCGCCCAACCGGAGGCCGTCATGTCCAACGTCCCGCTGTCCCTGTTCCGTTCTCTTCTTCCCGGCCGGCACCTGCGGATCACACGGTGGGCGGCGCTGTGCCTCGCCCTTGCTGGCGCGTCGCCCGCGCTGGCCAGTGGGGCGCCGGCGCCGCTGGTGTTCACTCCCTATGCGTTCGAGACACAGAAGCACGGCACCATCGCGGCCGAAGCGGGCTACCTGGAGGTGCCGCGTCGGCATGCAGACCCCAACGGACCGCGCATGCGCCTGCGGGTAGTGCGCCTGCCGGCGACCGGCGGCGAGGGTCGCGCGGCACCGGTGGTGTACCTGGCCGGCGGCCCGGGTGGCTCGGGAATCGGGACCGGGCGCGGTCCGCGCTGGCCGGTGTTCGATCAGGTCCGGCGCGAGACCGACGTGCTGCTGCTCGACCAGCGCGGGGCGGGCGAGTCCGAACCGCCGCCGCCGTGCCCGCACCAGCACACGTTCGACGATGCACAGCCGCTGCAGCACGACGCCGCGCTCGCCGCGCTGCGCGGGGTGGCCGCCCGCTGCGTGGCGTACTGGCGGGAGGCCGGCGTGGACCTGGGGGCCTACACCACCGCCGAGAGTGCCGGTGACCTGGAGGACCTGCGGCGGGCGTTGAAGGTGCCGAAGATCAGCCTGTGGGGCATGAGCTACGGCACCCATCTGGCGCTGGCCACGGTGCGCCTGCACGGTGCTGGTCTCGACCGGGTAGTGCTGATGGGCACGGAGGGACCCGATGACACATTGAAGCTGCCGCTGTCGGCCGATGCGCTGCTGGCGGAGTTGAGCGGGGCGGCCAAGGAGGCGGGCTTCGATGACCTGACCGGCTCGGCCACGCGGGTGCTGGCAGCACTGCGTGAGCAGCCGCGCCAGGGGCGCAGTGTCATGCATGGCGGCAAGCCGGTGATGATCGGCGAGTACGACGCGCAGCTTGCGATCAGTGCCAGCCTGGGACGGCGCATGACGCAGCAGTGGCTGCCGCTGATCCTGCGCGATGCCGAAAATGGCGACTACGATCTGCTGGCGGCAATGGTGCTGCTGCTGCGCAGTGAGTACGGCAGCTACGGCGCGATGTCGCTGGCGATGGACGTGGCCTCCGGGCAGAGCCCGCAGCGCCGGGCACTGGCCGAGGCGCAGGCCCGCGAGAGCCTGTTCGGCGATGCGCTGAACTTCCCGTTCCCGGCGCTCGGCGATGGCCTGGGGCTGGTCGATCTCGGCGACGCCTTCCGTGGGCCGCTGCGCAGCAACGTGCCGGTGCTGTTCATCAGTGGCACGTTGGACGGGCGTACGCCGCCGGCCAACGCCGCAGCGCTGCGGCCGGGTTTCCGAGACAGCCGCACGCTGTTGGCACGCGGCGCCAGTCATGACAACGAGATGTGGCTGGGGAATCCGGCCATCGCCGCGGGCATCGCCGATTTCCTGGCCGGACGGGCGGTGGGTGATGCCGAGCTCGACGTGGGCGCACCGGTGTTCGCGCGGAGCAAGCGCGATCTGGTCGACCCGCGGGGTCGCTGAGGGCCGCCGGACGTACCGCGATGTGCAGGCGCCGGGAACCGGCCGAGGTGTATGGTTTCGGCTGGCCCTGGCGCTTGCGCCCACACAGGAGGACGCGATGACCGATTCAGCGGTGGCACCCGTGCACGGCACGCCCGACGATTACGGCGACACGCTGTACCGGGTGTATTTCGAAGTGGGCGAGTGGGAGGGCATCGCGCGCGATGCAATCACCACGTTCCTGGTCGAGCGCGCCAGCGACCACCCTGCCTTCGATTTCGACGCCTCGCTGCTGCACGCGCGTCCACACGGGTACGAAGTGGACCTGCCGATGCAGCTGATTCCCGAGGTGGTGCGGGCGCTGGCCGAGCAGAATGTGGCGGTATACCAGGTGGTCAGGCTCGGTGGCGTCTAGGGGGGCACTGGAAGGTCACCCGGCATCGCATCCGCGTTCTGCTTGGCGCTATCCTTCGGCCAGCTCCAGCCGCACCCTGCGCGCTGGCCGGATCGATACTCTCACCCTGGATAGAGGCAGCAATGGCGGATCCTTACAACAGCGGTGGCCGCGCAGGCCCCGCAACCCGGCTCGACGATGCGTTGGTGACCACGGCGATGGAATTGCCCGGTTTCCGCGTGGTGCGCAGCCTGGGCGTGGTGCGTGGCATCACCGTGCGTTCGCGTTCGATCGTGGGCAATTTCCTCGGCGGGCTGCAGACCATCTTCGGTGGCAACATCACCATCTACACGCAGCTGTGCGAGCAGGCGCGCGAAGAGACCTATCGGGACATGTCCAATCATGCGCGGATGTTGGGCGCCAACGCGATCATCGCCATGCGCTATGACGCCACCGACGTGATGACCGGCCTGACCGAAGTGCTGTGCTACGGCACGGCGGTGATCGTCGAGCCCACGCACGTCTAGGCATCCTGCGTGCGATATGCCCTGAGTATCGCTGCAAGCTGTCATCGGTATTGGCATCCGCGCTGCGCAAGGCGGATGCTGTCTGCATGACGATCAACGACACACTTTCTTTTGCCGGGCAGGTTGCCCTGGTCACCGGTGCCGCTGGCGGACTGGGACTCGCTTACAGTCGATTGCTGGCACAGCGCGGTGCACACGTGGTGATGCAGGATGTGGGCGCCGCCCTGGACGGCACCGGCACCGATCCGCGGCGGATCGATCAGGCGGTGGCGCGCCTGCATGCACAGAGCCTTTCTGTCGAGGCCAGCCACCATGGCGTCGATACCCGCAGCCGGGCGGCAGCGCTGGTCGCCGATATCCTGCAGCGGCACGGCCGCCTGGATGCGATCGTGCACAACGCCGGCTGGGTCGAGTACCAGCGTATCGATGCGGTGGACGAGGATCGTTTCGATCACATGATGGCGGTCGCGGCCAAGGCGCCGCTGTGGTTGGCGCAGGCCGCATGGCCGGCCATGCAGGCGCAGGGCCACGGCCGCATCGTGCTCACCACCTCCGACCGTGCGCTGTATCCGCAGTACGTGCAGCACGGGCTGGCGGCGTATGCGGCGGCGAAGTCGGCCGCGGTCGGGATCGTCAACGTACTGGCAGCCGAGGGCGCGGCGCATGGCATCGTGGTCAATGCGGTATCGCCGGTGGCCAAGACCCGCATGTGGGGCGTGGAGGGCGAACCGGATGAACTGCATCCGGAGGGCGTGGCGCCGGGTGTCGTGTTCCTGGCTTCACGTGCCTGCATCGAGGGCGGCTGGATCCTGCGGGCCAGCAACGGGCAGTTCCATGCGACCCGACTGACCGAGGCCGAGGGCGTGCATTACCCGCGTGATCTGCGGGCAGTTTCCGCCCGCAGTATCGAGGACGTCGCCGCGCAGTGGCAGGACATGGCAAGGCCGGCCGTCGAGCCGCGCTGACGCCACGCACGTGCCTCCTTGAGCGCTTGGCGCGGCACCCTGGTGCCGTCGCATGAGGGCAGCCGGAAACACATCAGCGCGCCAGCACCGCCTCCAGCGCCGCCATGGCCTCGCGCGCCACCTCATGGGGATCACGGGCCTTCAGCGCGTCATTGAACACCTCCAGCCCGATCGGCCCGCTGTAACCCATCTCGGCCAGCGCATCGATCAGCGTCTCCAGCGGCCAGAGGCCATCGCCCGGCAGGCAGCGGTGATGCCGCGCCTGCGTGGTCACCTGCCCGGGCAACGGCTGGGCCAGTACATCCGACAGCTGCACCAGCGCGATGCGCTCCACCGGGATGTCGCGCAGGTCATCGGCCGTACGCCCGGCGGCGAACAGGTGGAAGGCATCGACCACGATATCCAGGTTCGGCGCCCCGACCTGCTCGATCTGCTGCCACGCCGAGGGCAGGGTGGAGTGCAGACGACTCCAGGCCATGCCTTCGTAGGCGATACGCAGGCCGTGCTCAGCGGCACGCAGGCACAGCCAGCGCAGGTCGTCGGCAACCCGCTCGGGCGCGTAGTCGGTTGCCGTGCAGGCAGGCACCAGCACAGTGCCTGCACCGACGTCGTTTGCCAGCGCGAGCAACGACATCGCCTCGGCACGCTTGCTCTGGCGAGTGGCGGCTGAAGCGCCATCAAAATCCAGCAGCACCTGCACGTCGGTGAGCTGCAGGCCGGTGCGCGCCAGGGCTGTACGCACGTCGGCGACGG